>JAGXLL010000002.1 GCA_018334675.1 Bacteroidales bacterium | reverse complement strand
TGGGGGTGGTGGCTGTTCCGTCGTTGTTGGTGTCTCCGCCTAAGTTATCATCTTCATCTGCAGTAAAATAGATATACTCCCCTTCTCCTGCCACTGCGACCAGGGTGCCTTCCACCGTAAGGGAACTGGCTGTTTTCATGATGTTGCCCGAAGCAATTTCCATGGTGTTACCGGGTTCAATGGTGAAAGAGCTGTAAAAATAATAAGGCACGTCAATGGTATCGAGCAGGAAATTGCTGTACAGATTACGGAAACGTATGTATATCCCGTCATGGTCGTTGCCGGTCAGGTCGTTGGTCTGTTGGAAGACCAGGGATCCGGGTCCGTAGAGCGACAAAGGCCAGGAGTTTTCTGTGATGAGTGAGTTGCTGAGGTTCACATTACCTGTACCGGCCATGCGGATGCCTATGTTGTTGGATCGTCTTATCCGGCAATGGTCGAAGAAACTGGCTGTTCCCCGGCTCACCTGTACCATGCCGTAACTGTCGGAGCTATTTGCACGACCGCCGTATTCAATGGTACATCCCCAGAAGTTGGCTTCACCGGAGGTGGAGGAATAGCCGATTTCTATCTCCTCCCAGTCACCCGGAGCTTTTGGGGCGGCAGCGGAAGTAAAGGTGCTGTAATAGGCATTCAATGTACCTCGCACTTCCAGGCGGGAATGCATCAACATCACGTTGCCGGAGTCGATCTGCAGGGTGCCGCCGGAGGCAATGGTATACTCATCAGAAAAGGCATAGGGAACATCGGCTGTGTCCAGCACCAGGGTGTTGCTGTTCTGGGTGAAGTTCAGCAGTATCTCATCCCGGGTGTTGCCGGTCAGGTTGTTGCCATGGCCGAGAATCACCGAGCCGGGCCCCTGATAGCTTACGGGTCGGCTGTTGGCTGAGATGACGGTTTCGAATAAATTAAGCACCCCGTTTGAACCGATGGCCACCCCCGCATTGTTGGATCTGGCTACCTCATTGCTTCCCTCAAAGGTGGCGGTTCCCCTTTCTACCATCACCATGCCGTAAGTGTCGTCGGAGGTGGCATGTCCGCCGTATTCGATGATGCATCCGGTAAAAACGGCTGATCCCGGATCAGACGCATTGCCGATGCGTATCTCATTCCAGTCCCCCCTGGATGGGGAGGCTTCATCGGAGGTAAAGGTACATTTATAAGCGTTAAGCGCACCCCGGATCTCCATGCCCAGGTTGCTCTGAAAACGGACTACCACGCCGCTGTCAATGGACAGAGTGGCTCCGTCCTCTACAATGATCGTTCCTTCAACAATATAAGGACTTCCGGTCAAATCCCAGGTGGAATCCACAGCGATGGTGCCGGAAACATTGGTGTCTGCTTTGGCAGATTGAACAATGAATAAACCCAAAAACAGAACAAGGGTAAAACATTTTTTCATAGGTCATGAGGGATTAAAAGTTTGAATGGGACAGGTTTCGCACAGATAAATCGGGAAGCCGGCAGGGGCCATATACAAATGGTACTGCAACCTGGTGGTGGCAGGGCAACCCATATAAAAACCATTTAGAAGTCTAAAAAAACTGACAAGTCTGAAAAACGCTCTACAAGTCAAGTAATCAATTCAATCAGACTTACCCGCTAAGCCTGTTGAAAAGAGAGGGGATCGGATACCGGGGCACTGGAAATAATATATGCCCTTCTGGAAGTAAGTTACATATAAAACCAATATGAGTCAAGAGGGAAATTAAAATTCCTTCCTGACCCATAGCAATTTTTACTCTCAGGCAAATGATTTGGCAAAGGGACTCCGGCTCAACAGCGAAGCATATTTTCGCAGGTTGCAGCAATGATCCAGTGCGGTCTGTGTTTTTCTGACCCATAGCTTTTTTTCCCGATTTCCAATCCTTTTATTAACTTTGGATAACCAACTCCTATCATTATGAGACTTCATATATCTTTTGCAGCCGGGTTTATATTGGTGGTCCTTATAATGGCTGCTTTGCCGGCCCGGGCCTGCACGGTGGTGATAGCCGGTAAGAATACCACCCGGGACGGATCGATCCTGTTTGGTAAAACCGAGGATGACGGGGGGATGCAGGTGGATTACCTGTGGCGTTTCCCCCGCCGCAATCACTCCCAGGGCGCCTTTCTTCAGGCCAACCTGCAGGGGTTAAAGATCCCGCAGCGATCACAGTCATACGCCTACTGGTTGGATGCCACCCCCCCAACCCATTATTCCAACATGGTGGTCAATGAATGGGGCGTGGCTTTTGGCAGCAATGGGTGTCAATCACGTGAAGACCCGCTGGAGGTGCTTGAAGAGAAGGGCCAGATCGAAGACGGGGGCATCGGCTTCATGCTCCGTATCATACTGGCACAACGGGCGAAGACGGCCAGGCAGGCTGTGTTGATGGCAGCCGATTTGATCGATCAGTACGGTTATCGACCCTCGGGCAGGAACCTGAATATTGTCGGGCCCGATGAGGCCTGGCAGCTGCAGATGGTACGGGGCAGGCATTATGTTGCCCGGCGGGTGCAGGATGATGAGGTGGCCATTGTGGCCAATACCTTCAGCATCCGGCAGGTGGATATGAACGACCGGGACAACTTTATTGCCTCACCCGATCTGATTGATTATGCTGTAGAGAGGGGTTGGTACGACCCGGAGGAAGACGGGACTTTTGATTTTGCGCGGGCTTACTCCGCCAGGGATGTCCATCTGTCCAATTCCAACAACCACCGTCAGTGGATCATGGCCCGGGTGTTGAATAAAGGATTTCCTTTGTCGCTGGAAGAAGCGGAAATCGGACGTATGCCGGTTTCAGTGAAGCCGGACCATACTCTGGAAGTGCGGGATATCATGAATTTGCTGCGCAACCATTATGAGGGGACCGAACTGGATAAATCAGAGGGCCATCAATACAGCCCCCATCATACACCCCATACCATTTGCCGGTATTCCACACACAAGGCAACTGTTGTCCAGCAGCGCAGTGACATGCCGGTGGAGATCGGCACGGTACTATGGCGGGCCCTGGGACAACCCTGCCAGAGTGTTTTTGTGCCCTGGTATCTGGGTACCCAAAGTTTTCCCGAGGTCTATACCCGGAAATCCTACAACCGAACAGGCAAATCCCAAACGGAGCTGTTGGACGACCAGGCCACCAATGCTGCTTTTGCCGCGTATCATTTCAACTTCCCGTTCTGGAAGCATCGCGAAACGGATGTGCACACAGCTTCCGGACTATTCCATGCTCTGGGAAAGATGGTCGATGCCCATTATGCCAGCAATCACGAAAGGGTTCGCAGGGCCTTCGACCGAATGGAAAACCATGCCCTGCAAATGCAACCGCTTGTTGAGAAAAAGGCCCAACAGCTCTATCAGCAGGATCGCCAGAAAGCCCTGGAGTACCTGACAGATTATTCCTATTACTACGCCCTGGATGCTTATGAAAAAGCCCGTGAAATGAATGTGGGGCTCATGACTCCCAATAAGGACCTGCCATGAGAAAGATCCTCATGCTATTATTGATCCTGTCGGCTGCTTTCGAGTTGAAAGCCACTCATCATATGACTTATTTTGTTTTTGTGGAGACAAATTTCGCCCAGGGTTACTGGAAGGATGCCGAACTGACCTACGACCATGGAGGAACTTTTCTATACCCTTACAAGTATACCGATCTTTTCGGCACCGTGAAGGAGGATTTTTATAAAAAATTGCTGGATCGTCTGGAGGAACATCATGATTTCTACGGTAAGGTGCAGCTGGATGAAAATGAACTGAAAAAGGACGGTTACAGGGAATATTATGATACCCTGAATGTAGCCATGATGGAGGCATTCCCTCCTTCCCAGCTTCAGACCGCTAAAAACGAGCTGACGGCCACCATCCTTAATGCCGGGGAATGTGAGGCCGTACGGTTGAATTTCTATGAGAACGGTCAACGTGTCAAAACCGAAGTATTCGATTACCGCCATCTGGATTACCCGGTTTTTGACCTGGTCACTATGGATGCTGTCTCAGAACCCGGGCAGCGGGTAGCAGAAAAAACGATTCATGATACCGTTTATCAAACCCGCACCGATACAGTCTATACAGATCCGGAGCAAAAGGAAGCAAAGGGGGATGCAGGCAAGTGCTGGGACCGGTATCTTTGGCTGGCTGTCATTGTGGTGCTTTTGGTCTATTTGCTGCGGAAGAGGGTTCAATAAAGGAGCGCCCCTTTCGTGACCTACAGATTTTATACAGAATCATAGCTTAGATTGATTCCGTGCGGAAATAGGTAACCTGAACTCTTATAAATGCTGGCATGGGGCTATATTGGGGCTGCAGTGCCTTATATTAAACCGGATCACACAAAACCTGATTAGAAGTGAAATTATTGGTAGTAGAGGACAATCAAGAACTCACCGAAGATGTTTGCACTTTTTTCCGGGAGGATGGATTTGTAACCGAAGCTGCTTATACCATTCAGCAGGCAAGGGAGAAGGTTGGAGTTTACAGTTATGACCTGGTGATCCTGGATTTGGGCTTGCCCGATGGCAACGGTCTGGATCTGATCGGTGAGATCCAGCAGCAGCATGAAGGGACAGCCATTCTTGTGCTTACTGCGCGGGATTCCATTGATACGAAAGTACAGGGTTTGGAGCAGGGTGCCGATGATTACCTGACCAAGCCTTTCCACAAGGCGGAACTCAATGCACGGGTCCACTCTATCCTCCGCAGGCGAATATCGGGTGGTTCCCATCAGATCCAACTCCATGAGCTGACCGTGGATTTGAGTGCAAGAAAGGCCACCATTCACAACAATGTACTGAACCTCACCCGCAAGGAGTATGATCTTCTGCTGTTCCTGGTTTATAACAAGAATCTGCTGCTGACCAAAGAAAGCATTGCCGAACACCTGTGGGGCGATCATTTTGATCAGGCTGACAATTTTGATTTTATATACAACCACATCAAGAACCTGCGTCGTAAGATCAGTCAGGCCGGAGGGAAAAACTACATCCGTTCGATGTACGGCATGGGATATAAATTTGTAAGCGACCCGTCATGAGCAAACGAAAATTCAGGCTGCTTTCCAAAGCCGTCTTCTTCTATCTGCTGTTCACACTTGTTTCCTTTATTATAAGTGCTTTGATCCTTCAGCGGGAGGCCAATGATCACATGCACAACATTCTGGAGAACAGGTTTCATCATAGGGAACACCGCATTGAATATATTCTGAAGCATGAGCCGGATAAGCTCCAAAATTCATCCTATGCCCATGTTCGGCAGGTAGATCATGTTCCTGAAGGCTTCGAACCTTTTTATACCGATACGCTCATGCTCAATGAGCATACCCGGCGGGAAAATATCTACCGGAAGAAAACCACCTACATGACGGTGGAAGGGACCCATTACAAGGTAGAGATGACCAAAGAAGCCGATGAGCTCTATCGGTTTAAAGATGATGTCTTCCATATTGTGCTGCCGGTCTTTTTGATATTGGCCCTGGCCATCTTACTGGCCAACTATATCCTTTCGGGTCACCTTTTCGAGCCTTTCCGGCGTATCCTGGGCCAGATGGCATCCTATAAGATCGGACAAGCCGGATCGCTTCCCTCCATCAAAACCACCACCTACGAATTCGATCGTCTTAAACAGCTTTATCAACGGATGCAGCAGCGCATTGAGAATGATTATTTCCAGTTAAAGGAATATACAGAAAACATGTCGCATGAATTGCAGACACCCTTGAGCATCATTCAGAACAAGACGGAGGCGATGCTCTCACAGAACAACCTGAGCACCATACAAGCCAAACAGGTGAAGGCGATTTACGAGGAGACCCAACAACTATCCAGGCTGGGCAAAGCTTTGAATTTGATCACCCAGATCGAGAATCAGGAGTTTCAGAATATACGAACCATCAAAACGGCGCCTGTCATTGAGGGTCACCTGGAAAAGGTTCGCGAAATGACCGATATGAAGGAACTGCAAATTAAGAAAGCTCTGGATCCCAAACATGCCTTTACCATCGATCCGGGATTGCTGGATGTTATGTTGCGGAATCTTCTGAAGAATGCCATACGATATGCTTCACATGGATCCACCATCCATGTCGAAACCGGCGATGCAGGCATGCGCTTTGTCAACCAGGGGGAGGCCCCGGATTTTGAGCCGCAACAGATATTCGACCGTTTCCGCAGGGGAAATGGACAAAAGACCCTTGGCCTGGGCCTGTCTATTGTTAAAAAGATATGTCAGGTGAGTGGTCTGGAAATATCCTATGAATACAAGGAAGGCCATCACATTTTTGCAATCACAAACCCCACATCTGAATGAGCCTGAAGTCTTTTTCAAATGTGGGGCCTGAAGGTTTTTCCGGGATGATTTTCTCAACCAGAACGGAACAGAGCGGCTGCGTCCATTGCGAGAATTCTATTATTTCAGTTTTATGGGATATTTTTTATTTAATCTATTGGCCACATGGATGTTTCACTTGCCTGATAAGTAGTTTTTTCACTGAACGATCCGGTATGGCTATAGCCTTTGAAAGAGAGCAGGGAGAAGAGATACCGTAAAGAAGTGGGGAGCGCATACTCATTCCCATTTCCAATCCAAAGACAATCGGGAAACTGGTTTCTTCTGCCCTTATGCCAACTAATACAGAATATGAGGAAGGATTTTATGAATGGGTTTCTGAGATCTGCGATATTTATGGTTATACAGACAACCAGATGGTATTATGGGGATATGAGCATACCCATGAAAAGCTGAAGCAATATTTTGCCAAAAGCACCAAAACATTTGATGTAGTTTACAGACTGGCGAAAAGTATTGACGTGTTAAAGGTCATGTTAAAGAAACTGAAGAATGAAGACCTGCTTGCAATTGTTAAAACCAGGAAACATACGGTCTCTTATTATAAAGAAACAGGCCAGATCCCTGAGAAATTGGATCGGCTTTTTACAGATACCAATATTGAGGTCGTCTATCCGGAACAGGAGATCAAATATGAGGATGCCATGGATGTGCAGGTTTAACCGTATTCGCTGATTTTTTTCAGTAATTGGGCATCGGTTATCCTGATTTTTTTACCCTCCATCTGAATAATCTGGTCGTCTTTAAATTTTTTGAGCATCCGGATAACACTTTCTGTGGACATTCCTGTTAGTTCTGCTAATTCCTTTCTGGAAAGATTGAGTTCAAATTCATCCTCTTTAAATATTCTTTCAGACAGACATAAGAGAATATCTGCAAGGCGACCATAGAGTTGTTTGTGGGTAAAACAAAAGAATCTGCCAAACGTTTGCAAGGAATTTTCACACAATATATCGATGATTGAAGAGGCAAATTTTGCGTTTTCATTTATTATTTTTCTGAATACATCGATATCGATTAATGTAGCCTCAGAATCCATGTAAGCCATTGATGAATAATGAAACCGATTATTGCCATCACGCAGCGATGTTAACCCGATAAGATTCCCCGGGGGAATGATTTTTAATATTAACGACTCATTCAGACCTTCCATGAAAATTTTGGCCAATCCTGACTTTAAATAGATAATATGGGGAGATAAGGTTCCATGTTTGCATATATTTTCACCCTTTTTAAATCGAACATCTGTTGAATTTTGATTGATTAATTCTTGTTGCTCCGGAGTCAGAAAATCAAAACAGATGCATTTGGCATTACTGACAGTGCAACTGTTTAGTGCGTTCAAATACTTCATATACAAAGATTTAAAATTAATCAGGTTATAAATATAATGAATAAATCAGTGAAAAAACTGATCTAGATCAGTTTTTTCACTGATCTCTTTGTCCTTTTATACTGGATGTATCTCAGCAGGGTTTTCTTTTTTACTGTGAAATTGTTAACAATATTTGTGTTATTGAATTAACACTTAAATCGAGTCATTATGGAAATAAAAGAAACATTAGATTGTAAAGGTCTTTCTTGCCCAATGCCAATGATGAAACTGGCAAAGGCAATTAAGAAATTAAGTTCTGGTGAAGTGCTGGAAATGTTGGGTACCGATCCTGGAACAAAATCTGATTTACCCAAATGGTGTACAAAAACTGGCAATGTATTGGTTGAAGAAGGAGAGATGGAAGGTGGTGCCTTCAGGTTTTTAATCCAAAAGAAGTAGGAGGTTAAAATGGAACAACAAAATAAAGAACCGGGTATATTGCGAGAACTATACAACACCTTTTTCTCAAAACACTGGCCTGTATGGGTCGGTGGAGTGACGCTTGGTTTGTTAAATATCCTGTTGTTTGCTGTTAAAAGTCCATGGGGAGCGAGCGGTGGCATAAACAACTGGGGTGAGAATGTTTTTAAAAGCGTTGGAATTGCCGGTTTTGAAAATGCCACCCCAACAAGTGCCAGTTTATATGGTATATTATGTTTAATCATTATAGTTGGTTCATTAGTTGGAGCCTTATTTTCAAAGGAATTTGCTCTTCGTATCCCTCCCAAAGGTGAATTGGTGAAAGGATTTATTGGTGGCGGTTTAATGGCTGTTGGTGCAACTATTGGTTTGGGTTGCACAATTGGCTCATTCTTCAGTGGTGTACCCGCTCTATCTGGAGGTGCCATAATTTTCACCATGGGTTTATTTGCCGGGACCATTGTTGCCTTGAGGTATCTTATGTGGGAAATGGAGAAATATCCCAAAATAAGTACCGGCAAGAGTTATACCTTTCTTTCTGCTACGGAGAAGAAGGGAAACTGGCAGGTTTATCTTGGCTGGATCATTTTCATTGGTGTTTTTGGTTTGGCGTACCAGGTAGCTGGAACCAACGGTGTACTGGCCTGGTTCATCATTTCAGGCTTGCTGATGGGACTGATATGCCAAAGGTCACGTTTTTGTATTGTTAAAGCTTTCAGAGATCCATTTATGACCGGGGAATCGGATGGTTCCGTGGGTGTGATGGCCGGATTGCTTATCACCTTAGTGGGGTTTACAGCCATTAAATACTTTGGAATAGGCGCCGGCGAAAACGCTTTGCGCGCAAGAGAGATGGCATGGGTCTTTGGGCATTTCTGGTTAAGAGGTCTTTTCGGAGGGTTTATATTCGGACTGGGAATGACAGTTGCCGGTGGTTGCGCTGTCGGTACACTATGGCGGGTAGGTGAAGGACAGGTGAAGCTGTGGATGTCTGCCATTGGTTTTCTTTTAATTTCCCCCCTTTCCAAATCATTCATCGTGGACGGCGTAGATGGCCTGCTGCCACATACCATGAAGTTTAGGAGTTATTTGCCGGACTATGTTGGCTACACTGGTGCGGTGCTGATTGTACTTCTCGTCATATTCAGCTGGTACCTTTTTGTCAAATGGAATGAACGGACAGGGAAATTCAGCGCTTTTTAATTTGCAATCTAGGGGTTAAAGGTTATTACAAACAAAACCACAAAAGAAATGAAATATATGCAACTTAATGTATCACTAATAGCACTCCTATTCTTTTTATCTGTCGGTTGTACAGGTATTTATGAAGATGGGAATGAGTTAGCCGATGGTCTTCGCTCAGAAATACATGAAATAGGAGTCGATTCCTTAAAGTCGATGATCGATAATGGAGCTGAGTTCCTCTTATTGGATGTGAGGCAACCGGATGAGAAGGAAGCAGGAAACATACCCGGGTCTGTTTCTATTCCCCGCGGTGTTCTGGAATTCCAGATATTTGATGACTCTTTCTGGGAAGAACAATTCATGTATACCCCGGAGAAGGAAGATCAGATTATCGTCTATTGCCAATCCGGTGTAAGAGGAGTTCTTGCTGCTCATACTCTAAAGCAACTGGGATTTAAAAACGTCGCTAACCTGAAAGGTGGCTGGATCGCTTTCTCGGGTGGTGAACCCGCCATTGAGAAAGAAGCGGATTCGGGAGGTTGTGGCGGTTAATTATTAAAGAAATGATTATTAATAGATTAAACCAAGTATTATGAAAAATTTAATGAAAATTTCAGTCTTAGCCATTTTGTTTTCAGCAGTCATCCTCACTTCCTGTAAGGAGGATTCTGATGATGACTTACAACCAAATCGTCAAACGGATGAAGAATTCCAGACATTGGTATCCCATCTGCAGTCAGAAAACCTGGATTTAAACAATCTATTGGATGGTTGGATAACAACAGCCCAGGATGTAAATGCAAACCTGAGCAATTATTATGTCATTGATATCAGAAGCAGTGAGTCTTATAATGGCGGCAGCATTTCCGGAGCTGTGAATTCGACATTAGGAAATATACTTGCCACTGCTGAGGATGCAGGTGATAAAACACCTGTTGTAGTGTGTTACACAGGACAAACTGCCGGGCATGCAGTTGCTGCTTTGCGACTCAGTGGATATCCGGATGCCAAAGTGCTCAAGTGGGGTATGAGTGGCTGGAACAGCTCACTTTCGGCTCCCTGGGAGTCTAATGTTGGCAATACAGCAAATGATGGATGGATTGATTCACCCGGCTCAACTGTCGAAGCTACTGATGAATATGATGACCCGGATATCACAGAAACCGGAACCGGCGCAGAAATTCTTGAAGCAAGAGTAAATGCTTTATTATCAAACGGATTTAATGGTGTGGGTAACGGTGATGTATTAGGCGATCCCGGATCGTATTTTATAAATAACTATTGGGGTGCTGAAGATGTAGAGCATTATGGTAACATTTCCGGTGCATACCGAATTAAACCTTTAACCCTTGCTGGTGGAGAATACAAAAAACTCGACCCTGAAAAAAGCATTGTTACGTATTGCTGGACCGGCCAGACATCCTCTGTTATTTCAGCATACTTGTATGTATTGGGGTATGATGCGCTTAGTTTAAAATTCGGTGCGAACGGAATGATTTATGACAACCTGGAAAGTCATAAATGGGCCACGCCATCAACTGATCTTCCTTTGGAATAAATATTTTAAGCTGGGCAGGAATGTCCTGCTCAGCTTTTCTTTTACAGACTAATCGATTAAGATATGCGTAAAAACAAAATAAGAGTTGCCCTGCTGTTTGTAGCGTCTCTGTTTGCATTACAGGTGGCCAATGGGCAAGGATGTATGGAAGCTTCTTCCGAAGGTGTGAACATTGCAGGTTATCTCCAACCTCAGTGGGAATACGCACAAACAACGGATGGAGGCAATAGCAACAGTTTTACTTTCAATCGTGCCAGGTTGGGTGTACTTGGGAATATCCCTTATGACATTAGTTATTATTTAATGGTTGATTTTTCCAGGTTTAAACCTGGTTCTCCCTATGTTCTCGATGCATTCATCACCTACAATAGGTTTGATTGGTTAAATGCCTCCGTCGGACAGTTCAAATCTCCCCTCAGTCTGGAACAAAACACGGCTTGTCAAAGCTTACACACCGTATATCGTTCAAAGGTGGTTAATGAGCTGGCAGCACCCCAACGGGACCTGGGAGTGATGCTCTCCGGAAAACTGATGGACGCCAGGATAAATTATTACATCGCTTTCATGAACGATTATAAAATGGGGTTTAAGGATGAGAATAAAGAAAAGAGTCTCAAGAGCCGCCTCACGTTTTCTCCCATTGAGCAACTTCAGGTGGGAGGAAGTTTTGCTTATGGTATGACAGGTCCTGAATCCGACAATACAAAAACCCGCTTGGGCGGTGAGCTGCAACTCACACTGGGTAATTTTCTTCTCCAGGGTGAGTACCTCTGGGGGGACGATACCGGAGATTATACCACCGGTGGAGGTTGTGACGGAACGCCTATTGAATACCATACCGGTGGCGTTACCCGGAATGGCTACTTTGTGCAGGCTATGTATATGACTGAATGGAGTATTCAGCCTGTTCTGAAGTATGAGGCTTATGACTCGGATGTTTCGATTGATAACAATACGGAAACCGTGTTAACATATGGGATGAACTACTTTATGAACGACTGGACCCGCTTGCAGTTGAACTATCGCTACAGGGCTGAGGGAGATGATGAGGTGCCCAACGATCAGTT
This sequence comes from Bacteroidales bacterium, assembly GCA_018334675.1. Lineage (GTDB taxonomy): Bacteria > Bacteroidota > Bacteroidia > Bacteroidales > UBA12077 > JAGXLC01. The sequence goes on along the minus strand of JAGXLL010000002.1, from coordinate 118,789 downwards.
CGTTATTCAGGCCCAGGTTATTTTTTAGCAATAGGCTGTTTGCCTGCATTATTAATAAATAAAAAGAAAGAAGATTATGAAGACACAACGTATTTTATTCAGCCTGGTTTTCATGCTTATATTCTCTCAGGCTTCCATGGCGCAGGATTTAATTTCTGCTGCCGATACAAAGAAAGCGCTCAAAAGCAGCAATACTATTGTAGTATCCGCTCGCGGTGCAAGTGATTATGCAAAGGTGCATATCAGGGGTGCAGTAAATGTACCAATGGGTACACTTGAAAAAGATGGTGAACCTAAAGGCATATTGAAAGGTTCTTCTGAACTTGCCACTCTTCTGGGAGGAAAAGGGATTTCTCCTGACAAGAAAATCATTATTTATGATAGTGGTTCAGGCATTGGTTCCGGAAGACTTTATTGGGTTCTCAAATATCTTGGTTTTTCCGATGTGAATATTATGGATGGGCACATGAGAGCCTGGAGGTCTGCAAGAGGGCCGGTTACCAATGGCGGTACCAAAGTTCAAGCCACTTCTTTTACTCCTAAGGTAAATAAGGCAATTTTTGCTGACATGGGTTATGTAAAATCAAAGCTCAGCAGCGCGGCTCTTTTGGACGTGCGAAGCGATAAGGAATTTAACGAAGGGCATATCAATGGCGCAAGAAACCTGGAGTATAAAAATGTCCTTACTGATAGCGATAAATTGAAATCAAAGGAAGAACTTGCCAAACTTTTCAAGGGTGCAGGGATCACAAAGGATAAGGAAGTGATTCTCTATTGCGCTACAAGTGCACGTGCCGGTATCGTATTTCTTGCCCTTAATTCAGTGCTGGGGTATTCCAATGTAACCGTTTACGATGGAGCTTACAATGAGTGGAAATTAAATTAACAGAAGCATGAAAAATTTAAAATTATTTATATCCGCCTTCCTTTTTCTGTTCCTTTTTTGGAATTGCAGCAATCCGCTCGATACGGAGAAGGTATATGAAAGTCCTGAAGCAATGATAAAAACAGCGAAGAAAGATATTTCTCTTATGGGTATGGATCAATTCAGGGCATTGCTGGATAGTAATGTTAACATCCAGATTGTGGACTGCCGGACAGAATACGATTACATTCTTGGGCATTTTCCTTCTGCAATGCATATTCCCAGGGGGTTGCTTGAGTTTTCCGGTAAACTTTCAAATCGAAGGCTAAAAACCCTGGTATTTGGTAATGAAATGGCAAGCGGAGCATTAGCTGTCAAGAATCTGGAGTTGCTCAAATATTCCGACTGTCATCTCCTGGATTTTAGTTGGTTTGATTGGCAAGAAGCTTACCCGGAATGGGTAGAACAGGGAATGGATGAATCCCAACCTGCTGCGCCTGAAAATGAAGAATCATCCGGAGGAGGATGTGGTGGTTGAATCATTAAAACAGAGAAATATGTCAAAATTAGTTTTAGCATTAACAACTTCTTCATTAGATAAATTAACCAATGCAGGAGTTATATTGAGTGGGGCTGCTGCCGAGGATATGGAAGTTGATGTATATGTCCTTGTCAATGCCGGTCAGGCTTTTGTAAAAAGCCAGAATGGAAATGTCAGCGGTATGGCGGATACAGCCCAGAGTGCGGAAAAATTTCAGCAGGCACTCGACCAGTTTTCCACGCCAAAATGGACGGAATTTTTTGAAATGGCTAAGGATATGACTTCAGTAAATGTTTATGTATGTAGTCTGGCTGGAAAAGTGGCAGGTGGAGAAAATAAAGAAGACTTTATCGATCTGGTGGATGAAATCGTAGGTATCGGCGAATACCTGGAAGGAGCATCTGGTGCAGATCTCAATATTACGCTATAAAAAAGTATTTAACTTTAAAACCTTTCAATTATGACAACTGAAGAATTAAAAGCATTAGAATCTCACAAAGTAGTCGATTCAAGAGGAACTGCATGCCCTGGCCCACTTTTAGCAGTAAAACAGGCAATTGCCGATGTACCAAGCGGGGGAATCATGGAAATCCTCTCTTCCGATGCAGGAACAAAAAGAGATGTTCCCCGATGGGCAAAGAAACAAGGACACGAATATTTAGGTGACTTTGAAGAGGCCGGATATTTCACATTGTATTTAAAGAAAAATTAACAAGTAAACTCTGAACTTATGAGCGACTATCAACCACGGATTCTTGTATTTTCATCTGAAAAGATATCGGATCCCGCTATTGATCTTGCCGGTCTGCTCAAAAAGCATTATTCACCTCGTGTTTACAACATTACTTTACCTTGTACAAGTGCGGTAAAACCCAATTGGATTTTAAAAGCATTGCACAAAGGTATGGACGGAGTCTTTATCGCAAGCGACGGAACGGATTGTGCATTCCGTTCCGATTGCTCTGCGTTAACCAACAATTCAATATCGAAGGCACAGCAAGTAATGAAAGAGGAGGGAATTGACCTGGCGAGAGTTAAAATGGCTGCATTGTGTTCAGTTTGTGCTGATCCGTTTGTGGGCCACATGAAAAGTTTTTCTGAGACCCTATCAGGTCTTGGAAGTATTAAAAACGAAACCGGACAAAAAGATGGATAATAACAAATACGATTCGCTAATTATTGGAGGCGGTGTAGCAGGTCAGGAAGCTTCTCTTAATCTCGCTAAAATGGGATTTAAAGTGCTGTTGGTTGAAAAAGACCTGTCTATTGGTGGTAAAATGATCCACCTGAGCAAAGTATTTCCTACACTTGACTGCTCTGCTTGCATTACGACACCCAAAATGTCTGAAACAAGCCGCCATCCCAATATAACTCTTTTAACTTACAGCGAAGTTCAAGGTATAGCCAAAAACGGAAATGGATTTAATGCAAACATCATTAAGAATCCAAGATACGTCAATGAATCTATCTGTACAGGGTGTAGCGAATGTGAAGTGAGTTGCCCTGAATATAACGAAGATCCTTATAATTATGGATTTGTTGCCAAGAAAACAGCATTTATCCCATTTACAACTGCAAGTCCTAAGGTAGCCACTATACAAAGAAACGGAACCTCTTCTCCCTGTATTACCACCTGCCCGGGTGGAGTAAAAGCACATGGCTATGTTTCTCTTGTCCGGAATGGATTGTATGAAGAAGCTATGAATCTTCACCTGGAGGATATTCCACTGCCCGGTTCACTCGGAAGGGCTTGTTATGCACCCTGTGAAGGAGAATGTACAAGAAAAGATAAAGACGAACCCGTAACTATTCGTCGCATCAAAAGATTTTTTTCTGATTATTATTACAATAAATATTCAGAACCCAAATTTGAAGATATTGAAGCTCAGTCTGGTAAAAAGGTGGCTGTTATCGGGTCAGGACCTTCAGGTTTGACAGCTGCTTATCATCTGGCAAAATCCGGACATAGCGTTAAAATATTCGAGGGCGACAGCGAATTGGGTGGTATGTTAAAATCATCCATTCCTTCTTTTCGCCTTCCCAATAATATTGTAGAAAGAGATATAAAGAACATTACGGCTCTTGGTGTTGAATATGAAGTGAATCATGTTGTGGAAAATTTTGAAGAGCTTAAAAGCCAGGGGTTTGATGCAATTTATGTTTCTGTCGGTACGCATGAAACCGTGAAATTTGACCTCAAAGGAAAGGACCTTGAGGGTATATTGTGCTGTTTATCTTTCCTGAAAAGTGTAAACAAGGGAGATAAGATGGATGTTTCAGGTAAAACGGTATTGGTTTTTGGTGGAGGAAATGTTGCTATGGACTCAGCCAGAACAATAAAAAGATTGGGAGCGGAGAAAGTAATAGTTGTATACCGCCGTGACCGTTATCAAATGCCGGCTGCTGATGTGGAAGTAAAAGAAGCAGAAGATGAAGGTATTGAATTCCAGTTTCTAAAGAATCCTGTCGAATTCATAGGAGAAAACGGAAAATTAAATGCAGTGAAGTGTGTCAGGATGAAACTGGGTGAACCTGATGCAAGTGGAAGAAGAAGGCCTGAAGAGATAAAAGGTTCGGAACACGTTATAAAAGCAGAGCTGGCAATTACCTCAATCGGTTTGCTTGCCACAACCTCTACTTTCACCAATGAACTGGAATTGAATAAGAACGGTACCATCAATGTGAATTCTGAAACCCTGCAAACTTCCCAGGCACATATTTTTGCCGGTGGTGACGTGGTTACAGGTGCTTCATCAATTATTGAAGCAGCCGGGCAAGGGAAACGAGCCGCCTTCTTTATTGATAAATATTTGCAGGGGGAAAACCTGGCGGATCATGAATTTGATCACAGATTACCCCCTGCCAGTAAGGAAGAAGTGCTGGCCCGGATGGAAAATCAGCCATCGGTAATGCCTGTAATGGCATATGAAAGATCCGCCGAAGAAAGGATTAAAGATTTTGAAGAGATTGAAGCCACCTATTCAGAGGAAGAAGCTTTCCTGAATGCCAGCAGGTGTCTGGATTGTAATATTTGCAGGGAATGTCATCAATGCGTTTCTGCATGCCCTGCCGATGCCATTGATTTTTCTCAAAAGGAAGAAGAGCTTTCTGTTGATGCAAAATCTGTTATTGTTTCCACCGGATTTAAGCTCTTCCCCAAGGAAAATCTCCCCAACTACGGTGGAGGAAAAATATCCAATGTGATAACAGCAATGGATATGGAACGACATTTGGTTCCCACCCGTCCTTACAACACAGTTCTAAGACCATCGGACGGAAGGATTCCTGATAACATTGCTTACATACTATGTGCCGGATCAAGGGATGAAACCGTTGGAAACCCGATTTGCTCACAAATCTGTTGTATGTATTCCATCAAACAAGCTCAATTATTGATGGGCGCATTGCCTCTTGCCGATATTACAATTTATTACATGAATATCAGATCATTCGGAAAAGGTTTCGAAGAATTCTATCAACGAGCCAAAGGGATGGGGGTCAACTTTGTCAAAGGAAAAGTTGCGAAAGTGAAGGAAAGCGAAAATGGAGATATGATATTGAGATATGAAGATGTCCTGGAAGGTAAAGTAAAGGAAGCCAAACATGATTTAACTGTGCTGTCTGTTGGGGCTCTTCCGAATATGGATGTCTCCGGCATGTTTTCAGAAAAATCCATTGAGCTGGATAGATTCAATTATGTCAAACAAGTTGATGAATTAGCCAGTCCCGCTTCAACAAATATAGATGGAGTATTTGTCGCAGGAACAGCCTCCGGTCCCAAAGATATTCCGGATACCATTCTTTCTGCAGGCGGTGCGGCTTCTGAAGCAGCAAGTTATTTAAGGAGGTTGAAATGAAAAAAGATCATAAAGAAAAAATAGGCGTATTCATCTGCTATTGCGGCGGAAATATTTCCGATTATGTAGAGGTGGAAAAAGTAGCAAAAGTTGTTGAAAATGAACCTGGTGTTCAGTTAGTGAAAACAACCATGTTTACTTGTTCCGATTCAGCCCAGGTTGAAATCATTGAAAAGATCATTGAAAACGATCTGGATGGTATGGTGGTAGCATCCTGTTCTCCTAAGCTGCACTTGCTCACTTTCAGGGATGTGGCAAAGAGGGCCGGGCTAAACCAATACAACTATGTCCATGCAAACATCCGGGAGCAATGCTCATGGGCTCATTCCGACCGTACCGATGATGCAACGGATAAGGCGGTACGTATTATAAGAGCGGCTATCTCAAAGGTCAGAATGTCTCAAAGTTTACAACCTATTGAAATTGAAGCAAAAAACGTTGCCGCTGTTATTGGTGCAGGGATTTCCGGAATGCGTTCAGCCATTGAACTGGCTGACCAGGGAAGTCAGGTGTATCTGATCGAGAAAGATCACTTTGTAGGAGGAAGAACAGCTCAGTGGGGTCATTTATTTCCAACAAACGAGGAAGGGAAAAATCTTGTTGAGCGACTTTATAAACAAATTAAAGAACGCGATGACATTACACTCTTTACAGGAGCAGAGGTTGAATCTTTAAATGGGAACATTGGTAATTTCGAGTTAGGTGTTAAGATAACACCCCGGTATGTCTTTGGAAAATGCGACGACGATTTTCTCGATCAGGTATTGAAAGCCTGCCCGCTTGAAGTGGAGGATGAATTCAATTTTGGGCTCACCAAACGCAAAGCGATCTATAAAAATTACAGGGAAGCCTATCCGGAAAGTCCTGTAATTGATATGGAATTGTGTAATAAGTGTGGAGCGTGCCAAAAAATCTGTGACGGAAAAATCGATCTTGATCAGGAAGTGGAGCATATTACTTTCAATGCGGGTGCTATCCTTCTTAATACCGGGTTTGACCCGTATGAACCTGAGGAGGGTGAGTTTGGATATAAAACTGTAGACAATGTGATTACTCTTCAGCAATTCCGCCGCTTACTTGATATGAGCAATGGAACGCTTGAATACAAAGGAAAGAAGATCCGGGATATTGCCTACATATATTGTGTTGGTAGTCGCCAGCCTGATGGGGACAACAAACATTGTTCGCGTTATTGTTGTACCTCTGCTATTCAGTCGGCATTGAATGTAAAGAACAAATATCCTGAAGTCAGAAATTTCCATATTACAAGGGGCATCAGAACCTATGGAAAACAGGAAACATGCTTTACCGACTCTTCGAGACAAGGGGATATTTACCTCCAGTTTTTTGAAGGAGCATTTCCTGAAGTAGAAAAGAGAGGTGAACAAACTAAAATAACCGTTCAGGATGCACTGACACAAAATGAAAACATTGAAGTCTCTGCCGACCTGGTTGTATTGGTTACCGGAATGGTTCAAAGAAAGGATCAAAGTGTTGCTGAAATTTTGAAAGTTCCTATTGGAAGCGATAAATTTTATAATGAGGTGCATACAAAACTCCGACCTGTAGAGACTGTAATTGATGGTGTTTTTATTGCCGGTGCTTGCCAGAGTCCTAAAAATGTGAGGGGCACCATGGCTTCAACTTTAGCCGCTTCAGCAAAAGCCAATTCATTGATTAACTCGGGAAAGATAGAGCTTGAGCCAATTATTGCAACTGTTGATACTGATCTTTGTGAATGGTGCGGAAAGTGTGATGAACTTTGCAGTTACAATGCATTTGAAAAAGTGGAAGCGGACGGGAAAACTGTAGCTAAAGTAAACAAAGCCTTGTGTAAAGGTTGCGGAGCATGTACTCCCGTTTGTCCTTCTGATGCAATAAGTATTGTTGGTTACTCCAATGAGGAAATAGAAGGGATGATTGATGCTTTTGTTAAAGATGTCCGGTTAATTGAAGACCATCAGGCAAAAGAAGCCGAATCAGCTGAAGGTGTGACCAATAACGCAGACAAACTGGCAAATGCATTACCTGAAATGAGCAAGAGAATACTTCAATCACTTGAATCAGGTTCTAAAGCAATTCCTGAAATAGCTGCAGAGTTGAAGCACCCGAGTGAAGATGTAATGTATTACTTAATGTCGTTGAGAAAATATGGCTTCGTGAAGGATACGGAAGAGATCAACGAAGATGAGTATTATTTATATGAACTAAAAAAATAATGGAAAGATGTCTATATTAAACCCTGATTTTTCAGTTACTCTAAAGAAGTTTGGGGCATTCGATACAAGCATGTGCTATAACTGTGGGAATTGCACGGCCATATGCTCTTTGTCTGATACGGATAACTCATTCCCAAGAAATATGATTCGCGCCAGTGTTTTAGGACTGGAAGACAAGATTCAGCGTTCGCTGGATCCATGGAACTGCTATTATTGTGGTGAATGCAGCAGTACCTGTCCGCGTGAAGCCAATCCGGGAGAGTTGATGATGTCGTTGCGTCGGTATCTGACAGCTGCATATGACTGGACCGGCCTGTCAAAGAAGTTTTATACTTCCAAGATATGGGAGTTGGTAGCCATTGTCCTTCTTGCTACGGTTGTTTTAGTCCTGTTCCTGCTTTATCACGGACCCATGGAAACTACACTTACTGAACAAGGGGGTGTAAAACTGAATACTTTTGCTCCCTGGAAGACAATTGAAATAGGCGACTGGATTATGGCCGGATTTTTATCTTTTTTCTTACTTTCCAATGTATTTAATATGTACAGAAAAGTAATACTCAAAGATAAGTCGGTTAAAGTACCCCTTAAACTTTATTTTACCGAATTATGGAAACTCATATTTCATTTTGCTACCCAATGGCAGTTTAAAAAATGTAGTACAGAAGAAGAAAATCCGGATAATAAGAAAAAATCAGTCACCTATTGGATCATGCACTGGTTGCTGATGTCGGGTTATGTGACACTCTTTGTGCTGATTGTCGGATTTCTTGAATGGTTTCAGACGGATGAAATCCATAACTGGTGGCATCCTCAGAGATTACTGGGATATTATGCAACCTTCGGGTTAACTGCTGGGATTATCTATTTTACAGCAATTCGATTGAAGAAGAATAACGAGAAGAGCAAATTTTCGCACTATACAGACTGGACGTTTCTTATTTTGTTATTCTTAACAACCATTAGCGGAATTCTTGTACATATTTTCAGGATAAACGGCATGCCAAATCCCACTTATTATATGTATGTTTTTCATTTGATGGTATTGTTTCCAATGCTTATGATTGAAGTACCTTTTTCAAAATGGTCGCATCTTGCTTACCGTCCATTTTCAATATACTTCAATAGTTTAAAGAATGCAGCAAAGAAGTAGGAATAATGAGATTTCTTGCTCCTGTTTCGTTTTGTTTCAAACATTAAAGAATGAGTCCACTACAAAAAGTCTGCCTGATAAAAAGCATGAATTTTTGATCTGTTAAAAACCTATCAATCAGCATATTACAAAACCATAAAAGGCCTTATTCTCTTAAAAATTACTTTTCGGAGGAGACTCAAGAATTATAATGAAAAGAAGTAAGTAATACCAGCACCTTCGCCCAAGGCAACGGTCTGAATCTGATCGGTGAGATCCGGCAGCACCATGAAGGGACAGCCATTCTTGTGCTTAGGGCAGGGGATGCTATTGATACAAAAGTACAGGGTTTGGAGCAGGGTGGCGATGATTACCTGATCAAGCCTTTCCACAAGGCAGAACTCAAGGCCCGGGTCCATTCGATCCTCCGGGGGCGTATATCGGGAGGTTCCCGTCAAATCCAATTCAATGAGCTCACCGTGGATTTGAGTGCAAGAAAGGCCACCATTCACAACAAAGTACTGAATCTCACCCGCAAGGAGTATGACCTGTTGCTGTTCACACTTTGATCCTTCAGGGGGAGGCCCCGGATTTTGAGCCGCAACAGATATTCGACCGTTTCCGCAGGGGAAATGGACAAAAGACCCTTGGCCTGGGCCTGTCTATTGTTAAAAAGATATGTCAGGTGAGTGGTCTGGAAATATCCTATGAATACAAGGAAGGCCATCACATTTTTGCAATCACAAACCCCACATCTGAATGAGACTGAAGTCTTTTTCAAATGTGGGGATTGAAGGTTTTTCCGGGATGATTTTCTCATCCGGCGCGCAATAAAACGGTTGACCCCGTTTTAATCATCATCGCCATCGTCGTCGTCATCATCCTCATCGTCATCGTCGTCGTCGTCCTCTTCTTCCATTTCGGCCACCTCTTCCAGGTAGTCCTCCAGCTTATCCGCCAGGGAGGAATTGTTCTCATCGTCCAGGAGGATCCGCCCGGAATCGTCGATGACGGCAGCATCCAGATCAATGTGGTTAAACAGGGTTGTCAGGTCGATTCGAACGATCAGATCTTTGATATCCTGATCACCTACCTGAATGCCCGCATCGCTTTCGATCTCAAAATCGATGTCTTCATCGGTGTGAAAGATAACCGGATAGGTTTCTCCGGCGGTATTGGTATAACGTGCTTCGATATAAACCGAATGGTTATTCTCCAATACGGGTGCCAGTTCAGCTTCCAGTTCGGTATAGAAGCCGGGCTCAACATCGGCAAGTTCCGGGATTTTCGTACCTGCCAGCAGATTGACCTGATAGGGTCCTTCGAATTCATATTCGAGCTCGTCCCCGTCGTCTGATTCCACTGCATCATCATCTGCTTCTTCTTCTCTTTCAATTTCAATGTCTTTGATGCCTACCATGGCCGAGTCAAAGACAAGGGTGTCGGTAGCTTTGAGCAGACTTGAGCTTTCCATGGCCTGGAAGCCCAGGGTGACTTTAGAGTCGCTGTTCATCTGCCCGTCATCCTCGCATGCGGTCAAAGCGATCATCACACCGAGGAGCATGGTTAAGAGAATTCTCATTTTCATAGTTTTGGATTTTGTTGGTTCCTGTTTTTTCTTATTCGATTTGAAGACGATGAAGCAGTATGATTTAGTTGGAATCAATGGCTTATTTAGAATGATTCCGAAGGTGTTTGGTTCAAAAAACTGGTGATTAGACATGTACAAGGGCCGTGATGTTTGAGCTTAATTATGATGTTCTTCTGCACGTAAATTTTCTGCACGCAAATTTTAGGCGTTCGGTAGTTTTTTGTATAAGGGGAGTCGATCTACAGACCCGGGGCTAGAGAAAAAGATAGGCATTGCCTGCCAGATAGACCAGGATGATCATCAGGCTTTCCCATCCTATCTTACCGATGCCTTCTCTTTCTCTATGCAAGAGGCCCAGGATCAGGATGCTGGTCATCATCATGGTCAGGGCCACCACGTATATCTGATCGCTGGCGATGGCATGAAGGATGCTGCCTTTGTTGTAAGCGATATCGGCAAAGGCTACAAACAGCACGTCGAAGGTATTGCCCCCGATGATGTTGCCCACCGAGAGGGTGAGGGCTTTCTGGCGCACAGCCGCCAGAGAGACGATTAATTCCGGGAGAGAGGTTGAGATGGCTGTAAACAGAACCCCGATCATGGTTTCGGACAGACCGGTTTGATTGGCTATGGCGATACCCGATTTGGCTACCACATAACCGGCCGCGCCCACAACAACGGCCAGCATGATGAACTTAAAGGTTACCCGCCGCAGGCTCAGGTTTTCAATGTTTTTTCTATCGGGTATGTCCTGAACCGTTGCCAGGGTGATGCGCGGGCTCCACATAGGCCGGTCCTTAGCTTTGGATATCAGCCTGGAAGCAGCTAAATATAATATGATCATGGCAATGGAAAGGGGATGTACGTTCCAGACGGTCAGCTCGGGACCCGACACACCGATCAGCACAAACGACAACAGACCGATCAGCAACAGCCCCTGCATCAGGTTGGCAAAGGAGGCAGCTGCATGTTCCAGGTTGGTTTTGCGGTAGGAAATATCTGCTATGGACAGGAACAGGGTTTGGGCTGCTATGCCCCCTATGGCGTTGGAGATGGCGAGCTGGGGATGGCCGTTGTATGCAGCGACAACAGAAGTGACGATACCTGGCAGGGAGGTGGTGCCCCCCAAAAAGATGGCACCAAAAAGGGCTTCTCCCCATCCGGTAAGATCGGCCATCTGATCAGCCGTTCGGGTAAGTTTGGTGCCGGCAACAGCTATGACCAGAGTGGCAGCAAGAAATAAAACAATGGCCAGTGACAACTCCATACCATCCATTTAGTTCCTAAAATTAATTATTTGCAAGAGAATACAAAAATGATGCATTTGGCTAAGAAGAGCCGGTTATGCACCCGAAAGGTGTTTTGGGGGATAGCTGAAGAGAAATAATTTTGCTAAATTTATGCCAGCCGCAATGCCAATCTGTCGGCTGAGTCCTTTGTATAAACCGGCAAAAGCATCATCCCATGAGTTCACCTGCAAAAGAAGATCTGATCCTGACCACAGCATTTTCTGTAACATCAGCTGATACCGACATGTACAACCGGTTGCGGCCCGGGGGGCTTATGAACTACCTGATCCAGGCTTCCATTCAGTCTGCTGACAGTTTGGGCTTTGGCTTCGGCGGATTGCGGAAACAGCACTTGTTTTGGGTACTCAGTCGTTTGACCCTGGACATCTATCGTCCGCTCCAATGGTATGAATCGCTTGAAGTGGAGACCTGGGCCAAGGATGTGGAGAAGCTGATCTATCTCCGCGACTATATCGTTCGGGATGGAGAAAAGCAGGAGGTTGCCCGGGGTACATCGGGCTGGCTGGCCATTGACCAGCAAACCAAACGACCCAAGAGGCTGGAGGGAGTGGAAGCTGAGATATTCGAGCAGCTGCGTGAGCGGCACGGGCTGGAGCGGTCGCCTTTAAAGCTTGCCCGTGCTCGGGATGGGCAGCTATATGAGATTCAACCCACCTACTACGATTTTGATTTGAACAGGCACGTCACCTCTACCCGTTACATCGACTGGATGATGGATACCTTTTCCTTTGATTTCCATGGAAAGCATTATCCCAGGCATTTGAGCGTGAATTATATGAAAGAGACCCGGCCTCGCGAAACCCTTCGCATGTACCGGGATCAGGAAGATGAGACAACCTATCAGTTTGAAGGGATCCATGCCACCACCGGCAAACCTTCTTTCAGGGGCAAAGTGGATTTTTAGGGTTTTCATAAGCTCTCCAATGCCTGATCGAGGTCCTGCATCAGATCGTCGGGATCTTCTATTCCCACGGATAGCCGGAGCATGGTATCGCTGATGCCCTGTTTTTCTCTCTCTTCCTGGGTAAGGCCTTTATGTGATGTCATGGCCGGTGAGCAGATGGTCGAGTCGATGCCTCCCAGGCTTACGGCAGGACGGATCAACTTCAGCTTTCTCTGCAGTTCAATGATGCTTTTGTTTTTCGGTTCAAAAGAGAGCATCCCGCCGAATCCGTTCATTTGTTTTTTGGCTGTCTCATGGCCTATGTGACTTTTTAATCCGGGATACCATACTTTTTGTACTTTATTATGCGCCTCCAGGAAATGGGCCAGCTGAATGGCATTTTCATTTTGGGCCTTTACACGGATATGCAGGGTTTTCAGGCTTCTCTCCAGCAGGTAGCATATTTGGGCATTGAGGCTGCCTCCCAGGTTGCGGGCCGTTTCCCATATCCTTTCTATCTCATGGCGTGTGGAGATTACGGCGCCTGCGGTGACATCGCTGTGGCCGTTCAGGTACTTGGTGGCACTGTGTATCACAATATCCATCCACCAGTCGATGGGATTTTGGTTTACAGGCGAGGCAAAGGTGTTGTCGATGATGGAGAATATGTTATTGGATTTGGCCATACGGGCCAGCTCTTCCAGGTTGGTGATCTTCAGCAGCGGATTGGAGGGTGTTTCTATATAGATCGCCCGGGTGTTCTCGCGGATGGCTTGCTCAAAATCTTCGGTATAGGTGCTGTTGACCAGCGTGTATTCGATGCCGAAACGGTTCAGGTCTTTCAGGATGAAATTGAGGGTCCCCCCGTATAAGGCACTCTGAAAGATGATGTGGTCTCCCTGGCTCAGGAAGGAATACAGGGTGCTGGTGATCGCTGCCATGCCGGAGCTGAAGACCAGTGCGCTTTCTCCGTTCTCCAGGTCGCTGATCTTCTCAGCCAGCGCCTGCTGATTTTTGGTATTGAAATACCTGGGATACATGGGCGTTTCCTTATCCAGGTAACCAAAAGAGGTGGAAGTGAAGATGGGAGAGTTGGCGCCCTGGTCCTGCGGGTCAATGATGGTGCCGCTGTGCACGCAAAGGGTTTGCTTGTTATATTGGGTCATGGTATGAGGTTTTTGGATGATTCCTTATCTCCATGGATCAGAAATTTACTAATTTATGAATAAGCTATCGGAATATCAAAGATCGAAAAGAATGGATTCTTATTTTTCGGTTTTACCTTGCCAGGCTGGATTTGAACTTCTCCCTGAAATCCTGCAATGCGGCTTCCGTGCCCATCACCGTGACAATGTCATGGATATGCAAGTAGGTATCACCATGGGGGATGTTTGCTTTTGGCCCTCTTCTCACCAGTATGAGTTCCCCATCCTTATGGAAGGGTATCTCTTTGATCTGTCGTCCTCCCATCCGTTCGTTGGTAATGGTGATCTCTTCCACATGATAGTTTTCAAAGGATTCCACCAGGGTATGGTAAGTACTTGGGCGGAGGATCAAGCTTTCGATGGTGGTAGCCATCAGCCGGGTCACATCCAGGTACTCTACCTGCATGCGCTGCAAGTGCTTCTCAATGATCGAACTGCTGCTCTTGCTGATGATCTTGGGGTGCTGGAACTCATCCTTCAGCATCATGCTGATGCGGGTATTTTTCAGCTCAGATTCGGTGATCAGCACCACATAATTATGGGGTTGGAGATTCAGCTTATAGAAGGTTTGCCGGTCGAAGCCGCTTCCGTAGTGTGCATGGAGGCCTTTGGAGAGTATCTCCAGATACCGGTTTTTATTGTTTTCAACGATGATGGCATTTTTCCCGTGCATCTTCAGCCTTCGGGCCAGCAATACACCGGAGCTGCTGCCACCTACGATGATCACCTTGTCGGTCTTGAGCATTTCCATGGGTGAGATCAGGTTATAGAGCAGGGGAGAGAGGATGCATGTGATCACGGCCATCAGTACAAATGAAGCATTGATGCCGGGGGATATGATGCCGAAGTCCAGGCCGATCTTCGAGGCGGCAATGATCAGGCTGAGTCTGGAGGCCATCAGGATACCCCCGGCAAAAGCCTTGCGAAAGCCGAAGATCCGCTGCCACAGGAAGCCCGGCACCAGTTTGATAGCATAGAGCACCACCAGCAGGCCCAGCAAGAAAAGCCACGGGGAGCTGTCCATTTGCGACAGGGCGCTGTCATCGAAATGGACCCCGACCATGATAAAAAATATGGGGATGAAAAAGCCGTATCCCATACCATCGAGCTTGAGCAGAAGGATGGAGCGGGATTTGTTCATAAAGGTCGACAACAGCAGTCCCGCCAGGAAAGCACCCAGCAGCATGATCTCCTTACCAATGAACTGGGCCAGCACCACAAAAAGGATGATCAGCAGCAGGGTGCCCCTGATCTGTATCTGTGAGGCAGCATGGGAAAGCTGATAAGTGAGCCGTTTAAAAAGGGTTTTTTGAGTAAGCCTTTCCCCGATTCGGTAGAACAGATAAAAAAGAAAGAAAAGCCCGAGGATCAGAAACAGCTGCGGCTGGAACCCATGTTTGATGATGAAGGCGGTGAAGGAGAACAGGATGATGCTGAGTATGTCGGCAATCGCGGCAGCCGTGATGATCATCTGCCCATATCTTGAATTGAGTTCATTGCGGTTTTTCAGCACCGGTAAGATGATACCCACTGAGGTGGTCACCATGATCAGGGCAAAATACCATTTGTTATTAATGGGTATGATCATATCCAGCAGATGGGCACTACCATAGGAAAGGAAAAGCGAAAGCACGAAAAAGGCGAAACCTACCAGCAGGGGGTTGCTCAGAAAACGCCCCATGTTCAGCTTCTTTTTGGGGAAAGAGATCAGGATTTGATTTACATCTATTTCCACCCCGCTCAGGAACATCAGAAACATAAATCCTGAAAGCGCCAGAAAATCCAGGGATTGAATATGGGGATCGGGAATCTGTGCGATGATGAATTTACCGATCAAATAACCGGCAAGGATTTCGGCAATTACAGTCGGCAACTTTTGAAGCTTAAGCAAAGAGAGCAGCATGGGAATGAGCCATGCCACCAGGGCTACTATCAGCAAGGGGTAGAATTCAAAGTTGAATGATATGTTCAGTAGGACTGTGGGTTGCATGATGCCTGATTATTGACTAAATTTCTTTTTATTTGCAACTAAAAATAAGAAATATTTATTCAATCTTGTTGCATCGGTTACGCTTATTTACAGATGGGAGTGCCAACTCCCAATATGGAGCAGGGGCCTGGGCTGCCTGCGTGATAAGCGCGGGTGGTAAACGTATGCTTAGTGGAACGGCCTGGTCGGTAACACATCATGCCATGGAGCTTCAGGCAGTAATTGAGGGTTTGCTTTATATACAAACGCACGAGAAAAATGTTTGCCAGGTGGAGGTATACAGCGACAGCCAGTATGTTGTTGATTTGCCGGATCGAAGAGCGCGCCTGGAGGCCGCTGGTTATCTGACCCAAAAAGGCAAGCCTGTTCAGAACCGGGACAGGATCCGCAAGTTATTTGAGTTGATGGATCGGCTTCCGGTGGTCTTCACGCGCGTTGCCAGCCACAGCAAAGCGGGCAGAAGTGAGATAACCGATTATAACCGGGAAGTGGACAAGCTTTCGCGTGAACTGCTACGAGGGATGATCCGTGGCGGCTAATGGTAAAGCAGCCAGGCCGTGAGTCCCTCTTCTTCACGAAGCCGGCGTAGTTCACTCTGTGCTTTGCTCTTGTTTTGGAAAGAGGCGTAGCTGACCGCATGCATGCCATTCCTTTCTCCTACCATTTCAGCATTATAGCCCTGATCCATCAGCTTCTCACGGAAATTCACCGCGTTTTCCTTTTTCTGAAAGCTGCCGGCAACCAGATAATATTTCTTGCCAGCGGTGAGGGTTTGCTGCTGTCCGGCTGTTTGCTGCTGCGAACCCGACTGCCGGTCAGCGGCCTTCGGGCTTTCCGAAGGTTCCCCGGAGGAACGCTTGGAGCTGCCCGTAGAGGTTTCGGATTGGGTCTCGGATGGTGATTCGCTCCCGGCCTTGTCCATAGAACTGTTCTCAGAAGGGGCCTCGGTTTGCTGGGGAGTGTCGATCTGCTGGCTGTCTTTCCTGAAGAGGTCCTGAACCGTATCGAAATTCAGCATTGCCCAGATGAAGATCACGGCAATGGGCACCCCAATGGCAACCGACAGGATCAGTCCCCGGTTGGTTCCAGAATCCGATCTCTCTTTTGTCTTTTTGCTTTTGTCCTTTGGTGGCGGGGGTGGGGTATGGGATTTTTTGCCTTTGGACGCGCCTGTACCGGGCTGAGTCGTGGATTTCCCGCTTTTGGCTGAGTCAGCCTTGGGAGTTGCGGGTTCAGGCTTTCCGGCAGGTTCTTTCTTTTCACCCTGATCCCCGGAAGAGGTCTTTTTGCCTTCGGCAGCCTTCTCGTTGATGGTTTTGGCGGAAGGGGACTCCTCACTTTCCCCGGGTTCCTTTTTGCCGGCAGGTGTTTCCCGGCGGGCATTGCCATGGACCTTGAACTGGACCTTACCCTGATCGTCCATGTAGAAGTCACCCAGTTTCTCAATGGTATAGGATCCTTCCTCTTTCACCTGCTGCTCAATGGTCTTGATGTACTGGTTGATCTTGTCCATGGCACCGGACTGATCATCCCCTTCCTTCTGTACGATGTGGTTGACCAACAGTTCATCGTTGAATTTTAAGAAGGGGCTGAAGTATATATCTTCAATCTTTTCGGAAAGCTCTTTTTTGTTTTTGTTCTTGGAGGTGGCCCTCAAAAGAAAGGCGCCGAAATTGGGAATGATGACCCGATTGTTGCTAGCAATCAGTTCCTTTATATAATCATCAAGCATAACGTATGTTATTTGGGATTAGTTACCTATCAAAGATAACAAAAAATCGTATTAAATTAAAATACATTTATTTAGTTAAACGGATTATTTTATATGTTTGCTATTAAGGAACCTTCGTTTATTGGGCAAAAATTTTCCTTTATGAACCGATACACCCGCATTTTACGACCGACGCTGA
This sequence comes from Bacteroidales bacterium, assembly GCA_018334675.1. Taxonomy (GTDB): domain Bacteria; phylum Bacteroidota; class Bacteroidia; order Bacteroidales; family UBA12077; genus JAGXLC01. The sequence goes on along the minus strand of JAGXLL010000002.1, from coordinate 101,286 downwards.
TCCCTGTTATACTAGCGGCTTTTTCTCTGACGTCCTTTGCGCAGGATACCCGATCTTTTAAGGAGATTGTCAGGTTACCTGCCACGCCGGTAAAAGACCAGGGCCATACCGGCACCTGCTGGAGTTTTGCCACCCTATCCTTCCTGGAGTCGGAACTGCTGAGGATGGACCAGGGAGAACATGATCTCTCGGAGATGTTTGTGGTAAGGAACTCATACATCGACCGGGCAGAACTTTATGTACGTTTCCACGGGCATCTGAATTTCGGACCGGGAGCCCAGGCCTGGGATGTCATACAGGTGATGCAGGATGACGGGCTGGTACCACAGGATGTTTATCCCGGCCGGCAGCGATATGAAGGCATTCACCGGCACGGGGAAATGGATGCGGTACTGAAGGGCTATATGCAAAAGGTGACAGACAACCCCAATGGAACTCTTTCTTCCTCATGGCAGGAAGGTTTTCGGGGCATACTGGATGCTTATCTGGGAGATACCCCCCGGCGGTTTTCCTATGAAGGGGAAAGTTATGATCCCACCTCTTTTGTCCGGGATCTGGGCCTGGCACCCTCCGATTATATGCCTGCAACATCCTTCATGAACCATGATTATTTCAGCTGGTATGTTTTTGAATCTCCGGATAACTGGTCGATGGAGCAGATCTACAATGTCCCGCTGGATGAGCTGGTACGCATCGTGAAGCAATCGCTCGAGGAGGGTTACACGGTTGCCTGGGCTGCTGATGTGAGCAATCCGGGGTTCGATTCCCGAAGCGGCATGGCCCTCCTTCCCCGGGATAGACGCAAGACAATGGAAGGAGCTGTTTCTGCGGAGATGCGCCAAAGGGATTTTGATAATTATTCCACCACCGATGATCATCTGATGCACATCACCGGTATGGCGGAAGATGAAGAAGGTGCCCTGTATTTTATCGTGAAGAATTCCCACGGAACGCTCAATCCTTACGGGGGTTACCTCTATGTATCGGTACCCTATTTCAGGTTGAAGACCACCTCCATCATGATCCATCAGGAATCTTTGCCTGATGATATAGGCAAGAGACTCCGGTAAACGATGAATTGGTTGCCCATGCGGTTGTTGTTGTTTTTTGCCCTCGCCTTATCCATTGGCTCCCTGAAGGCCCAGGATGCCAAACAGAATACGGTTTTTTGGGGGTTCAAGCCTCAGTATGGTTTCATTATACCTCACAGCAATAAGATAAGGGATATAAGCCAGTCCAGACCATATGGGCTGGAAGTGGATTATGGCTGGGTGTTGTCGAAGGATAAAGATTGGCGTCGGTGCAACTGTTACTCAAAAGCGGGATTTTCCGTGCTGCATGTCGATTTTAATAACCCGGCGACACTGGGCAGCTCCACCAGTGTGATCATGTTTGCCGAGCCCTGGCTCAACTACCGTGGAGATCTGTTGACATCTCTAAGAATGGGCGTTGGTCCGAGTTATCTGAGCAAGGTTTATGACCGGCAAGACAATCCGGAGAATCTTTTTTTCAGCAACCATTTAAGTTTCATCATCCATCTGGATCTGATGATCCATTACCGGTTAAATGATCAGTGGTATGTGAATATTTTCGGCAAATATAACCACATCTCAAACGGGGGTATTGATGAACCCAATAAGGGTATGAATTTTCCCACTTTTGGGGTGGGTATGGATTATATGCTGGATCCGGTCCAGATGAGAACCCGTGAGCCCATACCTTTGAAGGATCGGAGTATCGTACCTTCTCTGGGGGTTTTTGCAACCATGAAGAAGGTGGTGGTAGACCAGGATGAGGTCGGGAAGCGGACCTTTGGGTTTGGGGTGATAGGCAGAGCCAGAAAAAGCGTCTCCCGGCTCAATGCGTTGAGCCTGGGGGTTGAATATCTGTGGGACGGTGAGATACTGGAAGCGTCAGGGGGTGAGCAGGAGCACCAGCAGATTTCTTTTCTGGCCGGCCACGACCTGACCTTCGGTAAGTTTGTTTTTTCCCAGTATTGGGGTACCTACCTGTATGCTCCTTATTATAACCGGCATTTTTTTCAGCGTTATACACTAACCTATCAACTGACCGGGCATCTGCATGGGGGTGTCACCCTAAAGGCCCATGCCGAAACAGCCCACAACTTTAATGTATTGCTCAACTATCAATTTTGAGCAATACAAAGCCCCGGCGTTCTTACCACCGGGGCTTGGGGGTTTATGTTTCCGGCACTGAAACGGTTTGGGTTTTTTCGGGCTGGCATGGCACCTGTGTCAACCCCGATGGTCATTCCATATTAAGGATCTGCAGCAGCTCATCAAATTTTGGCGTCAGGATGATCTCTGTCCTTCGGTTTTTTCTTCGTGCTGCTTCGGTGTCGTTGGGCTCAATGGGCATATATTTGCTTCGGCCGGCGGCGATGATCCTTTCTCCCTTGATATTTGAGTTGTTCATCAGGATCCGGATCACGGCGGTAGCTCTTTTCACACTCAGGTCCCAGTTGTCCCGGATGGCTTGGCTTGATATTACCGGCACATCATCGGTGTGACCTTCAACCATGATATTGATGTCGCGGTTTTTTTCCAGGACATTGGCCAGCTTCTTCAGGGCTTCCTTTCCCCTGGGGTCGATTTGTGTGCTGCCCGAAGGGAAGAGCAGCTTTTCCTCCATCGAAACATATACCTTGCCGTTTTTGATCTTTACATCCAGTCCCTCGCTCCTGAAACCATAGAGTGCATCGCTCACTTTCTGCTTAAGCACCTCTACCAGGGAGTCCTTTTGATGCAGGATCCGCTCCAGTTCCACCAGTCTTTTCTGTTTGCTTTCCAGCTGGTTACGAAGATCTTTGAGTTGCTCCCTTTCCGTGTTGAGATTCTTTTCCAGTTCCTGTAACCGGTCTTCTTTGTTTTGCAGCTTCTCCTGGGTGCTCTGGATTTCTCTGAGCAACTCCCTGGTTTCCTGGGTAGTTCCTTTCAGCAGTTTCTCCTGGGTAGCTTTCAGCGATTCGTATTTGTCCTGCAACCGCTCCTTTTCCTTGCGGTAGGAGATCAGGCGTCTGGCCCGGCTCATGCTGTCTTTGATCAGCCGGTCGGCTTTGTCCGAAAGCACCCGATTTCTGGATTGCAGCTCTTTATTTTTTACCTTCAGCCTCCGATTGCTTTGTTTCAGGGAATCCTGCTCCTCCAGGCAGGCTTCCTTCTGGTCGCGCATCTTTTTAAATTCCTTTTGGGGGACGCAGGAAGTGATGAGGATCAAGATGATGAATAAATACTGTATCTTCATATGAAATGGAATTAAATGATCGTTTTTGTTTGGTAAGGGATAGCCTTTCCGACCCGAACAAAGATAATAAATATGTAATTGACCCATAGGATTGCCCATGGAATTAAAATAATTCTTAATTTTGAATAGAATATTTTTAAGCGAATTTGGAGATGATGTCATCGAACGATTCTATCTTAAGTCGAATAGAGTTCCCCGCGGATCTTAAACAATTAAGGGAATTGGATTTGATTTCGCTGAGCAGGGAACTGAGAAAGTTCATTATTGATGAGGCTTCGGTCAATCCGGGTCATTTGGGAGCGAGCCTGGGTGTGGTTGAACTGACGGTGGCCTTACACTATGTTTATAACACCCCCTATGACAAGATCGTATGGGATGTAGGTCATCAGGCTTATGGACATAAGATCCTGACCGGGCGGAAAGAGCTTTTTTACTCCAATCGCAAGCTTCATGGCATCAGTGGCTTTCCGAATCCGGCAGAAAGCAAATACGATGCCTTTGGAGTGGGTCATGCCTCCACCTCTATATCCGCTGCCCTGGGACTGGCCAAGTCCACCGAGTTGCAGGGTTTAACCGACCGCAACATTGTGGCCGTCATTGGTGATGGTTCGCTTACCGGGGGCCTGGCTTTTGAGGGTTTGAACAATACCGGCGTGGAGCGTTCCAATCTGCTGGTGATCCTCAACGACAACAATATGGCCATTGACCCCAATGTGGGGGCGTTGAAGGAATATTTGCTGGACATCACCACCTCCAGGACATACAATAAGCTTAAGAATGAAGTATGGAATGTGCTGGGAAAGATCAGCAAGCTGGGGCCCAATTACCAGCGGCTTGCCTCCCAGCTGGAGAGTGCCATCAAGACGGCTGTTTTTCAGCAAAGCAACTTTTTCGAAGCGCTTAATTTCAGATATTTTGGTCCGGTTGACGGGCATGATGTGGTCTACCTCACCAAGGTGCTTTCCGATTTGAAGCACATCGAGGGTCCCAAGCTTCTCCATTGCATCACCAAGAAAGGCAAGGGCTTCAAGCAAGCTGAAAATGATCAGACTACCTGGCACAGGGCCCCCGGCACTTTCGACAAGGAGACGGGCCAGCTGCATAAGGCAGGTTCGGATCAACCCGAGCCGCCGCGTTACCAGGATGTTTTTGGCCATACCCTGGTGGAGCTGGCCGACAGGAATGAACGGGTGGCAGGTATTACCCCGGCCATGCCCACCGGCTCATCCATGAACATCATGATGCAGAAGTATCCCCACCGGGCTTTTGATGTGGGCATCGCCGAGCAGCATGCGGTGACTTTTTCTGCCGGGCTGGCCATTGACGGGATGGTGCCTTTCTGCAATATATACTCCACTTTCATGCAACGGGCCTATGATCAGCTGGTGCACGATGTGGCCCTGCAGAACCTGAACGTGGTGTTTTGCCTGGACCGGGGTGGACTGGTGGGAGCTGACGGAGCCACCCATCACGGAGCTCTGGATCTGTCGTTCATGCGATCGGTACCCAATATGACCGTGGCGGCCCCCATGGACGAGGTGGAGATGCGCAACATGATGTTTACCGCCCAGCTGCCCAATAAGGGACCCTTCTCGATCCGTTATCCGCGTGGGAGGGGTGTGACCATCGACTGGCGCCAGCCCATGCAGGAGATACCCATAGGTAAAGGAAGAAAATTGCAGGCGGGGGATGATGTGGCCATCCTGACCCTCGGCCACACCGGAAACTCTGCTAAGCAGGCCATTCAGGAACTGGAGGCACAAAACATCAGCATTGCCCACTATGATATGCGTTTTCTCAAACCCCTGGATGAAGAACTGCTTCACGAAGTGGGCAAAAAATTCAATCACATCATCACCGTGGAGGATGGTACCATTCTCGGGGGTATGGGTTCGGCTGTGATGGAGTTCATGGCCGGGCATCAATATCAGGCCCGGATCAGGAAGCTGGGTATCCCCGACCGTTTCATCGAACATGGCAAGCCCGAGGAACTTCAGAAGCTATGCGGCTTTGATGCCGAAGGAATTGCCCGGGCAATACGCGCCGCTGTTAAACCTCAGGTATTCTCCAATGCCGGATGAAACGGTATGCTTCGGATGAAACGGGCTGAAAAACAGGTTTTTGCTTATGAGAAGGATTGACATCGAGGAATTCTTCCGGAAGAGAGACCGCATCCCCCTTGTTGATGTACGCTCACCCGGAGAGTTCCAAAAAGGTCATATTCCCGGAGCCCACAATATCCCGTTGTTTGATGACGATCAGCGCGCCCGGGTGGGCATTGCCTACCACCATGCCGGTCGGCAGGAAGCAGTGATGGAGGGCCTGCGAATCGCAGGGCCCAGGATGGAGAAACTGGCTGAGCAGGCCCGTGAAAAAGCCGGCAGCCAAAGGGAATTGATTTTGCATTGCTGGAGGGGCGGCATGAGAAGCGAGAGCATGGCATGGTTGTTTGATAAGCTGGGCATCACCAATTACGTGTTGCAGGGTGGCTATAAGCAGTACCGCAGATATGGGCGTGAACAACTCAAAAACCCCGTCCCTCTGATCATCCTGGGTGGTTATACCGGCAGCGGAAAAACCGATATCCTGAAGGCTCTTGCGGATCAGGGTGAGCAGGTGCTGGACCTGGAGGGCCTGGCTCATCACAAGGGCTCGGCCTTTGGTGCTATGGGTCACCAGGAGCAACCTGCCGGCGAACAATTTGAAAACCAGGTCTTTGACCAATGGATGCGTTTGGATTTGAATCGTCCGGTCTGGATCGAGGATGAGAGTAAGATGATCGGTAAAAACGGCATTCCTGACGAATTGTTTCATTCCATGCGTGCAGCCCCGGTTTTTAAGCTGGAGATGAGCAAGCATATGCGGGTGGAAAGACTGGTGAAGGAATATACGGGTTTTGACAAACAACAGATCCAGGAGAACATCCAAAAGATAAGCAAAAGGCTGGGAGGCCTGAAGACCCAAAAGGCTATGGAAGCCGTGGATCATGAAGATTTTTATACCGCTGTGGAGCTTACCCTCGATTACTACGACAAAGCCTATCTGCACGGATTAAGCAAACGGGATCCCGCCAAGATCCATCCTTTTCCCGTCTACCTGGATGACCCGGCCCATACCGCCCGCCTCCTTATCCAAAGATCAGCCGGCCAGCCCGAAGGGTTGAATGTTAAGAAGTTGAATGGTTAATGTGACGTTTTTTTTGCTGTTGATTCAATCATTCAATCATTCAGTTATTCACGCATTATCGCATTTTTTACTATATCACCCGATCATTCTTCTTCCTCAGCCTCAATAATGAAAGAACGAATCGCTCTTCAGCTTCGAAGCATCGAAATCGGCATATTTTTCACCGATGTAATCCAGGGTATCGAAGAGTTCGTTGGGGTCGAGTGAAGTGACCAGCCTGGTACGCAGGTGCTTGAAATGGGGCAGGCCCTTAAAATAGTTAGACAGGTGCCTTCTCATCTCGTATATGCCTCTTGGTGTGCCCTTCCATTCGATTGATTTTTCCAGGTGTTTTTTTGCTACCTCAACCTTTTCCCAGACCCGGGGTTCCTCCATGAGAACTCCTTCATCCAGGTAGGTGCGTATGGCCTTGAAGAGCCAGGGCTTGCCTACCGTGGCACGGCCGATCATGATGCCGTCGACTCCGTAGTCGTCGAAGGCTTTTCCTGCATCCTCCGGCCGGGTGATGTCTCCATTGCCAACAACAGGAATGCTGATGTCCGGGTGATGTTTTACCTCGGCAATTTTTTCCCAGTCTGCCCGACCCTGATACATTTGGGCTTTGGTGCGTCCGTGAATGGTGAGTGCCTGGATACCAGCATCCTGCAGTTTTTGCGCTATCTCAACAATGCGGATGCTTTGGTGGTCCCATCCCAGGCGGGTCTTAACGGTTACCGGCAGGTTGGTGGCTTCTACCACTGCCCGGGTCATCTCGATCATCCGGGGTATGTTTTGAAGCATACCCGCCCCGGCACCTTTATGGGCGATCTTTTTTGCCGGACAACCAAAGTTCAGGTCTATGAAGTCAGGCCTGGCGGCCTCCGCCATTTTGGTGGCCTCTACCATGGCTTCAATGCGGGTGCCATAGAGCTGAACCCCGAAAGGTCGCTCTAAACCGTCAATCTGCATCTTTTTCATGCTTTTTTCACAGTCCCGGATCAAACCCTCCGAAGCAATGAATTCAGAGATCATCACATCACTTCCGTATTCCTTGCATATATGGCGGAAAGGCTGATCGGTGACATCCTCCATCGGAGCAAGAAACAGCGGTTGGTCGGGTAATACTATGGGGCCTATTTTCATCAATGCTTTATTTGATTATTTTTATCCTGCAAAAATAGGAAGTTTTAATTCATCTCAACATGCATCCGGATTTCTTTCGCCATCCTTTCACAAAACTGCTGACCCTTGTTTTTATTATGGTCACCAGTTTTTTTGTTTTGTTTATACTGAGCTATCTCCTGGCCATTCCACTTTTTGGACTGTCGTTCGCAGAACTTTCCAACATTCTCTCCGGTGAGATTACCGCTGAGCATACTGCCATCATCAAATATTTTCAGATTATACAAACCATAGGTCTTTTTGTTTTGCCACCATTTCTGGCGGTTCGTTACTTCTCGGACCGGCCGCTACAGTACCTGGGATTTGACAAAAGACCTGGGAGCTGGTCATGGGTAGCCGTGATCGTGCTGATCTGGATGGCGGTTCCCTTTATCAACTTCCTGACCGAGTTGAACCAGGAGATCCAGCTGCCTGAGATATTCGGGTCCATGGAAAGATGGTTGATGAACCGGGAGGAAAGTGCCCGGCAGATCACCGGCAAGTTTCTCCAGGCCGATACACTTTCCATGCTGGCATTGAATCTTTTCATGGTAGCCTTACTGCCGTCTGTTGGAGAGGAACTTATTTTCCGGGGTATTATCCAGAAGGTGCTTACCCAATGGACCCGCAATGCCCACCTGGGCATTTTGATTGCTGCTTTTCTGTTCAGCGCCATGCATGTACAGTTTTATGGTCTGATACCACGTATGTTTTTGGGGGTGTTGTTTGGGTATTTGTTTCTGTGGAGCGGCTCTGTCTGGTTGCCCATCCTCGGGCATTTCATCAATAATGCCAGTGCGGTGATATACTATTATGTGAGTCAGGAGGACGCTTCGCTCCATTCATCCCGCTACGATTCATTGGGGATAGAGCCCTCCACCGTGGTGATAAGCGGGGTGTTGATCGTTTTGTGCTGTCTGGTCGTCTATATGGATGGGCAGCGGTTAAAGGAGTGAGGCTCCGCTGTTGTTTTGCAGGTATTGAAAGTTGAGTTTCCCCAGTTCATTTTTCCGGTAAAAATAAACTACTCCGTATTCCTTTGCTTTGGAACGTCTTTGCTGATCGGTCCGGTCGGAAAAAGTGCTTTCTACTTCATCCCAGGTGCTGGATATGATCTGATCGGCTTCCTTACGCATTTCGTGTATCTTTTCGGCAGCCCGATGATGGTTCTCCTGCAATTGTTTCTGAAACTGGTAAGCATCGATGAAATTGTCATAATTGACTTTCACAACGGCAATGGTGGGATTGGTGACCGGTGGCAGTCCCGTTTTTTTACGTTGCTCTTCCCCCTCGATGATTCGCGACCCCCATTTCTTGAGGTCCTGTTCAGTGGTGAGAGCGGGGAGTTTTTTTTCGTCTTCCTGCATGCCGTAATAAGTCCTGGTTTTGGGTGGCATCTCCCCACGGGTAATCGACATGTTAACCACCTGAATGAAATGGGAGATGTATAACCTCGCTTTTTTCAGCCTGTTCTGATATTCTTTCTGGTTGGAAGTTTGTATTTTATAGGTATTGTTGTATTCCTGAAGGGCTTTCTCGTATTTGGGCAGAAATGAGCTGAGCCGTTGCAGGGTTTGCTGTGAAAAGGCCAGTTTGAAGGGAGGTATCTCTTTGCCTAGTTCATGGGCTGTTTTAAGGGCTCTCATTCTTGCTTTGTCGGTGTTGGGAAGTCTGCGGTAAGGCATAGGCTGTTAATAACTTGTTTGCAATTATTGCGAATATAGCATTTAGAATGAGAAAATCAAGTGATTCGCAATTTATTTTAAGTTAAATATTGAATTGAAAATAAAAGAACTATGCTGAGTGGCGGTTGGGGGTCGGATTATCTACAAATATGTTGAAAAAGAAATGTTGAAAAGTTTTTTCAAAGGAGATTTTCTTCGCTGATGCTTCTGTATAAGATGGTTGGTGATGATGTAGTTGTCTGTAGTCCAGCGGGCCATGGCATAACAGGGATTTTTTTTGTATTTTTGGTTAAGAGAAACCTTAAGCTTATAATGTTTTGAATTTTAAACCTCTGTATGTTTTGGTCTATCTTGTTTTCTGTATTTCCTGCCATTCAAAGGACCAGGGATCGGGCGGCTCAGGCATGCAATTTCGAGTGGACAGTGCACAATTGTCGGAGGCGGTTCACATCGCCGATTATGAATTGCAGTATTGTCCGCCGGCCGGATGGAATTCCGTTGAGGAAGATGTTTTTCAGGAACGCATCGATAACAAATATTCTTCTCAATTCAAAAAAATTCTGGAGGTGTATAAAGATTCCGCTTCTACCGCCTTTATGGTTGTTTCTGTCCTTTCAGATACCCTCGCTCCGTTTGCCGGGCCCCAATCCCTGTCCTCCGACCCTTTTGGCAGCGAACCATGGCAGGATGTGAGAGAAGGTCATTTTGAACATCAGGGTTTGTCATTTACCCAGTATCTGCTGCAGAGCTCCCGGTGGGTCTCTTTCAGGCTTTTTGTAGGTCAGGCCGATCCGAATGTACGTTTCGACTATTTTATCTCCCGCAATATTTATCAGGATGAAATCAGAAAGATTGAGTCTTCTATTGGCTCGATAGGTCACCTTTAATTGTTTAACCAAAACTTGTATCATGAAAAAAACAGCACTTAAATTAACCGCTCTTATGCTGGGCGTTATGTTCTTTTTCGCCTCATGCGCAACCCATGTACACACTGTTGGCTCTGGTGCACAGGGCAACACCAGTATGGAAGAACGACAATGGTTTGTTTTATGGGGGCTTGTTCCTCTCAATGATGTGGATAGCCGCGAGATGGCAGGTGATGCACAGAATTACACCATTACCACCGAACAGGCTCCCCTGGATGTGATCATCAATATCTTCACCACCTATGTTACGGTGGTGTCCAGGACGGTGACTGTGGAGAAGTAGCGCCAGGGGTCAATGAAGTTACCGGGGCGTCTGAAAAGCATGGAATCAACATCCGGCTTCTTCAGACGCTCTTTTTCTTTTGATCCCCTTCTTCTTTTGATTTTCCCTTCATCCGAAAAAATTGTATTACATTTGATTGAAAGAAAGACTCGCATTCTGCGGCTGTTTCCCCAATGCTGGTAAGTAAAAGACGGCGCCGCCGGATGCCTTTTATTTTGCCGGGATTTGGAGAATTATGAAACACGTTGCTGTACATACCCTGCTGTTTTTTCTTTTTTTGACCAACCTCTCTGCACAGGATTCCATACGGCATTTGGAGGTGGTGAGCCGTTACCACTATGGATGGGATGAGATGAATGATCTTCCCCCTTAGGGATAACACCTGCCTGCAGGCCCATGAGTTGAGCCTGCTGGAGGGCGTGTTTCTGGTTGGTAAACCGACTTCATCTCTGCCCCCCGGAATGACCCGCATCAGTCTGCCCGGAGACGTCAAGGTCCTGTTCCCGGGAGAAAAGATTCAGCCTGGCGATAATGACCCGTCCGGCAATCAGCGAGTGGTTCCTGATATCCATGTAAAAAGAACCCGTTCCGGTATATCCGGGGGTACAGATGAAGTGCTGCAGCGCGCTGTGGAAGAGATTCAAAAACGAAGAAAAGAAAAGGATTTTGATTCCCCCAATACAGTTTCGAATAAATAAAGTAAAAAGCCTATGTCTATGGTAAATGTAAAGTTATCGGAAGATCTTACTGTCTCGGGTATTGCCCAGGGATTATGGCGTCTGGATCAATGGGATATGTCGGACCGGAAACTGCTTAAGTATGTGGAAGAGGCCCTTGATATGGGGGTGACCACATTCGATCATGCCGACATCTATGGCGATTATACCTGCGAACAACTTTTCGGCAGGATTTTCACACTGAAACCCGGGTTAAGAAAGCGCATGCAGCTGATCACCAAATGCGGTATCAAGCTTTTATCACCGAAATATCCTCAAAGAAAGCTGAAGCATTATGATACGGGATACGATCACATCATATCCAGTGTAGAACAGTCTTTGAAGAACCTTCAAACCGATTATATCGATCTTTTGCTGGTTCACCGTCCTGATCCCCTTATGGATCCTGCTTCCACTGCCAAGGCTTTTGAGAGGCTTTTCAGAGACGGCAAAGTATTGCATTTTGGTGTTTCCAACTTCACCCCCCTGCAGTATCAGATGTTAAGCAGTTACTATTCCGGGGATCTGGTGACCAATCAGATTGAAGTGTCGCCTTACCAGCTGGAGCATTTGGAGAATGGCAACCTGGATTTCCTGATGAAGGAGCGGATCAGGCCCATGGGCTGGTCGCCACTTGCCGGAGGGAACCTGTATCAGCCTGCAGATGCCAGAGGGCTCCGGGTAAAGCAAAAACTGGAAGAGGTGGCCGGGCAGCTTGGTGTGGATGACATGGACAAGGTGATTTATGCCTGGGTACTTCGGCATCCGGCAGGCATTATTCCGGTGGTTGGGACGGGCAAGACCGGGCGGTTGGCCCGGGCTGTGGATGCCCTGAAGATACCCCTCACCCGGGAGCAGTGGTTTGGAATATACGCGGCCTCACTGGGACATGATGTTCCATAATCCGCAGTGAGGCCGGAACAGGTCTTATTGCCCATTCTCCTGATGCCTCAGGTTCCTGGCTGCTCTCACCATGTTTTCCAATGCAGGCCAGGTTTCCTCCCATTTTCTGGTCTTCAGGCCGCAATCGGGGTTCACCCAGATCTGTTGTTTGGGTATCACCCCGGCGGCCTTTCTGAGCAGATCCTGCATTTCTTCGGATGAGGGGATGCGGGGGGAGTGGATGTCGTATACTCCGGGTCCGATCTCATTGGGGTATTGAAAGTCGCCGAAGGCCTCCAGCAGTTCCATCTGGCTTCTGGATGTTTCGATGGTGATGACATCGGCATCGAGGTTGGCGATCTCCTGTATGATGTCGTTGAACTCCGAGTAGCACATATGGGTGTGGATCTGGGTATCATCGCGCACACCGGATGATGCTATCCTGAAGGCCTGCACGGCCCAGGTCAGGTAATCCTGCCAGTCTTTTCTTCGCAGAGGCAGTCCTTCGCGGAAAGCCGGTTCATCGATCTGTATCAGCTTAATGCCTGATTCCTCCAGGTCATTCACCTCATCGCGTATGGCCAGGGCAATCTGATGGGCCGTATCTTTGCGTGGCTGATCGTCGCGGGCAAAGGACCATTGCAGAATGGTGACCGGACCGGTGAGCATACCCTTCACCGGGCGATCGGTGAGTGACTGGGCATAGGCCGACCATTTCACGGTCATGGGTCCTTTTCTTTCCACATCCCCAAAAATGATGGGGGGTTTGACACCCCTGGTGCCATAACTCTGAACCCATCCGTTTTTGGTAAAGAGGAATCCTTCCAGCTGCTCGCCGAAATATTCCACCATGTCGTTTCGCTCAAATTCACCATGAACCAGCACATCCAACCCGGCTTCTTCCTGCTTGCGGATGGCTTCCCGTATTTTATCCCTCAGGCTGCTTTCGTATTCCTCCCGGTCGATTTCTCCGCGTTTGAACTGGCGCCGCAGCTGCCGTACATCCTTTGTTTGGGGGAAAGATCCGATGGTGGTGGTGGGATATTCCGGCAGGTTCAGCTCTTTAACCTGTTCTTTGTGCCGTTCGCTGAAAGGTCTTTGACGACTGGTCATATCGGGGGTCACACCATTCAGTCTTTGCCGGACGGAGGATTTATGGATCAGCTCCGACTGACGGCGGCTCCTGATGGCTTCCCGGTTTTCCCCCAGCTTGTGTTGAGCCTCCGGGTCCGGCTCCTCATTGGCCAAAAGGCCCAGTGTTTTTACCTCATCCAGCTTTTGTCTGGCAAAGGCCAGCCAGTTCTTGATCCTCACCGGCAGGTTCTTTTCATCGTCCTCCAGATCCAGGTCATAGGGCGTATGAAGCAATGAACTGGATGGGGCAATCATCAGCCGGGTGGCATCTTTCTTTTTCTTTGCCTGGTTGATGATCTTGAGGGAATGATCGAAATCGTTCTTCCATATGTTTCTGCCATCCACCACACCCAGGGATAGGTGCTGATGTTCACTTGTTTTGTCCAGTACTTCATCCAGCTGTCCGGAGTCCCTGATCAGGTCCAGGTGCAGGGCATCGGCCGGCAAAGAAACCGCCAGGTCTGTGTTGTCGTGCAAACCCTCGAAATAGGTGGCCAGCATGAACTTGAGGGAGGGAAATTTATCCCGGATCAGCTGATAAACCCTCCTGTATTGTTCTTTTTGCTTATCGCTCAGGTCCATGGCCAGGAAGGGTTCATCCAACTGGATCCACTCAGCACCGGCCTCCTGGAGTTTGGAGAAGATCTTATTATAGACGGGAAGAAGGTTGTTTAACAGGTCCAACCGGTCGAATCCTTTTTCTTTTTCTTTACCAAGCAGGAGAAAGGAAACGGGACCTGTTATCACGGGCTTGGCATCTATGCCATAGGCCTTCCCTTCCCTGAACTCGTTGATGATCTTATCGGAAAAATACCGGAATTGTTGATCCTTTTTGAATTCCGGAACAATGTAATGGTAGTTGGTATCAAACCATTTGGTCATCTCCATGGGTATGATATCATGGTTGCCTTCCTGATAACCCCTGGCCATGGCGAAATAGAGATCATTGGGGTCCAGGTCTTTCAATGCCTGAAATCTTTCTGGTATGGCCCCAACGGTTAATGTTATATCCAGAATATGATCGTAAAAGGAAAAATCGTTGACGGGGATCAGATCAATGCCGGCGTCCTTTTGAATCTGCCAGTTGTATTGTCTTTGTTGTTTACCTGTCTCCAGCAGTTCTTCCAGCGTGATCTTACCCGACCAGTATTGCTCACAGGCCTTTTTGGTTTCCCTTTTTGCTCCTATTCTCGGATAACCTAAGATATGCGTTTTCATCATTTCCTCCTCATGCTTTTATATCACTTTGGTATTATTATTAAGATCTGGATGCGCAGGCCCCTCAGACCCTGCCTTATCCTTAAGTACGGAGCGACGGGTTTTTCAAACAGCCATTATGTTAGATACATCGCTCTGGCCATTTTGTTGAATTTTATTTTGTAAAATTGGTTTTGGAGGCGGATAACGGGAGATTTTCCGGAACAATAATCAAAAAAGAAGGCTATATAGTGGAAACATGGTTTGTTTCCCTATACAGCCTTCACCTCCAAACCCGCATGAGCATAAAACGGAATATTCATTAACCCTTTCTACCGCAATGGGTAAGTAAGGTATGTACAAATTCCAGTTTACATGCTTCTTTATAGGTACAAAAACGGGGGTGTTTTTGTTCAGCCTAATCTGAATTCGTCTTTGAAAAGGCTGTTTCTGGCTTATAATCTTTTGCAGCAGATCGATTTATGAGTGGGAGTATTTACGATGATGCCTGTCGGGGATCCCTAGATGAATTTTTGAAGCAATCCTTTGTTGGGGGCTTTTTTCAATTTGCGCAGGGCAATATTCTTGATTTGCCGCACCCGTTCCTTGGATAAACTGAGTTTGCCTGCGATTTCTCCCAGGGAAAGCTTCATCTTACCGTTCAGTCCGAAGAAATGTTCGAGTATTAGGATCTCTTTGGGTGAGAGGTACTTCATAGCGGAGTTGATCTCTTCTTTGAGCGACTCATTCAACAGATTCAGGTCGGGGGATGGGTTGTTGGCAGGAATGATGAAATCGATGAGGTTGCCGGATTCATCATCGTTGTTTCGTAGAGGGGCATCCAGGGAATGGTGCCGGTTCTTGGTCGATTGTGCCACAGATACCATATCCTCGGTCAGTTCAGTCTGGCGTGCAATCTCCTGATCGGTAGGTTCCCGCTCATATTTTTGTTCCAGTTCGGCTGATGCCCGGTTGACTTTATTGATGTTGGCCACCTTGTTCAGGGGCAGGCGAACAATGCGACACTGCTCGCCAATGGCCTGGATGATGGCTTGCCGGATCCACCAAACCGCGTAGGAGATGAACTTAAATCCCCTTGTTTCATCAAAGCGTTTGGCTGCCCGGATCAGCCCCAGGTTGCCTTCATTGATCAGATCCTGCAGGCTTAAACCCCGGTTCTGATATTGTTTGGCCACGGATACGACAAACCGCAGGTTGGACAAAGTAAGTCTTTCCAGGGCTTTTTCGTCGCCTTTTTTGATCAGGCGGGTCAGCTCCACCTCTTCCTGGGGGGAGAGCAGTTCATATTTGCTGATGTCATGAAAATATTTGTCTATCGAATCCTGACCCCGGTCAGTGACCTGCTTGGAAATGATTAACTGTCTCATCTTCTCATAGATAACAATGTTTGTCTCATTGAATCAATTCACACCATTGGAAAATGCCAGCGCAAAAAATCCTTCCGGTTGCTGTGAAGCAATATAGAAACCCCCTGTGTGGAGCGGGGTATTAGGATCTTTTTCCTCCGTAGAAGTTCTTCCTGGGCTTGGCAATGTTTACTTTAATGTGCCTTCCGTCAATCTCAGAACTGCTGAGATGCTGGATCGCTTTTTTGGCTTCATCATCATCTTTCATTTCCACAAAGCCGTATCCTTTGCTTTCTCCTGTTTCTTTGTCGGTGATGATCCGGGCGGAAGTCACTTCGCCGTACTTTTCAAATACTTTTCTGAGTTTTGCTTCGTCGACGGTGTAATTCAGGTTTCCAATGTAAATGTTCATTTTTCTGATCATTTGGTACAAGAAGCTATGTGTATATACAAACAGCCCCTGTCAATAGTTCAACTGTAATTGGAATCGGTTTATTGCTGGTAAACCAATAAAAAGATCCTTACCCCAAACCTGGCTGCTATTCTATGGGGGAGATGGCATCTGAACCTTTTCAATCCATCTCCTATGGGATTTGGCATAAGAGTATATAAGTAAATGAACCCATAAAGGTAGTGATTTTTTTTGAAATGCGGCGATGGGATGAATCCTTCTTTATTGGCTGTTGCTTTTGTGATAGGTGCGGGCCCATCCGCGGGGATAGGTCGAACCATGGAAGTTGACAGCCAGCTCATATTGAGGGTAGCCAAAGCATACTGGAGAGAAGGAACAAAGCCGGGAGATGCTTTTTTCGTTGACGATCTGAGTCGTGTATTTGCCTTCCCCCGGCTTTGGTGTGGTCGGTTACCCTTATGGTGCTAATATGTGGGTGTTGCAGGGCCGGTCATTGAAGCTTTTCTATTTCACGGATTAGGGATTCTATGCGCTCATCCTGTTCCGCCATTTTATTCTCCAGGTTTTCTATTTCTTTTTGTTGTTCCTGAACCGCTTTCACCAGAGGCACTACAAACTCGGAATAAGTGAGGTGATAAGTGGATTTGTCGTTGGGCGGTTTGCTCACCGCGCTGAAATCATACCCGCAGGCCTCTGCAGCTTTTTCCACTTCCTGGGCCACAAAGCCGGTGTAGTCCTTTTGTTCTTTCTTCCGCCGGGCCTTTTTTATTCTGGGATCTTTTTTATTCCCCTCCTCCTTACCCTGGAATTCGTTTAGTGCATCCAGATCCCAGTTGAAGGTCACGGGCTTCAGTTTCGTTATGAACTCCAGTCCGGGTACATCTGGCGTGACATTGGTTTTGAAGCGGCCGTCGGATGGGCTTCCCCATCCCACGGCTCCGAATATCGAGGTAATATTGTTGTCCCCAATGCGGATGGTGTTGTTGGTGGCTACTGTGGCATTATATCCAAAAGCACCGGTGTTGAACAGGTTGTCGTTGCCGCTGGTTGGGCCGGCATAGTATCCCACTGCGGTGTTTCTGCTTCCGGTAGTATTGTTCTTTAGAGTCCGGCAACCGATCGCTGTGTTATGAGTACCGGTGGTATTGGCAAATAAAGCATTGTGCCCCATGGCCGCGTTGGAATATCCAGAGGTATTGTACAACATGGCATCATTTCCCACGGCCGTGTTGATGCTGCCGGTAGTATTGGAGAATAAGGTTTTATTTCCCACAGCTGTGTTGCTTCCACCTTCCGTGTTATTGATTAATGACTGGTTACCGATGCCTGTATTGCTGAATCCTACCGTGTTATTGTGCAGCGCCCGGTAGCCTACCGCAGTATTGTTGACGCCGTCATTGGCATCGGAGATGGTTTGCGCATTTTTATGCAAAGCTTCGTGTCCCACGGCTACCAGACCACTTCGGACGGTATTGTAGAATAATGCCTCGCCACCAATGGCGATGTTGTAATTGCCAGAAGTATTGCTGTACATGGAGTTGTAACCGCTGGCAATGTTGTAGTTGCCGTTGCTGTTGTAGTATAGTGATCTATACCCGGTGGCGGTATTGCCATACCCTCCTGTATTGGAGAAAAATGCTGCGAAGCCGAGGGCAGTATTCTTATGTCCGTCGGTGTTTTGGAACCCTGTGGAATCGCCGGTAAACACGTTCTGGTTGTCCGACAGGTCGTCATGGGTCCCTGCTCCCTTACCGATGAACACAGATTGTCCCGTTCCATTGAAAGTCAGGTCATTGTGTTCGCCGGAAAAAACATTTCCGGCATTTTGAGCATACAGGGCAAAGGGCACGCTCACCAGCTCGCAGGTTCCGGAGGTGCTGTAGCTGCTTCCCCCTGCAGGATCGGTTTCGGTTTTCAGGAAATAGGGTCCGTCAGCCCAGTCAATGGATGCGAAATCTCCTGAGACGACTGTGCCGGTTCCGATTTCCAGCGTTACCAGTCCGTTGTCATTGGTAGCAGGCTGTTGTGTTTCGACATATACGGCGGTGCCGCTGGCAGAGCCTTGTAAAATACTGATCTGGATGCCTACCGTTTGATTGGTAGCCAGGTTTTCATCTGAATCCCTGATGACAGCCTGATAGCTCATTTTTTCAGGTGACTGGCTCCAGGCGGTTGCAGTGAAAAGAAAGGACAGGAAGAGGATGTAGATTTTTTTCATGATTACGGATTTTTGATGATTTTGAACGTGATGATCTCTGTATTTCCATCGATCACCTTCAGCAGATAGGTCCCGGAAGAAAGATCAGCCATGTGAACAGAGGTTGTGCTGCCTTTGATTTTTCCGTTTTTCAGCAGTTTTCCGTTCATGTTGTGGAGCTGAAACCGGATAAAATGGCTGGGGTGATCCGTTTCTGTTTTGAGTATCAGATTGTCGGTCACCGGATTGGGATAGCAAGTGTAGAAAAGGTCAAGGCCTTTGGGTATTGTCGTTTCTACCACAGTGTATATTTCATAAGGTTGCTGTACACCTTGGGATACGGAGCATTCGTTGCCCGTTTGAAAGGTGCATGCAACCTGTCCAACAGTAAAGCTCACCGAGCCACCGTTGCCTGAAGCCTCTCCGCCACTGGCAGGTAAGGCTTCCTGTGCTTGCAGACCCGTCAGTGCCCATCCCAGCATGAGAACGGCACTGACAGCAAGGGTTTTGAAAAACATGAGTGATGATATGGTTAAAAATGGTATTCATACAGGTAGATAGGGGTTGGACATGGAAAGAGGATTTATATTAGCCCGTCATGCTGTGAAAGATATAAATAATGATCCATTCCACTAACAGACATCATCTTGTTGAATATTAAATATTTATATAAAAATAGGAATAATTCGGATGGTTGTATTGTAAAAATTGGACAAAAAGGGAGGTAGGAAAAAATTACAAAAAAAAGGAGCTGCACACGGCTGTTGCAACTCCTTCTTTGTGATGCTCCCCAGGTAGGACTTGAACCTACGACCCCCTGATTAACAGTCAGGTGCTCTAACCAACTGAGCTACTGAGGAATATGTTATCCCGTGGTATTTGAAAGATCCGTTATCGGTGAACGAGGAGCAAAAGTAAAAGCTTTTTGTCAATTTTCCAACAGCTGCATAAAATTTTTTCACCTTCTTCATCTACCTGCCTCGAGCGGACAGGTTCCATAAAAAAAAAGGCTTTCCCCCGCTTCGGAGCGGGAGTCAGCCTTTCATTCATCGAGGTTACGGGGACTATTGGGTGGAAAGATCGATGGGCTGCGGTGTGGTCTCTTTGCTTTCCACCGCAACATCTTCTACTACCTGTAATACTTCCTGGAACTGCCCGTCCAGAGACCTTACAACGACCAGGTCATAGTTCATCGGGGCCAGGTAATGCAGTTTATAACTGTTTTGCTCATCTGCTATATCGCTGGTGACGGCATTGGGGAACCGGCTTTCTTCGGCCTCGGGATCGGCTGCTTCCGTATCGGAATAATCTCCATCTTCGTAGGCATAGACAATGATATTGCTGCCATCGGTGGGGAAATTGCTGATGCTGCCGGCGATGCTGCCAGCCTCATTGTTGACGATCAGACGGATGGTGGGCTGAAGAATATACATCCCGGCTGTTCCTGTTTCAACGACAGACTTGCGGGCATCGAAATCTGCGGTCAGCTCAACAGTTCCATTGGAGGGAACGGTAAAGGCACCTACCGCCTTGTAGCCTGTGTTGCCTGCGCTGGGTACGAAAAGAGGCTCGGTTTCTCCACCTTCAAATTCAAGGTAACAACCTGCATTGGATGGGGTAGATTCACCTCTTACCGGAGCCTCCAGCATAAAACGCAACTGGTTATACTGTCCGGCTTCCATCTCGAAGGATCCCAGCATTTCGCTCATGCCATCGGTCAATTCCAACAGGTTGAACTTTTTGGCTTCCCCGTATTCTTCGAAGGTAGCCCAGTCGTTATTCTGCTTGTGATATTCCAGGCCGTTGATGGTGATATATACTCCTGTCACATCTTGTTGATCAATGGGGGCATCGGTCAGGGAAAGATCCAGGGTGCCTGTTTCGCTTTTTTCCTCCTCGCATCCGGTAAAAAGGGCGAAGGGAATCATCAGTACGATTAAAATAAAAATTCGTGTTTTCATGGTCCAATGATTTTGGGGTTTGAAGTATTTGTAATAAAGACGTAGGTTTCACAAAAAGGGTGGGAATGAAAAGGAAAGTTTTGCCGAAAAATCTGGTGCCGGGGAGCTCAATCCGCATGGATTCACCGCTGCAGGACCGCCCGGATGGATTCGTGCATATTTTCTGTCAGGCGGTCGTGTATGTGGGGGTTGTGATGTCGTGAAAGGATCACCTTACGGCCGGTGGGCGTATCCTGCATTTTTGCCTCCTGCAGCTGATCCATCACAGCTGGGTCGAAGAGTTGCATGGGGTCGATCCGGATCTGTAGATTGGAGAAACCCTGCCGGGGAAACATCAGGGACCTCTCCTTTCCTTCCGGTTTGACTTCCAGGGAAAGGATCCGGGGCAGATCGAACAGCCGGATATGGATGTCGATCGGTTTGGGCCCGTCCTTTTTTTGCCACCGGGCATGGACTGTCATGGCAGGAAGGCTGTCCCGGCTGTTGGCATGGAGGATGATCTTCGCCGATCGGTACCTGCCGGCAGGTACGTCAAATTCCAATAAGGGAAGCGGGCTTTTTTCAGGCTGCAATTGGTATTGGCTGTGGAGGGAGGAGGTAAAATGAAAATCGGTGGTGTTGTGGGGCGATCCTAAAAATTCGACTGAAGAAAGGGATAAGATGCCGTTTTGAAATGTGATGCGGGAGAGATCCTGAGATGATGCGGCTGGGTTGGCCCGGGTTTGGGTGAGGTGCATGCTGAGTTTGATCAGGGAAGGTTCCCTGAGGGGCGTTTTATCGGTGCCGGCATGGTTGAAGTAAGTAATCACCGCCAGCAACAGGGATAGTATGATCAAACGAGACATGGCATGATGCTGTTGAATTCATTGTTAGAATATTATACGGGGTTTGAGGCAATAAGTTGTAGTTTTTTCCCTGTTTTTCAGGGGATAGGAAAGGATATATAAAAAAACCCCGGCACCATTAAGCACCGGGGCTTTTCGAGGATACGGGTTCTTACAGGGAGGAAAGATCATTCAGGTCAATGGGGTGACCGGTATTTTTTTTGCTTTCTACCGCAACATCTTCAGAGATACCCAGTACTTCCTGGAATTCCCCGTCCAGGGTTCTTACCACCACCAGGTCGTAAGTTATAGGAGCGAGATAGTACAGGTGGTAACATTTCTGTGAGTGGTTGCAGTCATTATCCCCTACCACATCCGAAGTTACGGCATTGGGGAAGCGGGTTTCTCCTTCGGCCGGGTCGGCTGCTTCATCAGAAGTATAAGCATTGTCTTCATAGGCATAGACGGCGATGTTGCTGCCGTCGGAGGGTAAGGGGGTTACTTCACCCGCTATGCTGCCGGCCTGGTTATTCACAACAAGGCGTATGGTAGGCTGAAGGATGTAATGTTCCCGCATGCCGCCTGTCTCGCGAACGGATTTGCGGGCATCGAAATCGGCCGTCACTTCAACGGTACCATTGGAAGGAACACGGAAGGCGCCCACGGCTTTGTAACCCGTTTGTCCGCCGCTGGGGACAAACATGGGTTGGGTTTCTCCCCCATCAAATTCTATGTAGCAGCCGGGGCTGGTTGGCGGACCCTGGCCTTTTTCAGGGGCGTCGAGCATGAAACGCAGCTGGTTGTATTGTCCGGCTTCGATCTGAGCCGCACCCAGCACCTCGCTGATGCTGTCGGTCAGGGCCAGCAGGTTGAATTTTTGCGGACCCTGGAAGCCTTCAAAGGTTTTCCAGGCACTGTCCTGCATATGGTATTGAATGCCGGTGATCGTGACCCATACACCGGTTACACTGGTGTCGTCGATGGGGGCATCGGTAAGGGAAAGGGCCAGCGTTCCGGTTTGCCCTGCATCGTCTTCTTCGCATCCCATGAAGGCGCCAAGAGATACGAGAAGAGCAATGATTAAGGTGATTTTGGTTTTCATGATAATCGGTTTTTTGGTTTGTTTGCTTCTAAGACGAAACCAGGGACCAGAAGGTGGGAAAGGGGGGAGAGAAAATTTTTTTTATTGTGAGGAGAGGTTGTATTTCAGGGCGATGTTGATGTTCACCGAGGAGCTGTAGGTCTTGTTAAACTGTGCAGGGAGCATGGAAGTACCCTCGTAGATATTTATAAAGCCCGGGTTGAAGCGCAGGCCGGCCGAAAGGCTGTAATTCGGGGCGATATGGGTGTCCAGTTCGTAACCGACAACGACTCCCAGGTTGTAGTTTTTATAAGCGCCCTTGATGTTTTTGGTTTGCCCGTCGGTTTGTTGTTGGGCATTTTTCAGATAGCTGCCATAGGTGCCCAACACCAGGTGATGGGAAACGGGAAGCTGGAAGCTGGAGCCAAAGATCTTGTAGCGTCCGGTGATCTTCAGGGAGGTATAATTCAGAAGGATCTGGTTGTGGAGAACCTGTCCGTTGGTGTATTCACGATATTTCTGGCCTGTCTCGCTGGTGAACAGGGCCTCAGCCTGCACATCAAAATGATCGTTCAGCGAGGCGCCACCCATGATGCCATAGGATTTGCCCACCTCGGGTGAGGCCGAGCTGTAAGGCGATTTCCGGATGCTGTATATGGTCTTGTTGCTCAGCAACCAGGAGTTGCCTACTTCCCCGCTTATTCCAGCATAGTATCGCACCTGGCCGGGCTGTTCCTTATCCTCCCGTGTTTGAGATACCGAGATACCGGTTTCCGGCATGGAAGCCAACTGTTCATTCGTTTGAACATTCAGTTGTATTTGTGTGGGATCGGCTTTTGCCAATGTCATAGA
This sequence comes from Bacteroidales bacterium, assembly GCA_018334675.1. Taxonomy (GTDB): domain Bacteria; phylum Bacteroidota; class Bacteroidia; order Bacteroidales; family UBA12077; genus JAGXLC01. The sequence goes on along the minus strand of JAGXLL010000002.1, from coordinate 78,179 downwards.
TGAGCGGTCGGCCAGCCTTTCTAATCCTTCGCTCCGGTCCGTTTCTTTTCTTTCCTGTGTTTTTTCTTCCTTTTCCGATTCCCGGCTATCGGCTGTGGCGGATTGATCTTTGCCCATGGCCAGCCTTTCTTTCCTCTCCCTCTGGTCAGCTGAAGGAGTTTGCGGGATGGGTTCCTGCTGTTTCTCTCCGGGTTCTTGCGTGGCTTGTTCTTCCTGTTTCTTATCCGGCTGCGGCTTTTCTTCCTGTGCCACCGGGGTGGTGGATTCTCTGAAGGGTGAATGCTCGCTGGTGGGCAGGAAGATCTGAAGCGCAAAGAGCAACAGCACAGCTGCTGCCAGGGCATATACAAGCTGCCGGGTGCGTTTTTTCCATTTGCGGTCCAATTCCCGGGAGATACCGACCCAGGTGTCGTCGATGTCCAGTTGGTCCTGTATGTTGCTCCAAACTTCCTGCGGCGGTTCCTCGGTGGGTTCTTCGATGGAGGTTTGGTACCATTGATGCAGCCCGCTGTCCAGGTTGTCCTCGATGTTATCCCAGACGGCTGCAGGCGGCACAGGAGCACCCTCTTCCAATGTCGTGCGGTACCAGTCATAGAACTCCCGGTCCAGCTCCAGGCTGATGTGCTCCCAAACGATCTCGGGAGGAGCCTGGGGCGGATCTTCGATCAGCCGCTTATACCATCTATGAAATGCCTGGTTGTCCATTGTATTATATCAGATCTTGGATCAAATTTTTTAACAGAGCCCGTGCCCGCTTAAACTGCGATTTGGAAGTACCCTCGGTGATCTCCAGTTTATCTGCGATCTCTTTATGGGTATATCCTTCCACTGCATAAAGGTTGAATACCATTCGTGCGCCCTGGGGCAGTTGCTCAATGATCCTGAAAAGTCCGTCGCTGTTGATTTTTTCCATGATGCTGTTGTCCAGTTGCTGCTCCTCCACCTCCTGATTGTGATCGATGAAGTCGAAGGTTCTTGATTTCTGTCTCATGTAATCCAGGGCTGTGTTCGTGATGATCCGCCGCACCCATCCTTCCAGGGATCCCTGCTCGCGGAAGGTATCGATCTTTTTGAAGACCTTGATGAAACCATCCTGCAGCATATCCTGGGCCATCGACCGGTCTGTGGCGTAACTCAGGCAAATGCCGTACATCTTTTTGGCATATTTGCGGTACAGCAATTCCTGGTATTTGCGATTATTGTTTTTACAACCCTGAACCAGTTCAGCGTCGCTGTACAATTCCCGTTCCCCCATGAATGATTGGTTTATTTGATGACAGCCTGGATGGATCTTTCCACCCTTTCCATCAGGCTGTAATATATTTCCGTGTTATGATTGGCTGAAATAATGATTCTTCTTTGATTACCGATGCCATGAACCTGGGCCTGCCCCAATTTAGCCGGGTTGATATAACGGAACATATGGGCCAGGTCGATGGTGATCTCCAGGGTATCCCAGTTGTCCTGTTCGATCAGTATTTGTTGTTGGTTGTCCTGGGTTTTAAGTGTCAGGGGGATGGTCTCGGCCTGCTGAAAGAAATTAAGCTCAATGGGCAGTTCTTCGGGATCACCGGGGATAAGACCCCGTTTTTTGCTGGTGCCATCATCCTCGTCGTCATCGTCATCGTCCTGTTCCCATCTGCCCCGGAAAACCAAGCCGGCACAACTGTCGGTCGCACAAGTATGCAGTTTCAGCCGGATGTGGTTATAGCTGCCCTGGGGTATGTCGAAGCTCACCGACTGATTCAGCTCCCCTTCGCTCAGATCGGCCACCAATACTTCGGAGAAGTCCCTGGAGAAGTAGTGGCTGTCATTGTTTTCCCTTTCCCCCTCAAACTCCAGGGAGCTCAGCTGCAGTTTTCCCGTGGAAAACTCCAGCTCATCGTCAAAGGGTGGGCCACCTCCGGGATCGTCGAAGGGCTCGGTATGGGTCATCGTGATCTTTAGATCTACGGTTGCCGGTTCAATGAATTCATCCTCGGTGCAGGAAGATAACCCTGCCAGGATAAATGCAATGAAAGTCAGCATTAGATATCGTTTCATGATTATCATTTGATTGTAATCTATCTGTTAGACGAATCAAACCGTGATTTAGTTGTAACCCAACCGAAAAAAATAATCTTTAGAATAAACCGTGGATTTCGGCATCAATCCGGTCGATCACCTTTCTCAGGTCTTCCTTGTTTTCGGAAAAATTCAGGTTGTCCACGTTGATCACAAGCAGTTTGCCCAGGTTGTAGCTGTCTACCCATGTTTCGTAACGTTCATTCAATTTCTTCAGGTAGTCGAGGCGGATATTGTTTTCGTATTCCCGTCCCCTTTTCTGGATCTGTTTGACCAGGGTGGGCACACTGCCCTTGAGATAGAGGATCAGATCGGGCGGCTCGATCAGGGAGCTCATCAGGCTGAACAGGGAGAAATAATTCTCGAAGTCCCGGGTTGACATCAGCCCCATGGAGTGCAGGTTGGGAGCAAAGATATGTGCGTCTTCGTATATGGTGCGGTCTTGTATAACCGTTTTATCTAAATTTTTGATCTTCAGGATCTGACTGAAACGGGAATTCAGGAAATATATCTGAAGATTGAACGACCACCGTTGCATGTCTTCGTAGAAGTCATTGAGATAGGGATTGTCATCCACCTTTTCATAATGGGCTTCCCAACCGTAGTGTTTTGCCAGAAGACCGGCGAGTGTTGTTTTCCCGGAGCCTATGTTTCCTGCTATGGCTATGTGCATATAATCGTGTTTTTAATAATTTCTTTTAGAGGGGGCGAATAAGTTGGGTTGATCCTCAAAAAGAGAGGGATGATCTTCGTCGAATCTTTGGAGGATGGCACTGATGATGGTTTCACGCATGAATTTTGACCGGTTTTTTATCTTGTATTTGCGGCAATAATGGTTGATGGCGTTGAGCTCACGTTTGTTAAACAGGATGGATTTGCGATGGATGCGTTTGAGGTTTTCTTCTTTCTTTTTTTGCTTCCTTTTCACGTAACCGGTGTTTTATCGATTTTGTAAATGTACAATTGATCTTTCTTCAACAGGTAGAGCCTGTTCCGGGGTCCCATTCTTGCAAAATCCCACTTGCCTTTACCTGTGGGCAGGTGTATTTTGCCGGTGCTTTGCAGGTCCTTATCAAGCCTGTATAAATCACCTTTGTAAAAATAATAAATATTTTGGTTGAGGATTTGAATGTTATCAACATTTTTTAAAGGGCGGCGTCGTTGCAGGTTGCCGAAACGGTCGAAAACCAGGGCACAGCAATGGGGTATCAGGCAGTAGAGCTGCCGGTTGTGTGCTCTGATGAGCGGGTTGCTTTGATGGCGTGTCGAAAGTTCGGGTATGGCAGTTGACTGGTTGATTTGATTCAGCCCGGGATCATACTGTTGAATCTGGCCTGTGGAGGCATTGACCAACCAGAAGCCTCCCTGTTGGGACAGGCAGGTTGCAGTAGCCTGGCTGGCGGTAAGCTCATCGAGGTTGACCGGAGAGCGTATGGTGGAGAGGGATTGATCGAGAAAGACCAGGGTATTGAAATCTTTGTGAAAAACCCCTATTTTAAATGGATTGGAGGCATCCCAGGAGTGTATGTCACCCAGAAAGGTGTTGGTGTACTCGGTTTTTTCACCGGTGGCGGGGTCGAGACGGATCAGGGTAGCGTCTTGCGACCAGTAGATGTGGCCCATGATGTCGACCGAGTAGTGTTTGGCCGGCACGGGCACTTTTTTGATCAGTTCAAAAGGCTCTGCCCGCAGAGGGAAGAGCGTCAGCAGGATCGTTCCAAGCAGGACCGTTCTCACCATGGCCATGTTTACATTTGACTGTTCATTTCAAGCAGGTCGTCGATGTATTTGCGGTCGTTGGACAGGCGGGGCACTTTGTTCTGGCCGCCTAGCTTGCCGCGCTTCTTCATCCATTGATAAAACAACCCGGGTTGGGCCTGATGCACCAACGGGGGATCAAGGGTGATGTTTTTATAGCGTTTGGCCTCGTAATCGGAATTGATCGATTGCAGGGCATTGTCCAGTACATGCCTGAAATACTCCAGATCTTTGGGTTGCTTTTCAAATTCTACGATCCATTCGTGCTTGCCTTTGGATTGCGTACCCATATATACCGGAGCAGCCGTATACTCTTTGATCATCGCGCCCGTTTTGTCACACGCTTTTTTTAACGCATTTTTTGCGTTATCGATGATCACTTCCTCACCAAAGGCATTGATGAAGTGCTTGGTTCGGCCTGATATCTTGATTTTATGGGGGAATGTGCTGGTGAATTGAATGGTATCGCCGATCATATAACGCCATAATCCTCCGTTGGTAGATATCACGATGGCGTAGTTGGTGCCGGTCTCTACTTCCCCGAGTGTCAGGGCGCGGGGATGGTCTTTGCCCAGCTCGTCCATAGGGATGAATTCATAGAACACCCCGTAGTCAAGCATCAGCAGCATATCTTTTCGGTAAGGGGAATCCTGAATGGCGAAGAATCCTTCCGAAGCATTGTAGGCTTCCACATAACGCATGTTGTCGGCAGGGATGATCTTTCTGAAATGGTCTTTGTAAGGCTCGAAGCTGACCCCTCCATGCACAAAAAGCTCCAGGTTGGGCCATACCTCCAGAATGTTGTCTTTGCCTGTTTTCTTAAGGATGTGTTTCAAAAGCACCAGCATCCAGGAGGGTACGCCGTTGATGTTGGTGATATTTTCCTTGATGGTGGCCTCGCTGAGCTTCTCGAGTTTTTCTTCCCATTCGGCCATCAGGGCAATGTCCTGGCGGGGAGTCTTGACAAAGTACGTCCAGAAGGGCATGTTGTCGATCAGGATGGCTGAGAGATCCCCGTAAAAAGATTTGTTGTTGATCTTGTTGATCTGCTGACTGCCGCCCAGGGTAAGCCCCTTGCCCGAGTATAGCTTTGAATCGGGATAATTGGAGAAATAGATGGCCAGGGTATCTTTGCCGCCCCTGAAATGACAGTTTTCCAGTGCTTCCTTGCTCACCGGTATGAATTTGCTCTTGTCGCTTGTGGTGCCGGAGGATTTGGCAAACCAGCGAATGCTGCCGGGCCAGAGCACATTGGTTTCTCCCTTCAGCAACCGGTCGACATAGGGTTTGAGTTCTTCATAACGGTTGATGGGTACTCTTTCCTGGAAATCGCGTACGCTGTTCACGGAGTGGTATCCGTATTTCTGCCCCCATTCCGTGTTAGCTGCCCTGCCCACGATCTTGAAGAGCTGCTCCTGCTGAACATCTACCGGATGTTTTTTGAACAGCTCGATCTGATACATCCGCTTGATATTAAGCCAATTAACCAATGAATTAATAATCTGCATAATAGCTTCGTTTACTTATTATTCAAATATATACATAAAATTTGAATGTTAAATGATTTCCATTGTATGTCCATTCCCGCATGAACCTGTTGTCTTCAACCGCCTATAGTGGGAAAGAACCTGCAGGAAAAGTTCTACGTGCGTTCTCTTTTAGATATCTTTCAGGATTTCAAGACCTTTTTTCAGGTGATCGTCGGGTTGTGCAAAACTGAGCCCCACTACATGATTGTCAACAAAATCATGGTAATAAAAGGAAAGGGGGAATAGTGCCACCTTATGGTCTTTGATCAGTTCAGGAACAAATTCGGTATCCTTTTTTTGGCTGATGGCATCGAATTTCAGCAGTTGGAAATAGCTGCCCCGGGATTCTATCATTTTGAATTTGGAGTTCCGCAGGTATTGTTGTACCAGGTCTTTTTTGGCCTCATACTTGTCTTTGATCGCCTGCACATCCATACCTTCCTGCAGATAATCGGCCAGGGCATGCTGCAGGGGTGTATTCACCGAATTGATCTGGAAGGTGTGGGTTTTTTGTATTTCGTGCGAGAGTTTTTCAGGGGCGATGCAGTAACCGATTTTCCAGCCGGGTATATTAAATAATTTGCCAAAGGAAGATACTACAATGCTTCTTTGGTAAAGCTCCGGGATCTGCAGGATGCTCTGGTGTTCATGATCCCCGAAAATAAAGTGTTCGAATACCTCGTCGCTCAGGATGGTGATGTTGGTGCCGTTGACGATTTTTCTCAGCCGTACCAGGTCGTTTTGAGACAGCAGCGTTCCGGTAGGGTTGTGCGGCGTGTTGATGACGATCATTTTAGTCCGGGGGTTGATCACCTTCTGCAGCTCCGACCAGTCGATGTGATAGTCGGGCATTTTGAGGGGTACATATATGGGGCGTCCTCCTGCATTTTGAATGGAGGGGACATAGCTCTTGTAAGCAGGCTCAAAAACCACTACTTCATCTTCCTCTGAGACGAGGGTGCTGATGGCCGTATAAACGGCCTGGTTAGCCCCTGCCGTGATGGTGATCTCGCTGATGGGGTCCACCTGGCGTTGATAGTCGGTTTGAATTTTTGCGGCAATTTGTTTTCTGAGCTCATATACACCATAGGGGGGTGCATAGTGGTTGTAAGCTCCTGTAATGTATTGATTCGCCAGGGAAGCCAGTTTCTTCGGACAGTCGCTATAGCGGGGCTGTACCAGGTTGATGGCATCCATCTCACTGGCCTTGTCGGTAATAATGGAAAACAGATCCTTTGTGGTGTCTTTAAGCTTGTTGCCAAACATCAGCGCTGATTTAAAAATGAGCGTAAATTTACAAATTAAATTTTCATGGAAGATCTCTGCCATGAAGAAGTGAGCATGTTTTATCAAAATAATCGATCCATTCACCAAATCAACGAAATGTTTCCCGGAGTATTTCGAAGGAATGGATATGCCCCATTGCCGGATTATGGAGGTAGTAGAAGTCAACCAGGGCATGAAGCAATTTCAGGCGGCTTGATTTGGGAATGATCCGTTCCTCATGTTGGTCGGGGGAATGCCGGAGGAGGGCATGAAAAAACTCACTCTCAGGCTTTTCCAGGTAGTGGTTGTGGTGGGGTTTGAAGGGGATAAAGCAGCCTTTGTTGCTGTCGAAATATACGTTGGACTCATCGAAGTTGTTGTGGGGGAAGAAGCCCAGGTATTTGGTAAGCTGGGTCATGAAAAAGAGGTGAAAGTTGGCCAGTCCCTTTTTTTTCAGATCAAACACCCGCAGATGGTTCATGAGGAAATGGAACAGATCCGGATCGGGCTGCTCTTCCCGAAGGGTTTTGTAGAGCAGTTCGGCCATGAAGAGGGCCATGCTGGTTTTGCGGTAGTCATGGGGGATACTTTGGAAAGGGTGGGCGTTGCGTGCTTCCCTGATTTTCTGCAGCTGTCTTTTTTCCTTGTATTGTATTTCCAGGTCCAGGATAGAAAGGGGTTGAAAAAGGCCGATCTTCATCCGGCTGTTTCTTTTTCTTACTCCCTGGACCATAAAGCTGAGCCTGCCATATGCTTCGGTGTATGCATGCATGATGATGCTGGTATCGCTGTATTTGATGTGATGTAATACCAGGGCCCGGGTTTTATGGATCATGTCGTTGCTTTTTCCTGCATCAGTGATTCTATTTGTCCGGGGTCTTTGGGGATGTCCCCCGAGAGGTTGACCGGTTTATCGTCCACCAGGATGTCATCTTCAATGCGTATGCCGATGTCTTCTTCCGGGATATACAGACCGGGTTCCCAGCTGATGACCATTCCTTTTTCCAGCACGGTGTTTTTATCGCCGTAGTCGTGGACGTCCAGACCCATGAAGTGCGATACTCCATGGGGGAAATATTTTTTCCACCGATTTTCCTCCTCCTTGACATCACTGGTAGTGTAGAGACCCAGCTGCTGGTGTTTTTGGGAGAGCGCCCTGGCTACCTGTTGTTGGAGTTGTGCGATGGTGGTGCCCGGTTTGATCTCATCCATGAGTTCATTCATCACCTCCAGCACGGCCTGGTAGCATTCTTTCTGTCGGGGGGTGTACTTACCGCTGACCGGTATGGTTCGGGTTATGTCGGCGGCGTAGTTCCGGTATTCCGCCCCAAAATCCATCAGCAATAAGTCCTCGTTTTTGCAGATGGCACTGTTGGCGGTGTAATGAAGCGTAGTTGCATTGTTCCCCGACGCCATGATCGGGTCGAATGCAAAACCCTGAGCCCCACTGATGATGAGTTGATGTGTGATCTCAGCCTCGATGGTCTTTTCCTTTATCCCGGGTTTGAGTATTTGCAGTACCCGGTTGAAGGCTTGATGGGTAATGCCAATGGCCCCGCGTATGTGCTCCAGTTCTTCGGGTTCCTTTTTCAGCCGGAGTTTTTTCATCCGGGGCCTGAGCGAACGAATGCGGTGAAAGGGATGGGTCTTTGTAAATTCTTCCAGGTACAAGGCATCCCGGGAGGGGGGTTTTCCGGAGGGAATCTTCTCCGGGAGGTTGAAACAGATGGTATGGTGCGTCTGCAGGAGTTTTTCCGTTATTTTTTCAAACTCGCCAAGCCACCTGATGTTTTCAATACCGGAGATGCCCCGGGCTTTTTCGGCATCCAGCTGTTGTCCTTCCCAGAGGGCCACCTGCCCGGATGGTTCTGTGATGAAGAGGAAGGCGTCGGATTTGTTGAGCACAAGTATGCTGTCGGGTTGTTCAATGCCTGTGAGGTAGAAAAAATCGGAATCCTGCCGGAAAGGGAAGTACTGGTCGCCGTTGCGTGGCATTCTTTGACCGGAAAACATCACCACCAGTTCCTCCTTTCCCATTTCAACGGTCAGTTTTGTTCTGTTTCGCTCAAAGAGATTCTGATGAGATGTTGGCTCCATAACTTAGAATAAGTTTAAATTGTCAATTTTCTGCTGAGAAACATTTCATTTACCCTTTGCGGCCAATATATTTGTATATAACCCCACTTGAGCACTTTCTGCAAGTTTATAAAATTTACCAAAAAACCATACCTATGAGCCATTTTTTTACCTCTCCTGTCGGCAAGAAGTTCATAATGAGCATCACCGGGATCTTTCTGATGTTGTTTCTGATTGTTCACCTGTCCGTCAATTCCCTTTTGATGGTCGGTTCCGATGCCTTTAACTCGGCTGCTCATTTCATGGTGACCAATCCGTTTATCAGGATTTTGGAGCCAATACTTGCCCTGGGCTTCATCATCCACATCATCTATTCTGCCTACCTCACCCTGCAGAACCAGCGTTACCGTCCGGTCCGCTATAAAAAGGTCGACAGGTGGGGCAGCACGACATGGCCATCCAGGAACATGTTCATTTTGGGCGTGCTGATCCTGATTTTCCTGGTGATCCACCTGTCCAATTTTTACTGGAAAGTCAGGTTTGGGCATCTCGACACGGTAATGGTCGAGGGCACGGAGATGGAGAACTTATACGGCCTGGTATCGGGATTGTTCATCAATTGGTGGTGGTATGACGTGATTTATATTCTGGGTGCTTTGTTCCTCGGCCTCCATCTATCTCATGGTTTCTGGGCTGCTTTTCAGAGTCTGGGATGGGATAATGACCTGTGGCGGATCCGTTTGAAGCGCATTGCCTATGTCTTTGCTGTGATCATGGGGGTGGGGTTCGCAAGCATTCCTGTCTACTTCCTGATCACTTCCGGCTAATACCTGCTTTACCACACAAAATTGTAAAAAGTAACATTCTATATTATGGCTACATTAGATGCTAAAATACCCGAAGGACCCTTAAAAGAAAAGTGGACCAATTATTTGAATACCATGAAGCTGGTGAGTCCGGCCAACAAGAAGAAGCTGGACATCATCGTAGTCGGCACGGGCATTGCCGGATCACCGGCCGCTGCCACGCTGGCTCAGCTGGGGTACAATGTCAAGGTTTTCTGTTACCAGGATAGTCCGCGCCGGGCACACTCGGTGGCGGCCCAGGGCGGCATCAATGCCTCGAAGAACTACCGCAATGACGGTGACGGGGTATACCGGCATTTTTATGATATGATCAAAGGGGGTGATTACCGGGCCCGTGAGGCCAATGTGTACCGGGCGGCGGAAGTAAGCAACGGGATCATAGACCAGCTCACGGCACAGGGTGTACCTTTTGCCCGGGAGTACGGCGGCCAGATTACCACCCGCTCTTTTGGCGGGGTACAGGTATCCCGTACCTTTTATGCCCAGGGACAGACCGGGCAGCAGGTGCTGCTGGGATCCTATTCTGCCCTGAAAAGGATGATCGCCCGGGGTAAGGTGCAGATGTATTCGCGCCGCCAGATGCTGGAGTTGGTGATCAAGGACGGACAGGCCCGCGGCATCATCGCCCGCAACCTGGTGACCGGCGAGCTGGAGCGGCATACTGCCCATGCCGTGGTGTTGGCTACCGGCGGGTATGGCACCGTCTACTATCTCTCCACCCTGGGTGTCTCATCCAGTGGTTCGGCGGCCATGATCGCCTACCGCAATGGGGCTTTTTTCAGCAATCCCAGCTTTATTCAGATCCATCCTACCTGCATCCCACAGCTAAGCGATTTCCAGTCGAAGCTGACCCTGATGTCCGAATCCCTGCGCAACGACGGACGCATCTGGGTGCCCAAGGCAAAAGGCGACAAACGCGATCCCAATGAGATACCGGAAGAGGAGCGGGATTATTACCTGGAGCGGCGCTATCCGGCCTTCGGCAACCTGGTGCCACGTGATGTGGCTTCCCGGGCAGCTAAGGAGCGATGTGATGCAGGCTACGGCGTTGGACCCACCGGCCAGGCCGTATACCTGGAATTCAGACATGCCATCCGGGAACAGGGCGCCAAAACCATTGGCGGTAAATATGGCAACCTCTTTGAGCTCTATGAAAAGATCACCGGCGAGAGCCCCTATGAAACACCCATGCGCATCTATCCCGCCGGGCACTACACCATGGGAGGGTTATGGGTCGATTATGAACTGATGACCACCATTCCCGGACTTTATGCCATAGGAGAGGCCAACTTCTCCGACCATGGAGCCAACAGGCTGGGGGCCAGCTCCCTGATGCAAGGAGCCGGCGATGGCTATTTCATCCTGCCCAACACCATCGGCAATTACCTGGCCGACAAGATCAAGGTGCCCCGCTTATCTACTGAGGAAAAGGAATTTGAAGAGGCCGAGCAGAAGGTACGGGAGCGACTTGAAAAGCTGTTGAACATCAACGGTACACAAACGGCTTCTTCTTTCCACAAAAGGCTGGGCAAGATCATGTGGGACCATTGTGGTATGCTCCGCAGTGAAGAGGGTTTGAACAAAGCCCGCACAGAGGTTCGGGAGCTGAAACAGGAGTTTTGGAAGGATCTGCAGGTCCCGGGTACCCTGAACGAGCTCAACCAGGAAATGGAAAAGGCCGTTCGGGTGGCCGACTTCTTAGAGATGAGTCAGCTGCTGATCGAGGATGCCCTGAACCGCAATGAATCGTGCGGGGGCCATTTCCGGCAGGAATATCAGACCGAAGCGGGCGAAGCCCTGCGGGATGATGAGAACTACATGTACGTAGCGACCTGGGAGTATCAGGGGGAGGATCAGATGCCCAGGCTCCACAAGGAACCCCTGAACTTTGAGTTTGTCGAAGTAAAAGCGCGCACCTATAAATAGTATATCCCAATCCAATAATATTCAAAATCTGCTGATATGAAAGTACAACTCAAAATATGGCGCCAGCCCAATGCCCAGACGAAGGGTCAGTTCGTTGATTATTCGCTGAATGATATCAATCCGGAGATGTCCTTTCTGGAGATGTTGGATGCCCTGAACAAACAACTCATAGAGAAGGGGGAGGACCCGGTGGCATACGAGCATGATTGCCGCGAAGGCATATGCGGGTCGTGTGGTCTGTTTATCAATGGCCGGCCCCATGGTCCGGAAAAGGAAGTAGCCACCTGCCAGTTGCACATGCGTTCTTTCCGCGACGGTCAGACCATCGTAGTGGAACCCTGGCGGGCCCAAGCTTTTCCCGTGATCAAAGATCTGATCGTCGACCGCAGTGCTTTTGAGAAGATCATGGATGCGGGAGGGTTCGTATCGGTCGATACGGGGTCGGCGCCGGAGGCCAACTCTACGCCTGTCAAGAGGCAGCATGCGGAAAGGGCCTTTGATGCCGGAGTATGCATTGGATGTGGAGCCTGTGTGGCGGCCTGCAAAAATTCCTCTGCCACGCTTTTTGTGGCAGCCAAGATATCTCAACTGGCCTTGCTTCCCCAGGGCAAACCGGAGGCCAAAAGACGGGCCCTCAATATGGTGGCTAAGATGGAAGAGCTGGGATTCGGAAGCTGTACTTCCACCGAAGCATGCGAGGTTGAATGTCCCAAGTCGATTTCCCTCGATCACATAGCCCGCATGAACCGCGAATATCTGAAGGCCTCTTTTTCTGAGGAAAAGGACTGAGCACCTGGCAGGACCCATGTATCTCGGGGAGGAGCATAAGGGGGAACATTCTCCGCAAATGATGCCTGAAAAAACGACCAGAGAGATCATCCCCCATAAATGATATCCATCAAAAAAGGGATCTGTCCGGCGACTGCCGGAGATCCCTTTTTTCTTATCATCTAACAGGCGCTCAGCGACTATTAGGCGATGGTTTCATTCAAGTGTAACCTTAGGTGTTCATGGTTTTTTCCACTTCCTCAACGGTGATGGGGATGCGTTTGCCCAGGATGCGACAGCCATCGTTGGTGACCAGGATGTCGTCTTCCAGGCGTACTCCGCCGAAGCCCTGGAATTCACGAACTTTCTTGTAGTCGATGTGTTCGCTGAATTTCTTTTCACCTTCCCAGTTGTCGATGAGCTCGGGAATGAAATAGCATCCCGGTTCATTGGTCAGGACATGGCCGGGCTGAACCCGCTTGCCAAATCGCAGGCCGGAGAAGCCAAAGACACTGGAGCGCTTGATCTCATTGTCGTAGCCCACCAGGTTCTCACCCAGGCCTTCCATATCGTGCACATCCAGGCCCATGGGATGACCCAGCCCGTGAGGCATAAACATGGCATGGGCCCCCTTGTTGAGTGCCTCTTCCACGTCTCCCTTCATGATGCCAAGGTCTTTCAGGCCTTTGATGATGGTGCGGGCCGCTTCGGTATGCACATCCAGATAAGGTACGCCCGGCTTGGTCATCTCCCTGGCCCGGTCGTTGGCCTCCAGCACGATGTTGTAAATGCTCTTCTGACGGTCGCTGAACCTGCCGCCAACAGGGATGGTACGGGTTATGTCGGAAGCATAGTGCATATTGGTTTCCGCCCCTGCATCGGTGAGCATCATCTTGCCTTCTTCCAGCTTGTTGCCATGATAATGGTTGTGCAGCGTTTCTCCATGCTGTGTAAGGATCACCGGGAAAGAGATCATACCGTCGTAGGTGCGGGGAATACCTTCCAGCACACCTGATATCTCCCTTTCATATACCCCCGGATTGCACATCTTCATGGCGGTAACGTGCATCTCATAACCGATGGCGGCAGCCTTCTCCAGCTCCCCGATTTCATGGCTGTCCTTGATGCTGCGCATTTCCACAACTGCATGGATCAGTTCTTCTGAAACATACTCTCCCGCCTGGTTGTGATGAATGCCTAACCAGTCGGCGAAACGAATGATGTTCTCAGCCCGGTAGAAAGGGAGCGTGTGGATCTTCTGACCCTTGTCTTTGGCTTTCCGCAGAAAACCGGACAATTCCTTTACGGGCATGGAATTTTCCACCCCTGCTTCGCTGCTCAGCTCCTTCATGGAGGGCTGCGGTCCCATCCAGATGATGTCGTCCAGGTTTACATCATCTCCGAAGATGTATTCCTTGTCATTGTCCAGGTCAATGATGCCAACCAGGTCCGGCATGTCCAGACCGAAATAATAAAGGAAAGCACTGTCCTGACGGAAAAGATAGGCATTGCCCGGATAATTCATCGGGGTCTCCCCGTTGCCGGGAATAAAGATCAAGCCGTTGTTTACCTTTTCTTTTAACCTCTTGCGGCGGTCTATATAAACCTCTTTTTTAAACATAACGTATGGTTTTTTGTGTGGTTTTATTCGCTCTAAAATATAAATCTTTCGGCAATTTATGGTAAGGAATATGGAACAATGATTTACGCATTTATTCGATCAATCATTTTGTTACAACTTTTTAACGCTCAAACTCGTAGAGTAAGATTTTCAATGGTACTGCGGAACAATCCTTTTGGATTCAAAATTTTACTGAACCCAATTGGAATGGATTTGTTTGCAATTATTCCCGGATGAATATGGAACCATAATAATTTTGTATTAATTTTATATGATCAGGCAATCTATGAGCGAACGCGATCCACATATAAGGGTATGCTTTTACACATCATCGTCTTCATGGACCAACCATCAGCGTTGGCCTTATGAAATGGGGCGGGCCCTGTTTGATCGCGGGCACACCGTGGAGATACTGGCCAATCCTCACGGCCGGCTTTATGCCAAAGGCAAGCGATACGGCATGATTGTAAAGAAGTTCAAAAAGCGTGGCTTTATGCCTGCCGACATACTTAAACTCGCCCGCCGGCTCAAACGGGATCAAATCACCACCCTTTTCGTCAATTATCCTCCCGATGTGAAAACCGGAGCTCTGGCTGCCCGTATTGCCGGGGTAAAAAATGTGGTGTACCGCCGGGGCACCGTCTCTTCTGTCCGGGAGAATATCATTAACCGCTGGATCCTGAACCGGTATATCACCACAGTGATCACCAACTCCGATGCCAACAGGATATGGATGCTTCGAAGCAAAAGCCATATGTACCGGCCGGAGTCCACCCGGGTGATATACAATGGATTGCGTGTTACAGGTCAAAGGGCTGCTTCATCCAATTACCACGACTACCGGAACAACGGCGAGCTCATGGTGGGTGTCATGACCGGGGATGTTCATCCTTCGCGTTTTTTGACTCTTTTCGAGCTGATCAGGAGGGAAAGGAAGGACGATGCTGCCCATTTCAGGTTCCTGATCCATGGCAACGGACAGTTGATCCGTTCCCTCAAACATAAGCTCAAGCGAAACCCCGAGCTGCAGAAGATGCTGGTGTGGGACAGCTGCTCCCGCAACCTGGTGGAATTCATGAATTCGATCGATGTGTTTGTCACCGGCAATACCAGCAACGGATTCAACCACCCCCTGATGTATGCCATGGCCCGTTATAAGCCTGTTATTGCTTACAACGAAGGAAGCAACCCGGAGATCATCCGCAACAATGAAACCGGTTATTTGCTGAACAAGGGTGATGTGCAGGGTGTGAAAGAAAAGCTGGATTTGTTGCGTAACAGGGATCTTCGTATGCGCCTGGGGAAGGAAGCCAGAAGAAGATTGGAGCAACAATTCAACGTGGAACAATCCATCGATCAAATGGAAGCTTTATTGCAATGATGCAGGAAGATATTAAGAAGGCACTGGATGTGCTTTACAGCGGCGGGGTGATCCTTTACCCCACCGATACCATATGGGGCCTGGGTTGCGATGCTACCAACGAACAAGCCATAGAGCGGCTTTACAATATAAAAGAGCGGGATCCCGGGAAAAGCATGCTGATCCTGCTGGATTCGGAGGCCCGGGTGGAGCGCTATGTTGAGGATATGCCCGGTATTGCCTGGGATCTGATGGAAGTGACCGATAAACCCCTTACCCTTATCTACCATCAGGCCCGCAATTTGCCCGAAAAACTGGTGGCTTCCGATGGCAGCATCGGCATCCGCGTTACCAGCGATCCCTTTTGCCTGGAAGTGCTCAAGCGCTTCAAAAAACCCATTGTTTCGACCTCCGCCAACCTGAGCAACAAGCCTTCACCTGCCAACTTCAAGCAAATTGACCCGGCCATCATCCGCTCGGTCGATTATGTGGTGCAATGGAGGCAGGATGAAAATAAAAAAGCCTCCCCTTCGTCCATCATCAAGGTAGGACCCGGCGGGGAGGTGAAAGTGATCCGGGAGTGAGAACCTTTAATATGACTCTGCCCTGCCCGAACCCGATATGCTGGCATTGACCCTGGGTGCTCCTTTATAGCGAACTTTACCGCTTCCTGAAATGGACACATCCAGCTCATCCTCATCCCCTTCCAGTACCAAACGATGTTCGCTACCTTGTTTCAGGTACAGATTGGCTGCGACGGAAAGTTCAATTTCTGTGAAAGAAGATACTTCGCGAGTCACTTTCTTGTCACCGGAGGTTGCATCATCTGCTGCCTGCGTCCATATCACAGATGAAAATAGCAGAGCGGCGATCCCTGTTAAAATCTTTATCTTCATCATTCAATCATGTAGTGGTTTTGTCATCAAGGACGAAAATTCCTGAACATTGCTGCATCTTATTTTGTAAATTTATTCCCATTCAAAGCCTTGATGTCATGGAGAAAAATTACACCTTTTACCACCAGACCCCTATTCAGATCCGGTTCAATGATGTGGATATCATGGGTCATGTGAACAACTCCGTCTATCAGAATTATTTTGATTATGCCCGTTTGCAATATTTTGAGGAGGTATTTGGTTACCGGTTGGATTGGTACGACAAAGTCCTGGTATTGGTGAAGATTGAGATTGAATATGTACGTCCGGTGATGATGTACGATCCGGTAAAGGTGCTGACCAAGGTATATCAATTGGGTAATAAGAGCCTGCGGATGGACCAGAGGCTGGTGGGCGAGCAACCCGATGATGTTCGATGCATGAACCGGGCCGTGCTGTCGGGATTCAGTTACCCACAGGGGCAGTCGCTGGAGCTGCCGGACATCTGGCGGGCAAGCATCAGGGATTATGAGAAGGACCTGGATTTTGAGCAGGGATGATCGCTTTTGCCTGCCAACCCTTATAAATCCAATAATCCTTCGGCGACCTCGGTTTTGAGGATTTTTTTCTCCGGGTCGATGTAGTGGAGGGTTTCTTCGTTCAGCGGGATAGCGGTCAGGTTTTCCCCGTGTCGTACTTCCACAAGGGTGTTGGAAGGGATGTCCTTATAACCTTCGATAACCCCGATCACCTGTTCATGCTGATCGATCAGGGTAAAGCCGGTTAACTCTTCAAGCTCCGGCATCTGCGGAGAAGGCTCGTGCCGGGTTGAGGCCCCGGGCAGATACCAGGTCAGGCCGGTCAGTTCACGGGCCTCTTCAATGGTATCCACGTCTTCCAGCTTGATGACTGCAGTGGTAGGTGTTTTGGTGATAACCCGATTCAAAAAAAATGGAACCACTTGCTCATTGATCTCAATGAAAAGTGATTCCATCTTTTGAAAATCTTCAGGAAAATGCTCTTCAAAACTTATGATCAGCTCCCCTTGTTTGCCATGGGTCTTGAGTACCTTGCCAAGAGGCTTGCTGACGTTGAATTCCATCAACCACTGAGGGTTTATTCTTCTTTTTTGTCAGATTCTTCCTGCTGATTGGTATCTTCTTCCTTCTTTTCGTCGGCTTGCTCTTCTGCTTTGGCTTCAGGCTCTTCCTTGGGCTCTTCGGCTTTTTTCTCTTCCTCCTGGGCTTCGGGTTCTTCCTTTTCTTCAGCCTTGGCTTCTTCTTCAGGCTTCTCTTCCGCTGCGGGTTCCTGAGCTTCTTTGGGTTGCTCCTCAGCTTGTTCTTCGCTTGCTTCGGCAGGTTCAGCTTTCTGTTCTTCAGTCTTTTCTTCCTCGGCCTGCTCTGCGTTTCTCTTAGCCAACTCTTCAGCGCGTTCCTGGTTGATCTTCTTCTCAGCTTCTATGCGCTGTTCCTCTTCTTTTTGCAACTTACTGATTTCTGACTCTCTTGCTGCCCGAATCTTCTGTTCTTTGTCGGTCAGCCACTCATTGAACTTCTTGTCGGCTTCCTCCTGGGTAAGTGCATTTTTTCTTACTCCCTCCTGCAGGTGTTTCTTCATCATCACCCCTTTGTAGGAGAGAATAGCTTTACAAGTATCAGTAGGTTGTGCCCCTTTTTGAACCCAGTCCAAGGCTTTGTCAAAATCCAAGTCAATGGTGGCTGGCTTCGTAGTAGGATCGTACATACCGAGCTTCTCGATGTACTTACCATCCCGTGGCGCCCTACTATCAGCAACGACAATGTGATAAAACGGTTGCTTCTTCCTTCCTCTTCTTGTTAATCTGATTTTTACAGGCATATTCTTCCTTGATTTTGCTTTTAAGTGATTTTCAAAGCTATTTTCAAAATTTGTCCCGCAAAGATATAACAATATTTCTATTACGAAAGGAATTTTACCAATTTATTAACAACAGGTGCTTATAATTTCCAGGCTTTTCCATTGCTTTGAGGAGCAAGTTTTGATAATTTTTATCTCTGGCCTTGCCATGGACCCCTGTTAATTTACTAATTTTAATGACCCAATCCCGCAGCGGTTTTTATCGCTTAAACATTAAAGAATCTGAAATTTATGGGGAGATTCACGCATCTGCACGTGCACACCCAGTATTCGATACTGGATGGGGCTTCCAATGTCCCGGATCTGATCGCCAAAGCCAAAGATGATGGCATGCAGGCGGTGGCCATCACCGATCATGGCAATATGTTCGGGGTGAAGGCTTTTTATAATGAAGCCCGCAACCAGGGAATCAAGCCCATCATCGGTTGTGAGATGTATATGGCAGAAGGAAGCCGCCATGATAAATCGGGGCAGAAGGACCGCAGCGGTTACCACCTGATCGTTTTGGCGAAGAACCATACCGGTTATAAGAATCTGATCAAGCTGGTCTCGTATGGCTGGACGGAAGGTTTTTACTATACCTCGCGCATTGACAAGGAGCTTTTAAGGGAGTATTCAGAGGGGCTGATCGTTTCTTCAGCCTGTATAGGGGGTGAGGTACCCAAGGCTGCCTTGCGTCAGGGCAAGGAACAGGCTGAGAGAGTGATGCTGGAGTATCGTGAGATTTTTGGCGAGGATTTCTATTTGGAATTGCAGCGCCATCCCTCCGGCAATCCTGCCAAGGACCGCGATGTATATGAGCAGGAGGAGCGGAGCAATGCCATCCTGCTGGAGCTGGCCAGCAAGCATGGGGTCAGGGTGATCGCCACCAACGATGTGCACTTTATCAATGCCGAAGATGCGGAAGCCCACGACCGGCTGATATGCCTCAATACCGGCAAGGATCTGGATGATCCCGACCGGATGACCTATACCAAGCAGGAATATTTCAAGACCAGCGGGGAGATGTCTGAGCTCTTTGCCGATGTGCCGGAGGCCATTGAGAATACCCATGAGCTGGCGGATAAGATTGAAGAATACGAGCTGGATTCCGAGCCCCTCATGCCGGATTTTCCTTTGCCGGAAGGCTTTGAGAATGAAGATGATTATCTGCGGCACATCACCTTTGAAGGGGCCAAAAGACGTTATGGAGAGATCACCGATGAAGTTCGGGAACGGATTGATTTTGAACTTAATGTGATCAAGGGGATGGGGTTCCCCGGCTATTTCTTGATCGTGCAGGATTTCATCAATGCTGCCAGGGAACTGGATGTATCAGTAGGTCCGGGCAGAGGTTCTGCCGCCGGCTCGGCAGTGGCCTATTGCATCAACATCACCGACGTGGACCCCATCAAGTACAATCTGCTGTTTGAGCGTTTTCTCAACCCCGACCGCATCTCTATGCCCGATATCGACATCGACTTCGACGAGGACGGCAGGGATCAGGTGCTTAACTGGGTGGTGGAAAAATATGGCATTGAGAAGGTGGCCCACATCATCACCTTTGGTACCATGAAAGCCCGTTTGGCCATCCGTGACATTGCCCGGGTGGAGAAGCTGCCCCTGGCCAAGGCCGACATGCTGGCCAAGCTGGTACCAGAAAACCCCGGCATGACGATGAAGAGAGCCTACCAGGAAGTTCCGGGGCTCAGGAAAGAGCGGGATAACGGTGAGGACCTGGTAAAAAGAACCCTGAAGTATGCCGAGACCCTGGAAGGCTCCCTGCGGCAGACAGGGTTGCATGCCTGCGGTGTGATCATCGGAAAGGACGATCTCATCGAGCATATCCCGATCTGTACTTCCAAGGATACCAACCTGCGGGTAACCCAATACGACGGTGATCATGTAGAATCGGTGGGCATGCTGAAGATGGATTTTCTGGGACTCAAAACCCTATCGATCATCAAGGATGCTGTGCAGAACGTCAATGATTCACGGGGTATCGAGGTGGACATCGAAAATGTGTCGCTGGAGGATCCCCAAACGTATGAGTTGTACAGCCGGGGAGAGACGACCGCCCTTTTCCAGTTTGAATCGCCCGGGATGAAGAAAAACCTGCGTCAGCTCAAACCCAACCGCTTCGAGGACCTGATCGCCATGAACGCGTTGTACCGGCCGGGTCCCATGGATAACATACCCAGCTACATCAAGCGTAAGCACGGGCAGGAAGAGATCCATTATACCCTGCCGGAGATGGAGGAGTACCTGGAGGAAACCTATGGGATCACCGTTTACCAGGAGCAGGTGATGCTCCTTTCACAGAAGCTGGCGGGTTTCACCAAGGGGCAGGCCGACTCCCTGCGCAAGGCCATGGGAAAGAAGAAGAAAAAGCTGATGGAGCAGCTAAAAGAGAAATTTTTTGAGGGATGTAAGAACAATGGCTTTGAGGAGAAGACCGTCAGTAAGATCTGGAATGACTGGGAAGCCTTTGCCCAATATGCGTTCAACAAGTCGCATTCCACCTGTTACGCTTTAGTGTCCTATCAAACAGCCTACCTGAAAGCCCACTATCCTGCCGAATACATGTCGGCCGTGCTCAGCCGGTGGTCTACCAACATCGACAAGGTCACCACTTTTATGGATGAATGCCGGAGGATGGGCATCTCGGTGTTGGGACCCGATGTCAATGAGAGTAAGCTGCGTTTCAATGTCAACCAGGAGGGAAACATCCGCTTTGGCCTGAGTGCCATCAAGGGAGTGGGAGAAACTGCGGCACGTAAGATTATCGAAGAAAGGGAGGCCAACGGGCACTATAAGGATGTATTTGATTTTGTGGAACGCGTCAACCTGCATGCGGTGAATAAGAAAAGTATAGAGTCGCTTGCCACTGCCGGGGCCTTCGATAACCTGGGACAGCACAACCGGTCACAGTTTTTTGCCGAAAACGGCAAAGAAACCGTCTTTATTGAGAGCCTGATCAAGTATGGCACCAAATACCAGAGCGATAAACAGTCGCAACAGCAGTCGCTTTTTGGAGCGGCCGGCGGGGTAGAGGTAGCCCGTCCCAGGATGCCGGAGGCAGATGAATGGCGCAAGCTGGAGAAGCTGAATTGGGAGAAGGAACTGGTAGGCATCTACCTTTCAGCCCATCCGCTGGATGATTTTAAGACGGAGCTGCGTCACTTCACCACACTGACTCTTAAGCAGCTCAACGACGAGTTCGACACCTACCGCAACAAGGATCTTACGGTAGGAGGCATCGCCGTCAAGGTCCAGCACGCCGTGAGCAAGAACAACAAACCCTATGGCCGCCTGACCCTCCAGGATTATACCGATTCCTACGAGTTCATCATGTTCGGTAAGGACTACCAGGAATTTCGCAAGTTTTTCTACAAGGATTATCCCCTGATGATAAAAGGGCGCATTCAGCCCCGGTTCAACGACCCCAACCAGTATGAGTTCAAGGTGAAGGACATGCATCTGCTGAGTGAAGTCAGGGAAGATATGATCCGTACCATCACACTGAAGTTGCCCCTTTCGGAGATCAATCCCGACCTGATCAGCCAGCTCAATGAATTTACCGCGGAAAAAGGCAGGGTGCTCATGCGTTTTCAGATCATTGACCCGGCCGATAACATCTCGCTGGAGATGTTTTCACGCTCCCGACGCATCAACGTGACCAACGACCTGATCGATTTTCTGGATCAGAACTCGGCGATTCAATATACATTGAGTTAAACATTTTTTGCCCTATTTTTGTAAACATATCCTTTATAAACAATAAACCGCCAGATTATGAATATTGAAGTAACCGACACGAATTTTGAAGAAAAAGTGCTCCAGTCCGATAAGCCTGTTATTGTTGATCTGTGGGCCGAATGGTGTGGCCCCTGCAAAATGATCGGTCCCATCATTGAGGAGATCGGCAAAGAGTATGAAGATCAGGTTGTTTGCGCCAAGCTGGATGTAGACAGCAATCCACAGACCCCTACCAAGTACAGGGTAAGAAACATCCCGACCATCTTGTTTTTCAAGGATGGAGAGCTAAAAGACAAGCAGGTAGGAGCCGTTCCCAAGAATACCCTGCTCGAGAAGCTTAAGCCGCTTATGGACTAGTGACAGAGGGCTGATTTTCCTGCCTGGGTTCTCCCTTCTACGGCTTACCGTTCCATAAGAATCGCGGGAGCGCTGGCAGGGTGAATTTCTTTATTGTGCATCCAGGTATTTTTGATAGGCTTCACGGACCTTGCAGGGGGTCTCGGCAGTAAAAACCTTAATGCCCGAGCTTTTAAGGGTGCTGTCTGCCTTGGGACCCACATGCCCTGTGATCGCCCATTCGGCTTTCAGGTTGGCCGCTTTTTGAGCCGCCTGGATGCCTGCTCCGTGACCGGCATTTTTGTTTTCTTCGTTGGAGTGCCAGCTCAGCTGGTCGTTATCGGTATTGTAGAGAAGGAATCCCTGGGCCCTTCCGAACCTGGGGTCCAGCTCAGAATCCCAATCCTTGCCTTTGGCGGAAAAAATGATGTTCATGACAAATGGTTTAAATGTTTGAATTTTGTTGTGTGAGCTCTTTCCATCGTTTCGCATTGTCGGCTGCGTAAGCCTGGTGGGTGTTATTGAAAAACACATAGATCTCCCGGCATTCCTGCAGGAAAAGGCTGATCTTCTCGAATTCAGCGTCCAGTTCATTTTCTGAATATTTGGAATAGTATGGTTTCTCGGGTCCGTGAAAGCGCAGATACATGAAGTCGGCAGTACATTTCAGTTCGGTGGGAAAATCCCGGTTGTGGGAATAGACCAGGGCCGCATGGTATTTTTTGAGGGTGTTGTAGACATCGGAGTCGAACCAGGTATTGTTGCGGAATTCGAAGGCATAGCTCAGGGGAGGCATGAAGTCGAGCCATTCTTCCAACCTTTCGGTGTTTTTTTTCATTTGTCCGGGCAGCTGCACGAGGACCGGCCCCAGCTTGTTGCCCAGCGTCCCGGGAACATGCTGAAACGATTGATATTTGCTGCCGGCTGCCTCGTCGCTTTTCAGTCTTTTCATATGGGTGAAATAGCGGTTCAGTTTGATGATGAAGCGAAAATCATCCGGGCTGTTTTGCAGCCATTGTTCGATCGTTTCTTTTGACGGAATGTTGTAGAAGGTGCTGTTTACTTCGGTGGTGTTGAAGAAGGTGGTGTAGTATTCGAGCCTTTTGGCCGGATCGCTCAGGTTATCCGGATAGAAGCGACCTTTCCAGTCGTTATAGCTCCATCCTGATGTTCCGATATACCATTGCATAATTCATTGCTCATTAAAATTCAAATTCTATGGAATGTAATAAAAATGGAGGAGAATGTCAAACTTGAAGGAAATCGATGCAAGCCAATAAAAAAGCCGGGCGTGCCGGGCTTCTATTGTTGATGGACGGATGGTTTGAAGGATTTTTCAGGTTTGCTGGTGATTTTTTCCTTCGTAGCCCCATTTCACGTAAATGGAGCCCCAGGTGAATCCGGCCCCAAAGGTGGCGAATATCAGGTTGTCGCCTTTGTTGAGTTTTTCTTCCCATTCCCACAGACACAGGGGCAATGTTGCTGCGGTGGTATTGCCATAGCGTTGGATATTGATCATCACCTGTTCTCTTTTGATGCCCATGCGGCGGGCAGTCGCTTCGATGATGCGCATGTTGGCCTGGTGAGGTACCAGCCAGTTCAGGTCGTCGGGGGCGATGTGGTTGCGCTTCATGATTTCCACCGACGCGTCGGCCATCCTGGCCACGGCTGCCTTGAATACCTGTTGCCCTTCCTGGTATATGAAGTGCTCCCGGGCATCGACCGTTTCATGTGTGGCGGGTTTGACCGATCCTCCGGCCTTCTGATACAGGTGTCTTCTGCCGGAGCCATCTACCTGGAGGATCTCGTCCATCACGCCGAATGCTTCGGTGGTGGGCTCCATCAGCACCGCCCCTGACCCGTCGCCAAAGATGGGGCAAGTGGCACGATCCAGGTAATCGACGATGGCGGACATCTTCTCTGCCCCAACCACCACTACTTTCTTATACCTGCCCGACTCCACGAACCTGGAGGCTGTGGACATGCCATAGAGGAAGCCGGAGCATCCCGCGTTCAGATCAAAGCTGAAGGCATTCCTGATACCGGCTTTGTCGCTGATCACATTGGCTGTGGCCGGGAATTGCATGTCGGGGGTCACTGTGGGGCAGATGAGCAGATCGACCTCGCCGGGATCGGTATTTGTTTTTCTTAATAGCTCGCGAACGGCTTCGACGCCCAGATCGGAGGCACCTTTTCCTTTTTCTTTCAGGATCCTTCTTTCCTTGATGCCTATACGGGTCATGATCCATTCATCCGTCGTATCAACCATTTGGCTCAGCTCATCATTGGTAAGCCTGTATTCGGGGACATAACCCCCTACTCCAGTGATGGTTGCACGCAGCTTGCTCATTGAAAAGCTATTTTGATTTTCTCAGACAGATTGGCATCTATCACATATTTGGTATGAATGATCATATTTTTTATAGCCACCTCGTTGGATATGCCGTGGCCGATGATGATGTTCCCGTTGACACCCAGCAGAGGCGTACCTCCAATGTTTTCAAAGTTGAAACGCTCGAAATATTCGTCGCGGATGCCTTTTTTGCGGATCAGCTTATAAGTGGCTTCGGCTTGTTTGAGGATGATGTTGCCGACAAAACCGTCGCAAACAAAAACATCCGCCTTGCTGTCGAACAATTCGTTACCCTCTATGTTGCCAATAAAATTAAAGCGCTGGGTTCCCTTCATCAACTCATATGCCGAACGGGCTACCAGGTTGCCCTTTTCCTCTTCCTCTCCGATGTTGATGAGTCCTACTCTTGGGTTGGCTATTTTGTATACATGTTGGGCATATATGGATCCGATCAGCCCATATTGAAACAGCACGTCGGGCTTGCTGTCGGGATTGATGCCCACGTCCAGCAATATAGCAAAACCACCGTCGTATTGGGGCACGGAGGCTGTGATCACCGGCCGGATGATGCCAGGCAGAGATTTAACGGTATACATGGCTCCAACCATCATGGCGCCGGTGTTGCCGGCACTGGCAAAGCCATCAAGCTTGCCTTCCTCCAAAAGGGAAAACCCCAGTTTGATGCTCGACCAGGGTTTCTTGCTGAAAGCTTTTGCCGGATTTTCACCATTCTGGATGATCTGATCGGCATGGATGATCTGGAAATGATCATCGGGATATCCCTTATTGCGCAGGATACCTTTGATCTTATTGCTGTCTCCGATTAAGATGAGCTCTGCCTCGGAATCAATGACTTTTTGCGCTAAGATGGCTCCCTTTACCGTTGCATCAGGCGCATAATCGCCGCCCATCATATCCACGCCAATCCTCATGGTAGTGGTATTCAATGATTAACCCTCAATGTCTTTTTCGACGGCCATTTGACCTCTATAAAATCCACATTCCGGACATACGCGGTGAAACTCATGCGTTGCACCACAGTTGGGGCACGTGGCAGTCTTAGCAGAAGTTGCCTTAACATGCGTTCTTCTCTTATCCCTGCGTTGCCTGGACGTTTTTCTCTTTGGATGTGCCATTTTCTATTCTATTAGTTTCGTTTCACAAATAAATTTTTCAGTTTATCCCATCGGGGATCCGTTTCATTTTGTTCTTCGCGCTGATGGGCCTCTAACAACTTGAGCATATCCTGATCACAAGTGCTGTTGCCGTTCTCGTCATCGGGGTGAACCCTTTTCAGAGGCAGGGAAAGATGGATGCTCTCATAAAAATACTGGGCCAGATCCACCTCCGATTGATCCGGTGATACCAAAATCACCTCTTCCTTACCCTTCTCTTCCCATTCATCCTCCTCAGGCTTTACATAAAGCGTGCCCGTAAACTCTACCGGGTGCATAAAGTAATCGAGGCACCGGTCGCACCTCACACTCACTTCTCCCAGGAGCTTGACATGCAGGGTGGTCAGCCTTTCTTCCTTGATCAATTCAACCGCTGCCGTTAAGCTGCCTTGCTGGATTTCTGATTTCTCAAACCAGGAGAAAAACCGGTCGTCTATTTCAAAGCTGAAGCGGTGATGGCCCAGATCCAGCTCCCTGAAATTAACCCTGTATTTCTTTAAGTACCCCACGGTTCACCTCCAAAATATTCGTGCAAAAATAGAAATTAATCTTTGAATAAAAAAAGAAATGATTTCAATATTTTGTAGAACCCCCCATCCACGACCGGTCTTTTTCGTGTAATTATTAAAGGAAAATGTTATTTTTGCCCTATAACCATGGCAGCTGGATGCCTGTCGTAAAAGGAATCTGATCTATGTGGCGCAACCTTTCCCTGCTTTTTATACTGGTTGTTTTGTCGATTCAACCGGCCGTTTCACAGGACAACCTGAAGTTTATGCATTACAATTTGTTGTGGTTCGGTAAGTATGTCTATGATTGTTATCAGTCCAACAACGATTATGAGGATAAGACAGCCGCATTGAAAAGGATCCTGGATCATACGCAACCCGATGTGCTGACCGTCAATGAGCTCGATGGCGAGGGAGCCTATCCCATAGAGGAAGGTCCCGAAGGGGACGGCCTGTATTTGCTGAACAACGCACTGAACGTGGAGGGTACCACCCACTACAGGATGGCACCCTTTGATGAGGTATATACGGCCAACGCCCTTTTCTACAATTCCAACAAGCTGACTCTTTACGAGCATCACCCGGTGGCCTTTAGTATCAGCAATTCCAAGATCTTCAATGGTTATACCTTCTACTATAATGCCAGTGATCTGGCCTCCTCCAATGACACAACGTTTTTTACCGTGTTCGTGGTACATCTGAAGGCGGGAAGCGACTTTGAAGATCAGCAGGAACGCGACCAGGAGGTGGGAGAGTTGATGGACTACATTGAGCGGGAGGAACCCGGCAGAGGCAATTACATTTTGGCGGGTGACCTCAATGTGTATGGTTCGCAGGAGGATGCTTATCAGGCATTGACCCATCCAACGGATGAGACGTACCGTTTTTATGATCCCGTTGACCAGCCGGGAGAATGGCACGAAAACAGCGATTATGCCCGTTACCATACCCAGTCGACCCATTCCTCCGGCGATTGTCATTCCAGGGGCGGGATGGACGACCGGTTCGACTTCATCCTGCTTTCCGATGCCCTTATGAGCGGCAGCCAGTCCATGAGTTATATACTGGACTCCTACCAGGCAATAGGCCAGGACGGCAGCTATTTTGAACGGGCGCTCAACATCGAATCCAATGCCAGTGTCTCTTCCGATATCGCCCGTGCGCTCTATTCCTTTTCCGATCATCTGCCCGTGAGCCTTCAGCTGCGGGTAAGCGGCGATCCGGCTGTGGAGCTGGCTTTCGACACGGTTTACCATGAACCTCAAATTCCCAACATGGAGGATAGCGTAGAAGTGTTGGCCCAGGTGAGCGATACCGAAGGTGAGGTATCCCGCATCCGTGCCTTGTGGGGAGCGCAGACCGGCCACTATCCGCGCGACACTTCCATGTTGCTGGATGGCAATTACTACCATACCATGCTGCCACCTCATGATCCCGGACAAGCCGTTTATTTCCGCGTAAAGGGATATGACAGCCAGGACCAGGTGATCCTCTCCTCCCGCGAATATAGTTATACAGTGGATGAAGCAGATGCAGCCGGGCCTTATCCGGGAGGATCTTCCCGCGGATTCGAGGTGGTGCATCCCGTCGGCCGGCAGCTGATCATCCGCCTGGATGCAAACATGAGAGGGGAATGGCTTGTTGAAATTGGAGATATCACCGGAAGAACGCTGATCAGTGAATCGTTGAACCTGTACGGAACAGATCGGATCACCCTTCCTGTGGGATCGCTGGATCCGGGCATCTATTGGGTACGCATCTATGATGGCCGGACCTGGAGTGTGGAAAAATTCATAAAGAACTGATCATGCGCAAATTTTATATATATCTTATCCTTTTGTTTATAACTGTTGGCCTGGTTTCATCAGAGGCAAGGGCCCAATTCTTTACCGTCGGTGAGGATCCAGCCTCCGTGGAGTGGAAGCAGATGCAAACGCCCAATTTTCAGGTGATCTTTCCCTCCGATTTTAGGGATAAGGCGATGTATGTGGCCAATATCCTTGAATATGCCTATGAGCGGGGAAGCAACACCCTGGACCATCAGCCCCGGAAGATCTCGGTGATCATCCACAACCGCTCCGTTACCTCCAACGGGTTTGTGGCTCCCGCCCCGCAACGCATGGAGCTATATTCGATGCCGCCCCAGGACAACCTGGATATGCCCTGGCTGGAACACCTGGCTATTCATGAGTTTCGCCATGTGGTTCAGATCGATAAGCTGAACCAGGGGTTGACCCGGCTGCTGGGGTTTCTTTTTGGAGAGCAGGCCAATGCTGCAGTGGCCGGATTGATGCCCATGTGGTATCTGGAGGGGGATGCGGTGATTGCCGAGACAGCCCTTACCCCCAACGGGCGGGGCCGCCTGCCGGCCTTTACCAGGAACATACGGGCCCGCCTGGGGGATTCCGCCAGCCTGTTTTCCTTCGACAAGATGCTGATGGGCTCCTACCGCGACCAAACCCCCAACCATTATGAGCTGGGCTATCACATGACCTCCTTTGGGCGGGTGAAATACGGAACGGAACTGTGGCAGCAGGTACAGGATCATGTAGGGCAGCGCCCGTATCAGTTGATCCCGTTTAACCTGGGCCTTGATCGTTTTTCAGGATTAACCCCTGCGAGCCTGTATGATTCGGCCATGACTTATTTCAGTGGTATATATGACATGCCCGCTGACACTACCGCCCGCTCTGTACGCATTATATCAGGTAAAGGCCACGAGGATTATCGCACCTATCGCTTCCCCCTGGATATTGGCGACGACGAATATCTGGCCCTGAGAAAAGATTTTAGTCATCTTCCGCGCATCGTGCATATAACCGGGGAAGAGGAAAAGACGATCCATAAACCGGGTCGCATGACTTTCGATCGCATATCCTATGGCGGCGGGCTTGTAGCATGGTCGGAGCGGGTGCCGGATGTGAGATGGGGCAACCGGAGCTATTCGGTGGTGAAGATCTATGATATGGAAGAGGATGCCGTGCGAACCCTTCAGCGTAAAACCCGTTGGTTTGCCCCCGATTTATCGCCCCGGGGCCGGCGGGTAGTGGTGGCAGAGGTGACCCGTAACAACAGCTATGCCCTGGTCACCTGTGAAGTGGAGGACGGGGGCAATCAGCAGCGCTTCCCCCACCCCGATGGCATCTTTCTCCAACAGCCTGTCTGGTCCAACAATGGCCGATATATTTATGCCATAGGGCTGACTGCTAGGGGCAAGGGTCTTTATCGTCTGGATCCGGCAACCCGTTCATGGACCACTTTGACGAAGCCGGTTTACAGGGAGATCAACCACCTCTCGGCCGGACCGCAATACCTGTACTTTAGAGCAGCTGCCGGCAGTCGCGAGCAGATCTTCGCCCTGGATCCGGAAAACGGCGACACCTATCAAATCACCCATGCTCCGGTCAATGCCAGCGATGTGTCTTACTCTGATGAAAAAGATGCTTTGCTTTATGCCAGCTATCAGGCCAACGGGTATGACATCCATCAGATGCCCCTGGAGCCCTCGTCATTTAAGCCGGTAAGCTTTGAATCCGAACGCCCGGACAGCGTGGCGGGGAAGCTGAGAAGCCAGGAAGAGCAACCGTTTCTTTCCAGGCAGGTGCCCCAAAAACAATACGAAGTGCAATCCTACAGCAGGTTGCAAAACCTTTTTCATTTTCATAGCTGGACGCCTTTCTACATGGATTACAACATGAACAACCCGTCCATAACCGATATTTCCCCGGGCATCACCCTGCTCTCGCAGAACCTGCTGAGCACGGCCATCACTACGCTCGGCTATTCATACCGGAACGAGGCCCATCATCTCCATTCCCAATTCACCTATAAAGGCTGGTATCCTGTTTTTCAAGTTTCTTCCGATTACGGGGGCAAACCCGATGTATTCCGTCATTCCTCGGTGAACTGGGCGCCCCAGCTGAACAATGATTTTGTGAGGTGGAATGCTTCGGTGTCCCTGCCCATGGATTTTTCCAGGGGAAAAAATGTTACCGGTCTTACGCCTTCGGTGAAGTATGAATACGACCGCAATTATTACCACCATTACGACCGGGATTATTATATCCGGGGCCTGAAAAAACTGAATTATAGTCTGTGGTTTTATTCATACCACCGCATGGCCTACAGGGATATCCTTCCCCGCTGGGGGTTGACTTTCAGCATGAACGTACGTACCTCCCCGTTTTCTGAGGATATACTGGGCAATATGACTTCCCTGAAAGCCCGTGTGTTTATGCCGGGCCTGATCGAGGATCATGGTATAAGCCTGGCGGCAGGATACCAGAAGCAGGAGCCTGAGGCGTATCTCTATTCTTCTTATCTGTCGTTTCCAAGGGGGATAGAGGCCCGCACCACCGAGAAACTGTATACCTTTGAATCCGGGTATGCTTTTCCACTGGCATACCCCGACTTGAACATCCCTTCGGTATTATACGTAAAGCGCCTGAAAGGGACTATATTTTTTGATTATGCCTGGAACGAGTATCGACGCAGTGAAAACAATCGGATCGTATGGGAGAAAGAGCCGCTTTATTCAGCAGGGGTTGAATGGACAGCCGATTTTCACCTGGCAAGGATCATGTTCCCCTTTACCGCCGGTGTCCGGTATGCCTATCTGCCTCAGTTCTCGGATTACAGGCTTGAATTGATATTCAATGTTGATTTTTACCGTATATACAGCAAACTGTTTTAATATGGAAAATCTGGATCGATTCATCTCCAACATAGGCCTTCCACCGCATCTGACCATTCATTTCATACTGACCCTGGTGATCGGGTTTATTCTCTTGCAGGTTATTCGCCGAACGCTCAAGAGTTTTGAGAAAAGAGGAACCGGTTTCATCGACCGGCTGAAATTTTTTGAAGCGGTGAAGTCAAAGGCACATATAAAGAATGCCAAAAGGCAGAAAGAGAAAGCCCTGGAAGGTTACTCCCTGCGTTTCTCCATCATTCGCCGGATCATCCTGATCGTATATGTGTTGATCTGGATGCTGATCCTTTTAATTCCTTTGTTTGGAGCCATCTCTGCCACATTTATATCCCTGTTTGCCGCTGCGGTAGCGGCGGTGATCGGTATAGCTGCAAGGCCTTTTCTTGAGAATCTGATCGCAGGCGTAGTCATCACTTTCAGCCGTCAGTTCCGGGTTGGCGATACTGTAAACCTTGATAAAGACTACGGAACGGTCGAGGACATCACCATCACCCATACCATCATCAAATTGTGGGACTGGAAGAGGCTGATCATCCCCAACAACCAGATGCTGAACCGGGAGCTCGTTAGTCTTACTCTCAAGGACAGTTATTTATGGGCTTATGTGGAGTTTTGGGTTTCCTATGATGCCGATTTATTGCAGGTAGAGGAAGCGGCCCTGGAAGCGGCTCAGAAAAGCCTGCATTTTGCCCGGGAAGGGGTGCCCAGGTTCTGGATCATGGAGATGGCCAGGGAAGGGATCAAATGCTGGGTGGCCGCCTGGACCAAATCGCCCACCGACGCCTGGTACATCAAGATCGACATCCGCACCCGGCTGATACAGGAATTCAAGAAAAAGGGCATAAAGACCCATTCCTACAACCTGGGGGGAGAAGAACTGCCATTGATGCAAAAGAGGGATACCGGCGAAAATACCGATCAGTCCGGGTAGTTCACAAGAGCGGTGATTTGCTTGTTCCGGCAATCTTCAGCCTGGATATCAATCGATATAGAAATCCAGGCTTTCCGTTTGCGTATTACCCAGATTATCAATGGCCTTCACTTCCAGACGATACAGCCTGCCCGGGGTCAGGTTTTTTATCATGCTTTTATATGTATGGCTGCTGCCATTTAGGGTGTAAGAGATCCTGTCGAGTCCTGCGGCGGCATCGGTGGCAGAGAGGAAAAGCCCAACATGTGAGGGATAAACCGGATAACGTTTGCCTTCTGTCTCACGCTTTCGGAGGGAAGGCGAGCTGAACCGGTGGTATATTTCCGGACCCTGGTCATCCACCGTGCAGGAGAACTGCCGGGTAGAACGGTTATCCAGGTTGTCATAACCGCTGTACCGGATAGGGTGTACACCTTCCTGCTTTAAAGAAAAGGGTTCTTTGTAAGGACCGGGCTGTTCGCTCCTGTCCGCAGCATATTCCATTTTATTGAATCCCGACTCCCCGTCCTTCCCATGCAGGATGACTTCGGTATCCGGAGTGATGAAGGTGGAATCCTGGTGCCGAAAAACCGGTCCGTCAAATTCATGGCTTAACTCGGGTCCGGTCAGATCCACATAAGAAACATGCGAGCGGTTGGTAAATTTTCGGGATCGTTTTTTGTTGTTGACCCGGTCAATGGCCACCGTTTCAATCGACAGGTTACCAGACTCGGTCAGCGCAACGGGTTTATCGTAGACCTTGAACGCACCGTTATTGATGGAATAACGGATCTCCTGAACCCCTGCCTTGTTGTCCATGGAGATGAACTTGAGTCTGTTTCTTCCGGAGAAGTATTCCTTCCCGTCCGCGGTAAAGCTGTTGCCGGTGATCTCCTCCATGACCCGGGGAGCTGTTTTATCGACGTAAAATTGAAATTCCTTCTTTTTTTCCTTGTTGTGAACCCGGTCCATCGAATGGTATGTGAGGGTATGTTCGCCTTCACCGAGCTGCGAAGCTTTCAAAGGCACACGGTAGGGTTCCCTTTGTCCCTCATCCAGGGAATACCAGGTTTGCTCAACACCCGTGATCTGATCCTTTGCCTGAAGAACGATTTCGGAGCGCCCACTGATCACATTCTCGTAGCGGTCACCTTCAATTTCCATGGCCGTGGAAGGGGGCCCCAGGTCAACGATGATTTCGACCTGCTTGGGCTTTTCGGCATTGCCTACATGGTCCACCCCATAATATTTCAACCGGTAAGTCTGTTCCTGATCAAGCTGCAGCGGAGGCTCAAATGGCTGATAGGGGTTTGCGTTAAGGGAATAGTATATGGAAGCCGTGCCTGAAAGAGCATCCTGGGTTTGAAAGTTCAGGTGAAGGGGTTCACCCAGGTATACGATGCCCTCCTTTCGAAGCAGGTCTTCCGATTGCCATTTTATCCGGCTTTGTGGAGGTTTGCTGTCGGCGTAAACCACAAACATCACGTCTTCCTTGGGTTCCGCATATTCTCCCGTTTCCGGATCTACCTTCCAGGGACTGCGAACGGTGTTATAACCTTCCGCATCAAAATACATTGGATTGGTATATTTTGCGGTGGCCTTGCTTCGCAACAGGTGGCTGGCAGTATCCTCTTCGGGTGAGGCGGCTATGCGAAGATAGATGGGGTCGTGCCGGTTAACATATAGCTTGCCTTCCGGCGATTGATACATTTTATGAGGATGCGCGGGAGGCTCCTGTGCCAACAAAAGATTGGTGAGCAGAAGAAAAAGCAAAATGAGAACGGGTCTGAAGTGCATTTTTATGGGTTTTTTTGATGCCCAAACGGTCGCAATATATCAATTTACAGAGTCGAACCAAATTTATTCGTTAAAAATGGAGGGCATTGCTCAATTTATCAATTACCGATACGAGCAGAAAGGATAAAATGTTTTATTTTTGAGTCATATAACCGCCAAAAACAGAAGATATGAGAAGGTATAAAAGGGTTTTAATAAAATTAAGCGGAGAAGCTTTGATGGGGCAGAAGGCTTTCGGCCTGGACCATGCCAGTATTGAAGGATATGCTTCTGAGATCGGTGATTTGGTAAAAGATGGCATACAGCCCGGCATCGTGGTAGGTGGTGGGAATATTTTCCGGGGGCTGGAAGGTGTTGGCAGCGGTTACGACCGGGTCAAGGGCGATCAGATGGGTATGCTCGCCACGGTGATCAATTCCCTGGCCCTGCAATCGGCCCTGGAGCGGCTTGGATTGCGTGCCAGGGTGTATACAGCCATCAGGATGGAACCCTTTGCCGAATATTATGTAAAAGAACAGGCCATTGAATCGCTGGAGCAGGGTTATGTCAACATTGTCGCTGCCGGAACCGGCAACCCTTACTTTACCACCGATACGGCTGCCGCCCTGAGGGCCCTGGAGCTGAATGCCGATGTTCTGCTTAAGGGTACACGCGTGGATGGTGTATATACCGCAGATCCGGAAAAAGATGCCGGGGCGGAACGCTATGATACCATCACCTACAACGAGGCCATAGAGAAACAGCTGAATGTGATGGATATGACAGCTTTTGCCCTGTGCCGGGACAATAAACTGCCCATTATCGTTTTCAACATCAACCTGCCGGGGCAAATGAAAAAAGCCATCCACGAAGATCACATTGGTACGCTTGTAAAGTGAATATGTTGGGGTGGCATGGATTTTTTTATTAAATTTGCTACAGAGAAACCAAAACCAACCAATTATGGATCCAGAAGTGGAAAAGGTCATCAAAGAAGCCAAATCGAAAATGAAAAAAGCCGTCGAGCACCTTGCCGATGAGCTGGCCCGGGTGAGAGCAGGCAAGGCCAATCCCCGAATCCTTGATGGTGTGATGGTCGACTATTACGGGGTTCAGACACCCCTCTATCAAGTGGCCAACATCGGGACGCCCGACGCCAAAACCATTACCATCCAACCCTGGGATAAAAATGTGATCAACAAAGTGGAGAAAGCCATCATGGATTCCAATCTGGGTTTGAATCCCTCCAACCATGGCGATATGCTCCGCATCAATATCCCCCCGCTCACCGAAGAACGCCGAAAAGAGCTGGTGAAGCAGATTCATGGCGAGGGAGAGAATGCCAAGGTCAGCATCCGCAATGCACGTCGTGATGCCAAGGAGAGTTTGAAGAAACTCAAGAATGAGGGCACACCTGAAGATGAAACCGACCGTGCAGAGGACGAGGTGCAGAAGCTCACCGATGAATACGGCAAAA
Organism: Bacteroidales bacterium; assembly: GCA_018334675.1. Taxonomy (GTDB): domain Bacteria; phylum Bacteroidota; class Bacteroidia; order Bacteroidales; family UBA12077; genus JAGXLC01. Next base: position 43,189 of record JAGXLL010000002.1, on the reverse strand, counting down.
AGGTGGATGAGGTGATGAAGCAGAAAGAGGAAGAGATCATGACGGTTTGATCCCTTCTGGTGTGCGGTGGCACCCGGTACACCGGTGCTTGCCATCGGATGCCTGTCAATCAGAGGAATGGGTTTATTATATGGCGGGACATCCCCGCCTTTTTTTTGTGGATAGGCCCCGCTATGAAACCCCGCTTTGTGATGCCCCTTATGCCCGCCTTATGCCCCTTATGTTCGCTTAGCTTTTATGCCCACCCTTATGCCCGCTTAGGGCTGCGCTAAGCGGGGTGGGACCATGTTGAACAAATCCAAACCCCTATTGTCCTAAAGGGAATATTTGCTGTTCCTTGCAGATGAAGCAGCAAAATTGTCAAATAACAGCATGGTAAAGGAGAACAAATATGAGTCGCATAGAAGGATGGTTCCGGAAGGAATATGGTAAATTCAAAAAGAAGCGCTGGTACAGCCAACTGCTTGATCTTCTGTTCGTGGTTTTGCTGATCATGTTGATCATCCCTTCCACCCGACAGGAAGTGATGACCTATGCTTCCAGGGTAAGGATGTACCTGACACCGGTGGAGGAGAACGAGCAGAAACAGGAGTTGAAGGGTAAAAGCACCGTGCTTTTTCAGGATGCAGCGGGGAAACAGCATCGCATAGGCGAATATCTGGATAAGCCTCTGTTCATCAACTACTGGGCCACGTGGTGTCCTCCATGCCGGGCAGAGATGCCCACCCTGGAGAAGCTCTATCAGCAATACGGCCAGGACATACACTTTCTTTTTATATCCAGTCAGCCCATGGGTAAACAGCAGGATTTTCTGAAGCAATATGACTACGACATGCCCGTTTATCAGCTTGCCTCGCGGCCAGGCGGTAGCTTCGCCTATTCGGCTCTGCCCACTTCCCTGATCATAAACCGCGATAACCGCATCATCCTTCGAAAAGAGGGAGCGGTAAACTGGCAGTCAGAAAGTGTCAGGGAAATTTTCGACCGCCTCGCCCGCAAATAGAAGAACATCAGCCCAATCTTGAAAAAATTATCGCCGGGCATGGGGGATAAAAACTTAACAATTTCTATCTTTGCCGTTCATTGATATAAATAAAGGAAGATCATCCTATGAAATTTAGTGATTTTGCGCTGAGTGATCAGCTGCTTGACTCGATCTCGTATCTGGGATTTAATGAAACCACCCCCATACAGGAACAATCCATTCCGGAGATACTCGATGGCAGGGATCTGATTGCATGTGCCCAGACAGGAACGGGGAAGACAGCTGCCTATTTGTTGCCGGTATTGAATGACCTGATCAATCAGAAAGGCGAGGGCATAAGGGTTTTAATTATCGTGCCCACCCGGGAGCTGGCGATACAGATTGGACAACAGATCATGGGTGTCGGTTACGCGGCCAACATCACCCCTGCAGTTATTTATGGAGGGGGCGACGGCTCCGACTGGGAGCAGCAGAAGCAGGCACTGAGGAGTGGCGCCGCCGTTGTGGTGGCTACCCCGGGTAAGCTGCTCTCGCATATGAAGATGGGGTATGTCAACTTCAATAACATCAGGCATTTGGTGCTCGATGAAGCCGACCGGATGCTGGACATCGGCTTTCAGGATGATTTGTTGAAGATTGTGTCTTTCGTGCCTGAAAAACGACAAACCCTGATGTTCAGCGCGACGATGCCAGGCAACATACGTTCGTTTGCCAACAAAATATTGAATCAACCGGCCGAGGTGAACATAGAGGTCTCCAAGCCGGCCGAGGGCGTGCTGCAGGCAGCCTACCTGGTCTATGAAACCCAAAAGACCCCGCTGATCCATCATCTCCTCAAGGACAAACCTGAATACCACAGCATCCTGGTTTTCTGTTCCACCAAAAAGAAGGTCGCTGAACTCTCCAGGGCGCTGAAAAAGGAGAAGTATCAAGTGGAAGCCATGTCCTCCGACCTGGAACAGAGCGAGCGCAACCAGGTGATGAATCGCTTCAAGGCCAGGAACACGCGGGTTCTGGTAGCCACCGATGTGTTGAGCCGGGGCATTGATATTAAGGACATCAACCTGGTGGTCAACTACGATGTTCCCGGAGATGCCGAGGATTATGTACACCGGGTCGGGCGAACCGCCCGGGCCGATACGACTGGTGTGGCCCTGACAATGATCAGCCCGGACGACATGGACAAATTCCTGCGCATTGAAAGGCTGATCGACCGGGAAGTGACCAAGCTGCCCCCGCCTCCCGACCTGGGAGAAGGACCTGCCTGGAACCCGGGCAGTGGCAAGACCCGGAGCAAAGGAAACTTTAGATCCAAGGGAAGAAAGAAAAAGCGCTAGAGCCGAAACAGTTAGAATGTTGAACGTTGAATGTTCAACGTTACAACATTCAACGTTCAACAATTTGTCAATTTGTCAATTCAACACTTCTTCCTCCGCCTTAGCCTGAGTTAATACTTCTTCCTTAGCCTCATCCTTAGCCTTAGTTCAACACAGGTGTTGTTTCAGGTCGAATTCGTTGGCTTCGATGGCGATCTTCAGGATCTTTTCCACTTGCCCTTCCCCGTTTAAGATGGGCGTGTAGGTTTCGGCAAAGACATAAGAATGACCGTTGTGTTCGACAACATGGGTCTGCTGCTTCACCTTGCCTGCCCGCAGGTCATCCCAGAACTGTTGATAGGCTTTTTTCTGTTCGTCTGAAAGTTTCATTTTGTATGAATGGTGGGTGCCGATGACATCCTGGCGTTTCAGACCCAGCAGGTTCAGATACCGGTCATTGATGTCCATGATCTTTTCGTTGGTGTCGTATTCCACTACGTAATTGGCCCGGTGGAAAGCCTTGACCAGTCCTTCCATCTCTGTTTTTTGCCGGCCGGCCTCTTCCTGTGTAGCCTTCAGCTCTTCCATGTTTTGCCGCATCTCCTCTTCCTGGGCAGAGAGTTCCTGGGCCTGTTGCTCGGATTGCTCTAGCAATTGTTGGGTCCGCATGTTCACCTTCACCGAGGAGATGGTGGAGGCAATGCTTTCGGCCACGCGCTCGAGAAAGTCGATCTGGTACTGCTGGAAGGTTTGGAATGAGGCAATCTCAACAACTCCGTAAACCGTCTCTTCCAGTTTGATGGGCACGATGATCAGGCTGTCGGGGCGGGCCTCGCCCAGGCCGGAGGTGATCTCAATGTAATCCTGCGGGATCTTCTCCATGTAGATGGTTTGGCCCTCTATGGCACAGGTACCTACCAGGCCGTCGCCTATTTCGATGCGTTTTTCATGATGCTTCTTGCGGTCGTATGCGAAGGCGGAATAAAGCTCCAGGTGCCGGTTGTTCTCATCCTGGTCGTTGATCAGGAAGATGCCACCCTGATTGGCCTCCAGATAATGCACCATCTTCTTGATCAACTCATCGGTGAGTTGGTGGAGGTCATCGTTATTTTGGCGCAGGATGTCGGCAAATTGTGTGAGGCCTTCATTGGTCCACTGCCTTTTCTTCTCTTCTTCCCGCCTTTTTTCTTCCTCTTCCCGGGCTTTCTTCAGGCTGTCGCGCATCTCCAGCAAGGACTGACCCAGCTCATCGTCCTGGCTCAGCATTTGATAGTTGTAATCCAGTTCACCATGCCCCAGGTGGCTGGCGAACGCATTCTTTTTGTTCAATCCGTCGATGGAAGTGTTCAGGGCATGGGCCATTTCTTCAATCTCATCACCGGTTCTAATGTTCAGCTTCATGCTGTTGCTGATTCGTCCGCGGGCCAGCTGTTTGAGCACTTCGGTGATCTTTTCGATGGGGTTGGTGATGCCCCGGGTGATGGAGTAGATCACCCCGGAGAGGATGAGCAGACCTACAAGGCCTACAATAAGAGAGATGATAAAGCTTCGGTCGGCTTCCTGCATGATGCTGTCAAAAGGCACTGAAATACCCAGAAACCAGGGGGTGCCCGTCTTGCCGATGTGAATGGGGACATAGCTCACATATTTTTTGTCGAGATCCTCTTTGTTATGGATGATGGAAAAAGCTTTGCCCTGCCCCAGCTTCTCATGCAGGTTGAATGCTCCCCGGGCAGTGGGGTTGGTTGTGATCTTCTCATTCAGGTTGGAAGTATCCGGATGGGCCGCATATTTCCATTGGTGGCTCAGCAGAAAGGCTTCGCTCCCCTCCAGTCCCCGGATGTTGACGTTGCTCAGGATCTCCTGGAAGCGGTCCATGGTGATGTCGATGCCTACAACACCTGCATAGCTTCCGTCTTCCTGGCGGATGGGAACCAGCAGGCTGGTCATCAGCTTGCGCTCTGACTTGCCTTCGGCGAACAGATCGAAATACAACGGGAACACCAGCTCCTTGTTGGCCTCTTTAATGCCTGCGTAGAGTTCATTGTCGCCTTCCAGGCTTCTCTTGGACTGACTGGATTTGATGATGCCCTGGTCCCGGAAATGTTCATTGGAGATGCGACCGTAGGGTTTGCTCCAGCTGGAATCGATCACGCTCAGCTCCCAGCTGTCCCACAGGTTATAAAAATCCGCGTATTCAGGGAACACATCCTCATAAACGCGATTGGCAAAGGTAAGCCACCGGTCTTTGGGCATATAGTTATAATTGGAGAAGCTCAGCGCCAGGGTTCTTCCAACCGCCATGTTCCGGTTCATCTGCCCCTCTATTTGACTGGCAAAACTCTTGACCTTCGAATCCACCAGCTTTTTGGTGTCCTCATAGGAGCTTTGGCGGGCATTGATGCTGATGTAACCTATTGCCACCAGGTAGATGACGGCAGATATGAAAATCAGAAGGATCTGAATTTTCTGTTTCAGTTTCATTTGGATGTGCATGGTCGTTGTCTGTTTTTTTAGTTTTCTCTTTGATTGAGTTTGTCCTTCAGCTGTTGCTTCTCATTTTCCGACTCGGTATGATCCAGGGCTATGAAGATGATTTTGTTGATGTTGCCTTCTTTATCCTTAACCGCCGAGAAAGAAGTGATCAGCCACAGGGTGGTGCCGTGTTTGTTTATATAACGGATTTTTTGGCGGATGTCGCGTCCCTTCTTAGCTTCCTCCCATGTATGATGGAAGGTAGCCAGATCATTGTCATCAATGAACTTTTCCATGGGTATCTCCTGGATTTTTTGATCGTCGTATCCAAAAGTCTCCAGGAATAAAGGATTGGCATTGATCAGTTTGCCGCTCAGGTCGAGCTCGGCCTTGATCAGGAACTGATCAATCGCTTCCATGATACCGGAGAGCTCGTTCTCCCTCCGGGCTGCTTCTTCCTGGGTGGCTTTCAGCTCTTCCATGTTTTGCCGCATCTCTTCCTCCTGGGCAGACATCTCTTCGGCTTGTTGCTGGGATTTTTCAAGCAGCTGAGAGGTTCGCAGGTTGACCCGCACCGATGAGATGGTGGAGGCAATGCTTTCGGCCACTTTTTCGACGAACTCAATCTGATGTTTTTCAAATTCCTTGAATGAGGCAATCTCGATAACCCCCAGTACTTCCTCTTCCACCTTCAGGGGAACGATCAGCAGGCTGTCGGGATTGGCGTCCCCCAGTCCGGAAGTGATCTGAATATAATCCTGGGGGATATCGGTCATATAGATGGTTTGTTTCTCGATGGCGCAGGAACCCACCAGGCCTTCACCGGGTTTGATCTCTTTCTCCATGTATTTTTTCCGGTTGAAGGCGTGGGCGGCTTTGAGTTCATAGAAAATGTTCTGCTCATCCTCGTCATTCAAAAGGAAGAGACCGCCCTGGTTGGCGCCCAGGTAACCCACCAGGTTGCTGATGATCTGGTAGCTGAGTTGTTCCAGGTTGTCGTTGTTTTGGCGCAGGATATCGGCAAACCTGGCCAGTCCTTCGTTGACCCATCTTCTCTTCTCGTCTTCTATTTTTCTTTTCTCCTCCTCCCGGCGGGCTTGCTTGAGGCTGTTGCGCATGTCTATCAGGGACTGGCCCAGCTGGTCATCATCGCTGAGCATCTGGTAGTCGGCTTCCAGCTCGCCGTTTCCTATTTTCTGAGCGAACTCATTTTTCTTGTTGAGCTCGTCGATGGAGGTATTCAGGGCGGTGGCCATCTCCTGTATCTCGTCGCCGGTGCTCAGCTGCAGCTTCATGTTGGGGTCGATGTGACCCCTGGACAGCCGGTTGAGCCGGTCGGTGACTTGTTCAACGGGATGGGTGATGTTTCGGCTTACCAGGTAGATCACCAGGCTAAGGATCAGCAGGCCCACCAGACCCACGATGAGTGAGATGGTGAAGTTCTTGTTGGCCTGGGCTTTAATTGAGCTGACAGGTGCGGAAAGACCCAGGTACCATTGCGTTTCGGTGTTGCCGATTTGGATGGGCGCATAGGATACATAACTTTCCTGCTTGTCCCGCTCCTCAGCGGGTTGATGAAGGATAGAAAAGGCCTTGCCTTGCTCCATCTTGTCATACAGGTTGAACCCCTGTTCTGCGGTAGGGTTGGCCGGGGCCCGGGTGTTGAGCAGCTCCTGGTCGGGATGGCCGGCATACTTGCCATTATGGGTGAGAAGAAAGGAAGAACAGCCCTCCAGTTTCTCAATGTCGATCTCTTGTATGATCTGCTGAAAACGGTCGAGCGTGAGATCCACCCCTACCAGCCCGATGAAATTACCCGATTCCAGTATGGGGGAAGCCAGGGTGGTCATCAGCCTCCTTTCGGATTTGTTCTCTACAAACACGTCGGCATAGAGATCGGCCACCAATTCTTCTTTACGCGACTTCCAACTGGCGTAAAGGTCCGGATCCCCTTCCAGGCTTCGCCGATCGGTGCTGGTTTTGAATTCCCCGTTTTCCCTGAAATTCTGATTGGAGATGCGCCCATAGGAGCGGGTCCAGGAGGTGTCGATATACTGAAGTTCCCAGCTGTCCCACAGATTGTAGAACGAAGGGTTGGCCTGAAAGACATCAATGTACATCTTGTTGATCATCTCCTGCCAGCGTTCCCTGGGCAGGTAGTCATAAGTTTTGAAAGCCTGGGAGAGGGTGCGGACAACTGTGAAGTCACTGTTCATCAGGCCCTGGATCCGGTTGGCATATTTTTGTGACTGAAAGTCCACCAGCCGGGAGGCATCCCTGTAGGCCGCTTTACGGGCCTTGATGCTGATGTAGCCGATAGCCCCCAGAAAAATGACTACCGACAGGGAGATAATGATCAGCTGAATTTTGTGCCTGAGTTTTAAATTCAAGTTCATGGTTCTCTGTATTTAGTTTGGGTAAGAAGGGTTCGCCGGATAGAATGGAAACATGGGTACAGGATCCTGCTTCTGGTTTTATGGCTTGCGTGATCTGTTTCATGGTGTTTTGATGGCTTCAGGCCTTCATGCATTTTTCCATCTTCATGCATCTTTTTTTTACGAAGCTTGCAGGGATAAGATACATGAATTTCTGGCCGGGCTGTGGAGGAAAGGGTCTTTTTTTTCCCGGGAACGAGATACATGGGTTGAGGGATGCTTGAAGGGCCTTTGCATGGGTTTGTTTTGGGGGAGCAATATAGCTATTTTTTCGTGAATTTGAAAAAGATGGTCCTAATATAGCTTGGGCGAATATTGGTTGAGTTCGTTTCTGAGTTGGATGACATCATCATTCATAAGGTGCTGGAGGTGATTCCAGAAAAGATGGCTGTGGTTTTTATGGAGGGTATGACACAGTTCATGTGAAAGAACATAATCGATCAGGTGATCGGGCAGGCGCATCAGGTGGATATTCAGGTTGATGTTGTTTTTAGAAGAGCAGCTGCCCCAGAGGGACTGCACCTTTTTGATGTAAAGGTTGTTGTAGGTGAGGTTGTATCGGCTGGCCAGTTCATTGAGCCGCTGGGGAAGATAAATCCTGGCTTCCATGCGAAGGGCTTCTTCCAGGGCCTGGCGGATGGTTTTTTGAACGGTATGGTCTTTCGGCTCCATATCCCTGGGTATGCTAACCCCGATCTTCCCCTGCCGGATCTGATAGGCAATGGTTTTGCGGTTTTCCCGCCGGATCTCCACTTCATGCCAGCGGGTCTGAAAATTGGAGAGGTCGTGGCTGTATTGCTCGGCCTGCAGATCCACAACTTTTTCCCTGATGACCTTCTTATGGGATTGTAAATACTGAATGCCTGCCTGATAACTAACGCTCTGGGGCAGACTTACTTTGAGCCGGCCCTCCGGGTCATAACGAACAGTGATGCGTTTTGAGTGCTTTCTTTTGGTAAACTGTATGCGCCCTAGGTCTGGATCGTAGATCTTTTTCACGGGAAAAACTGTTTATGATCATACCGCCGGAGTGCCGGTTATTTTTCTCCTGCTCACTTACAAATTTAGTGAATCATTTTATGCGGAAATAAATCTAATAGGCGAAAAGTTTATTAATTTTGATTGATACATACCACTGTTACATTTAACACTTATGCCCAGATACTTTTTTGCGCTGGTTTTGATGGTGTTTTTCCTGCCATCTCAGCTATCCGGCCAGGATACCTGGAATCTCCAGGAGTGTATTCAATATGCCTTTGATCACAACATACGGATCAAGCAACAGAATCTGAACACACAGGTCAATGAAAAAAACTTGCAACAGACCCGGCTCAGCGCATTGCCTTCCCTGAATGCCGGGGCCACTCACAACTTTTCGTTCGGGCGGGCACTGGATGAGACAACCTATGAATTTACCCAGGATCAGCAGGTTCAGTCCAGCAACTTCAACCTGAGCAGTTCGATCACCCTGTTTAATGGTTTTCAGAAATGGAATTCCATCCAGCGCGACCGTTTCTCACTGAAGGCCAGCCTGCAGGCATTGGAGCGCCTGAAGAATGATATATCGCTGAATGTAGCATCCGCGTATCTGCAGATCCTTTTTAATCATGAACTGGTTCAAGTGGCCCGCGATCAGCTTGAGTTGATCAATCAGCAGGCCAACAGGACCCGGAAGCTGGTTGAGGCAGGGAGCCTGGCCCGCGGCGACCTGCTCGAGATACAGGCCCAGGCGGCCAATGAAGAGCTCAACCTGGTGAGTTTTCAGAATCAGCTTCGTTCCTCCTACATTTCACTGATCCAGCTTCTGGAACTGGACTCGGCCGGCGGCTTTGAGGTTGAACAGCCTGCCCTCGGCCGGTTGCTCGACCGTGAACCATTACCCCCGGTCGACAGCATCTACCAGGTGGCCCAAAAACAGCTGCCCCGCATTAAGGGCGCGGAATACAAGCTGCGGTCACAGGAAGAGGCACTTGACATTGCCCGTGGGCAGCTGAGCCCCCGGTTATCGCTGAACCTGAATTACGGGTCCAGGTATTCCAACATCCGCGAGCGGCTTACCGGCATGGACAGCGTAACGGTTCCCATTGGCCGTACTCAGAACGATGTGCCCGTCTATGCCACCCAGCCGGCACCCAGTTATTCCGGCTATCCTTTCTGGGACCAGCTCCAGGACAATGCCAGCACTTCGGTGATGTTCAACCTTTCCATACCTGTTTTTAACGGATGGCAGGTGCGCCACTCCATCAGCAATGCCCGGGTGGGTGTTCTGAACGCCCAGTATGAGCTTCAGCTACAGGAGAGTCAGCTTTATAAGGACATACAAACGGCACATGCCGATGCCCTGGCTGCCTGGAAAAAATACCAGGCAGCCAGCAAAACCGTCGAATCGAGGCAGGAATCCTTCAAGTATACCAGCAAGAAGTTTGAAGTGGGCCTGGTCACTTCCATCGAGTTCAACACGGCTAAAAACAATCTGATCCGGGCTCAGTCCGAATTGTTGCAGGCCAAATATGAATACATTTTTAAGACCCGGATACTGGATTTTTACCAGGGCAAACCCTTAACCATTTAAGTGATGGCATGGATTCTTAATATCGAAACAACTACGCATGTATGCTCCGCTGCCCTCGTGAAAGACGGTCAGTTGATCCACTTAAGGGAGGACCATGAAGGCAGGTCACACGCCGCGCTGCTCGCCCATTTCATTGAAGAGATCCTCAAAGAGGAGGGACTGAGGGTGAAGGACCTCGATGCGGTGAGCATCAGCAGAGGCCCTGGCTCTTATACCGGATTGCGTATCGGCGTGTCCACCGCAAAGGGATTGTGCTATGGAGCTGATAAACCCCTTGTTGCTGTTTATACCCTCAAGGCATTGACACAGGGACTGCTGGATACGCTAAAGGCTTCCACCGAGCCCCCGCCGGTAGATGACCAGACCATCCTGGTGCCCATGCTGGATGCCCGGAGGATGGAAGTATATTCGGCTTTTCTCAACCGAAACCTGGAATTTATGCGCGAGATAAAGGCTGAGGTTCTGGATGAAACCAGTTACCAGGATTGGCTCAGGGATCATAACATGGTTTTCTTTGGCAATGGAGCCTCCAAATGCCGACAGGTGATCGCCCACCCCCATGCCTATTTTGTGGAAGGGATTGAACCTTCTGCACAACATATGGCCAACCTCTCAGAAAAGAAATACCAGGCCGGGGAATTTGAAGATGTGGCCTATTTTGAACCCTTCTATCTGAAAGATTTTATTGCTACCCGACCCCGCAAAAACATCATTTCCCGGAAGAAACCCGGAGAATAAACCAACAGGCTATTCTCTTCTAAAATGAATAGAATTTCCAACTATTTACTTTAAATTTGGGACAAAAATAACAAGAGCATATGGCCAGTACAGCAGACTTCAAAAACGGAATGACCATCAAATACAATAATGACCTGTTCAGCATTGTTGAGTTTCAGCATGTTAAGCCCGGCAAAGGCGCGGCCTTTGTACGTACAAAGCTGAAAAGCGTCACCACGGGTAAGGTCATTGAAAATACGTTCCCTTCCGGAGCCAAAGTGGAGACGGCCAGGATCGAGCGGCGCCCTTATCAGTTCCTTTATAATGATGACATGGGATATCATTTTATGCATACCGAGACTTTTGAGCAGATCTCCCTGCCCGAAGAGCTGATCCATGCCCCCAAGCTGTTGAAGGAGAGCGAGCAGGTTGAGATCCTTTTTCATGACGAGACCGAGGAGCCCCTGCGTTGTGAACTGCCCCAGTTTGTGGTGCTGGAGATAACCTATACGGAACCCGGCGTGAAGGGAGATACCACTTCTACCACCGCCCTGAAACCTGCTACACTGGAAACGGGCGCAGAGGTGAAAGTGCCGCTTTTCATCAACAACCATGAAAAGATCAAGATCGATACGCGCGATGGTTCTTATGTGGAACGAATAAAGAAATAGGCTGGCCGAAGGCCTGAACAAATTTACTGATAGGACCGGTTCGATTATGAAAACAAGTCAGTCCAAGATTAAAAGGTTGAAGTTGTTTTCTTTTAAGCTCAACTCCCTGCTTTCCATCACGAAAGCCATTAATGCCAATTTATCCACCGAGGATCTGCTGGAGCGTTATGAGAAGATATTGCGCGAAGAGCTGAACATCGGCCGGGTGCTTATTTATAAATACAATTACAACAAGGAAGACTGGGAGGTCATCCTTAAAGCAGGATGCGGCGACGAGGTGGATGAGATTGACATGGAGAGCGACATCCTGGGTCATGAGGAGATCGCTTTTGTTACGGCTTCCCCCAACCCTTCCCTGAGGACGTTCGACAACATTATTCCCGTTTTTCATAACAACCAGCCCATTGCTTATGTGCTGATCGGCGATATCGACGAGGAAACCAAAGGGGTCAGTCCCACCATCAAACACTTGCATTTCATCCAGACCCTCTCGAACATCATCATTGTTGCTATTGAGAATATACGGCTGTACAATGAAAGCCTGCAGCAGGAAGCATTGAAGAAGGAGCTGGAGCTGGCCTCGCGGATGCAGTCGATGCTGATACCCGACAAATCTACCCTGCCCAATGATGAGCATATTTTTGCCACCTCTTTCTACAAACCGCACCATGAAGTGGGGGGCGATTATTATGATTATATACGCCTCAACAAGGAGGAAGGGGTTATCTGCATAGCAGATGTTTCGGGAAAAGGGATCTCTGCGGCTTTGCTGATGTCGAACTTTCAGGCCAACCTACGGGCGTTGGTCAGCGCCAACAGCAACCTGGAACAGATCATGCCCAGGCTCAACGAGCGGGTGATGTCGAGCGCCAAAGGCGAGAAATTCATCACCCTGTTCCTGGCCAAATACAACTATACCACGCGGAAACTCGAATATATCACGGCAGCTCATAACCCGCCCATCATGTACAAAACGCAGAGCAGGGAGCTGAAGTTCCTGAAGAAAGGGTGCCTGGGCCTGGGTATGCTCGATGAGATACCCACCATCGAGAAAGGAGAGGAGACGATTACCGAAAGGACCAAGCTGCTTTGTTATACCGACGGTTTGGTGGAGGTGATGGACGAGACGAAAGTCCATTACGAGACAGATCAGATCAAGAACCGCCTCAGCAATTCCGATCACATCGACAAGAACATGGCCACCATCATCCGGGAGCAGAATATCCTGGAAGACGAAAACAGCACCATCTTCGACGATATCTCCATGATCGGCATCGAGTTTTATCCCTAAAAAAAACGCCGTCCCGTAAGTACGCGGGACGGCGATTTGGCTGACCCACCAGGGCTCGAACCTGGACTCTTCAGGACCAAAACCTGACGTGTTGCCAGTTACACCATGGGTCAATGCTTGGTTTTGCTTTCTTAGGCTTTGCAAATATATAAAAAATATTTTTTCGCCAAATATATTTACGCTCGATTGTGAAAAAAATTGTGTCCCGGGGGCACCGTACCCTGCTGACTTTAGTCTGATTTACGATGCAGGCTGAGCTCATCGCCCCGCATCTCCCAAACCTTGCCGCCCATCTCGAATGGCCACATGTTTTGCCTGTTGTCCGCATCATCCAGGTATTCCTCTGCTTCTTCAGATATGGCAATCCGATGGCCCCCGGGCACCCGGATCGCCAGGGTCATCTGTTGAAGCCGGTAGGGCGTGTCGCTTGCGATTCGGAAGGTATTGTCCAAAATGAGGGTGGAGTCTGCCAGCTCCCAGTTAAACCGGATTTTTTCGGCAAACCCGGCGGCATTCCTGATCGATGAACCCCGTGATGACTTTTTAATCTGCAGGTGATAGGAATCATCGGGGCTTTTCAGGATATCTATTTCGGTGTTGAAATACAGGTTGCCCTCGGGGTCCGTGCCTCTGATGGCACCCACAATATCTTTGCCCCGGATCACACCCGTATTGTCTCCGAAAGGGAGGTCATCCGTTTCATATAGATGAACATGTGGGGAATTCATCTGGAGAAAAAGCGTGGATGAACCCTGCGGATTGAGTTGGATTTCTTCTTTGTTGTGAGATCTTACCGAGAATTCATGCATCTGCCACGCTGCCGTGCCTGCCGTGGCAAGAAGGGCTGCCACCCAAATGATCAGGGCGGAAAGCAACACGCTCTGGTCTTTGGCTTTGAAGCCGGAAAGCATTTTGAGACCTGTATAAAAAATAACCAGGACGGGTATCACCACCAGCAGGGCTGCGCTGGCTGCCAGAATGATGAATGCTGGTGGGCTCAGCAACGACTGAAAAAGGAAGAGTGCAGCCGTACCATGATGGTCGAAAAGATCAAACATATCGAAGGGCCAGGCGATAAAGGGTATACCGATCAATCCCAGGATGAGTCCGATGCCGCCCACAACCAATGCTACACCGATCAGCACCAGCACCACTTGCATCAGTGCTTTCAGGATGCGCCCGAGCACCACGAAAATTTCGTTCAGGCCCCGGGTGATGTTTTGATAGGAACCGGATTGCCTGTACTTTTTAAAGTTGCCCCTTACCTGTTCGTATTCATCCTTCACCTTTTTTTCGATGTTTGAGATGTTCACCTGCTCCCCGCGCATCTCAAGCTTCTGGTCGTAGGTGGTGGCTTTGGGTAGGAAAAGCCACAGCAGCAGATAAACCACTGCGATGAAACCGTATCCCAGCATCAGCACCACGAGAAGCAGGCGTATCCATACCGGGTCTACATTCAGATAGGCCCCGATGCCGGAGGCTACCCCGCCCAATATAGCCTGGTCGGGATCGCGGTACAGTTTCTTTTGCTGTTCGCTGCCCCCCGGGGAATGAGTTGATGCTCCCTCTTCGAGGAAATCGCCGGGCTCACCCATTTTTTTTGTAACCTCCCACACATCCTCATCGCTGATCACCTGCTTGTGTCCGGATAGCTTGTCCTGGAAGAGCTCGCCCATGCGCATCTCAATGTCGCTGATGATCTCCTCCCCGCCTTCCTGACCCTTGAAGTGTTCGTGTATCCTGTCCAGATAATCGTTGAGCCTTTGATAGGCATCTTCATCTATGTGAAAGATGCTTCCGCTTAGATTGATCTTTACTGTCTTTTTCATGTCTGATGTTATTGTTGAGGGGTTCTTTTCCGGTTGATCCATGCAACGGCTTCCGTGAGCTCCTTCCACGACTCATCCAGCTCCTTCAGGTAGTTCCTGCCTTTGTCGGTCAGCGTGTAGTATTTTCGGGGAGGTCCCTGCCGGGATTCTTCCCAGCGGTAACTCAGCAGACCGGCGTTCTTCTGCCGGGTGAGCAGGGGATACAGGGTGCCCTCCACTACGATCATTTTGGCTTCCTTCAGCTCATGAATGATCTCCGAGGCATAGCAGTCCTTTCTTGCAATGATCGCCAGGATGCAATATTCCAGGACCCCTTTTTTCATCTGTGCTTTGGAATTCTCGATCTTCATATCAGCTGTCTTTTTGGCCTTTGAAATGGTTCTTCATATCCTCATATTCCGAGCGGGCCTTCTTCTTGAAATCGTCGAAGGTGAATTGCTGGCCCTTCATCTCCATCTTTTGCGACATGGTAAGGGCCTCCGGCGTGATCAGCCAGAGCACCAGGTAAATGATCAGGCCGGTTCCAAATACCAGGAAAATGATGATGAAGATCAGTCGAAACAATACGGGGTCGATATTGAAGTAGGCACCAAGGCCTCCGCATACTCCTCCCAGGACCCGGTTGTCGGGGTCCCGGTATAATCTTTTGTTGTGGCTCATAGTGAAATCCTCCTTTTTGGATTGGTTCTCCCGGCTTTCCTCGAATTCCTCCGGATCACCGAGAATGTGTATGACTTCTTTAACCTGCTCCAGGTCGATCACCTGTTTCTTGTTGTTGGTCATGCCGGATAACAACTCAGCCACCCGGGCCTCTATCTCCTGCAGGACCTCCTGGCGCTCTTCCCGGGGAAGGTTATTTCCGATCGATTCCAGGTAGCTGTTGAGCATGTGGAAGGCATCCTCGTTGATGTGAAACAACATGCCCGCCAGATTGATGGAAACCATTTTTTTCATGGGTCTGTGGGTTGAGTTTAACAATACAAAGATATATAAAAACTATAGTATTATGCAAAACATAGTACCAAAAAGTTTATAATATTATATTAGGCCAGGTATTTTGGGTGTGTTGCCGGTGTGTTTAATGGATTGATATTTAATGCATTGATTTTGATGGATGGATTTTGGTTTTTGGGGTGTTGCCCGATGTATTTTGATCTTGTAAGGGTGTGATCCTCTGCACTGACCTGCGTATGCGGGTTATTTGTTTTTTTCTGTGCCGACTGAGCCTAATGTTACGAATAAGGTTTTGGGCCCATGGCCGGGAGAGGTCTTAAAAAATCCTTACCTTTGAATAAAAAATGAAAGCTGAAGGCAACCTGCTCAAAATGGCCACCCAACATCCCGAACGGGTGGATTATTATCTGAATATCGGCAATGATCAGGTGTATGTCAACGACCTGATCGGCCACCCCCTTACACTGACCTGGGAGCATCAGATCAACTGTATCCGGTGCGGCCGCAAGACCAGCAAATCCTTTTTCCAGGGGTATTGTTATCCTTGTTTCCTTAAGGCACCGGAAACAGCACCCTGCATTGTTCACCCCGAGCAGTGCCAGGCTCAGGAGGGCATAGCCCGGGACATGGAATGGTCCAGGACCCATTGCCTGATCGATCACTATGTATACCTGGCTGTGTCCAGCGGATTAAAGGTAGGGGTTACCCGCCACACCCAGATACCTACCCGCTGGATCGACCAGGGGGCACACAAGGCCATTAAGCTGGCCAGGACCCCCAACCGCCATCTGGCCGGGTTGATCGAGGTAGACCTGAAGCAGCATCTGGCCGACAAAACGAACTGGCAGCAGATGTTAAAGGGTCAGGTAAAAAGGGAGGTGGATTTGAAAGAAGAGAAGGCCAGGGCATCGCAGCTGCTGAGCAGTGACCTCCGGCAGTACCTCGTCGATGAGGATGCTGTCACCACCATCACCTATCCCCTGGATCAGCATCCCGCCAAGGTCAAAAGCCTCAGCTTTGATAAGGAAGATGAATATAGCGGCAGGCTCGCCGGCGTCAAAGGCCAGTACCTGATCTTCGAGGACGGCCGGGTGTTCAATGTGCGCAAACATAACGGCTATCTGGCAGGAATATCCAGCGCTTAGCGCAGCGCTAAGCGCTGAAAATGTTCAAAAACGAACACCTTATAACATGTCCGAAAACGAACAATTCCAGCGCTTAGCGCTGCGCTAAGCGCTGGATATTTGCTGATTATTTGTGGTTATTTTTGATCTTCTCCAGCTGTCTTTTCTTGTTCACCTCCCTTAGCCGTTGCGCTGTGCGGGTATAGTATGAATGATGGCGGATGAAATCGATCTGTATCTTCTTCCATTCTTCGAATGAATCCACCTTGTTTCGTATCTTCAGCTCTTTGTAGAGGTTATAGGCCACCGGCATAAAATCGGTACGCCCCAGGTAATCCAGGTCGGCATCGCAGATGATCTTTTCCAGCAGGTCGGATGGATTGGGCGGCATATGGGTAGCCATGATCAGAGCCGCGATCCGGTCGATCTGGCCCGGTGTATAATAATATTTGGGCAGCATCTTGCGGGCCATCTTCACACCTTCCTCTTCGTGGTGGTCGTAGCTCACCAGGTGCCCTATATCGTGGAAAAGGGCGGCGGTCTTCAACAGAAGCATCTCTTCGCTGGTCACTCCCTCCGACTTACCGATGAGCTCCACCTGGGTGACCACATCCACCGTATGCTTGAGGTTGTGGTAGTACAGGTCGTTCGGCAGTCCTTCCAGTTTTTCCAGCACCACCTCTTCCAGGTCGTTCAGTCTGAGCAGCTGCAGGTTGGCATGGAAATGCCGGTTGGGCGAGAGGCCCTGGCTGTCGCTGGCAAAGACCGGCCGGAGTCCTTCCACGAAATACATGTCGATCTCACCGCTGTTTTTGACAGGCATCTTTCCCCTGTAGCGGCAGATGAAGAAATCTTTTATCAGGGCATAGGTGTTGCCGGAGATGTTGATCTTACCCGGTTCGCTGAGGGCTTCCATTCTGCTGGCCATATTGACGGTGGAGCCCCAGATGTCGTAGGAGAGTTTGTTGCGGCCGATCACGCCGGCCACCACCGGACCGGTATCCACGCCGATGCGTATATCCCACATCTTTCCGCCGTTGCCGCTGCCCACCCGGTGCATGTAATTCTGCATCTCCATCCCCGCCAGTATGATTTCCACCGGATGGGTCTGGCTTTCGTCGGGTATGCCGCCGGCCGCCATATAGGCATCCCCGACGGTTTTGATCTTTTCAATATTGTGCTTCTCCACGATATGGTCAAACTGGAGGAAACAACGGCTGAGCTTCTCGATGAGCATGCCCCGACCCATTTCCTCGGTGATCCTGGTGAACCCCTGAATGTCGCCAAACAGCACGGTAATCTTGTTGTAGAAATAGGGTTTGGTCTTGACCCCGGCTTTCAGCTCTTCGGCTGTATCTCTGGGCAGCATGCGTTCAATGAGCCGGTCTGACTTTTCCTTTTCCTGCTGAAGCGCCCGGGTGCGTTGATGGATGATCTCTTCCAGCTTCCTTCTCTCTTTGGCAAAGCGGTAAGAACGCCACCGGATGATACCGTAGATCAGCAGTGCCAGGATCAGGGCATAACCAGCCCAGGCATACCAGGCTCTGTAGAAGGGCGGGCGGATGCTGAAGGAATATTTCAGTACCGGAGAAACCATGCCGTGTCCGTTTTTCGACTGAGCTTCGAAGGTATAGTTGCCTTCCCGCAGGTTGGAAAAGTCGCGGCGGTGGCTGGTGGACCAGTCCGTCCATTGCTTCTCCTGCCCCCTGAGCCTGGTACGGAAGAGCATATGGCTTGTTCGGGCATAAGAGGGAACGCTGAAGTTGAACTGCACACTGTTTTGGGACCAGGACAGTTCAGGCGCAGCCTTTTTTCGTTGCATCCCGGAGAAGTTGTAGTGGACCAGCGAATCCCCGCTGATGGTGACCCGGTGGAGCAGGGTTTGAGGTTGTTCTTTTTGCCGGAGGAATTGACCGACATGAAGTCGTATCAGCTTGTGGTTGCCGCCAATCCAAATCAGGGAGTCGTGGTCCGGATGAAGGGCATGGATCTGAAAATCGTCGGAGGGATCCAATGAAAGGCTGATGGGACCGAAATTTTTATTCTCATTGGGGAACCAGGCATAGAGGGTTTGGGAAGGCCTTGCATCGCGGGTGATGGTATTGACCCAGAGGGATTGGTCGCCGGCTTCGGCCACAGGATGGATCCTCACTCTTCCCTGGTTGATCTCAAGTGAGGTGTCGCGGTGGAAACGCTGCTGGCCGGGATCAAAACGATAAAGCCCATGTGAAGTGCTGAAAAGCAACCCGCTGGATAAAGCATAGGGTTTAACCCATTCTGTTTGCCGGGAGAAGATCTTCTTCTCATCATATTTTTCATATGCCAGTGTTGCGTCGAAACCCGTAAAAGGCTTAATACGGTATAACCCGTTGTGCCGGGTTGTAAGCCAAACATTGCCTTTGCTGTCCTCCGCCATATCGAGCACATGGCCCTCTATGCCCTTTGCTTTTCCCTGGTGGATGAACAGCCCGTTTACATATCTGACCAGTGAGAGCCCGTTTTGCAGGCCGATGAGCATGTAGCCCGGATGGTGCCGGTACTGCAAAAAGCTGGTGTATTGCCTGCTGAATTTGTTGTAAAAGAGGCTGGCCTGTGTGCCTTCCAACTGAAAGATGCCCTGGCGTGTGGCTGCATAGAGCAGGCTGTCGGTGGCATAGAAACGGAAGGCTTCCGACTGAACGGATCCTGCTCTTCGGAACGTGCCGGATGAAGAGCCAAAATAGACACCTCTGGAAGTAGCCAGATAGAGGTCATCCTGGAACCGGGTGACCTGATTGACCACCCCTTCCACCCCCTTTTGCCGGTTAAAGACTTGTATGCCCGATGAAAGGTTGATGATGCTGACTCCATTGGGGTGCAAAGCCCATAGATTTGCAGAGCGGTCTGTAAAGAGCCGGTTGATACGTGAATGAAGAAGTCCGGCGGCTTCATCCACGATCTGCTGGTGGTTGCCATTTATATCGGTGAGCATAAGCCCGCCGGACAGGGTGGCCAGGGCCACTTTATTTTTAAGGGAAACGGCATCGGTCAAGGTATGAGCCTTGCCGCTTCCCGGCAGTAAAGGCCGGGAAACAGGCGGTGCCCCCTTTCGGATCATCAGGGCCGTTCCGTTTTCCAGAACAGCCGCCTCCCCGTTTTGGTGCCTGATCATACCAATAACCGGAGAAGAAAGGTGGCGGTGATGGATGATCACCTCAAAGCGATCTCCTTTTTTACGATACAGACTGCCATCCCGCACGTATATGAATAACCGCTTGTTGTCCAGCTCAAACAGGCTTACCGGCCCGCGAAAGGTTCTGATTGTATTGATTTGATTTTTCTTCGGCGCAGCGTCTTCCTCACCTGAGAAGGGCCTTTTTTCTTTTTCTGAATCGGCCCTTCGTAAGTGAGTTTTTCCCATGGATTCGAAGGAATAGAGAGTTTTCTCTGCGGAAAAGAAGATCTCATTGCCGCACCGGACCATCCCGGATATCTTTTTCACAGCCAGTGAAGAGTCAAGCAAGGAGTGAAAGGATATCCCCCTGGAAGTTTCCTTAAGAAAGCCGAATGCTTCGTATTGTCCGGTAAAGATGGTTCCGTTTTTGCCGGAGGTGAGTACAGGATGGGCCCGGGAACTGATACGCTCCCAGTGATACCCGTCATACTGGAGAATGCCATTGCTGGTGCCCAGGTAGATCAATCCCCTTTCATCCTGGGCTATGGATACATTTTCGTTGCTTATTCCGTATTGTCGGGTCTGGAGGGTTCTTATGAAAGGGAAGCCGGTCATCTGTCCTTCCGCTGAGTCGTGAAAACAGGTAAAGATCAGGGATAGCACAAACGGAACGAAAAAATATCTCATCAGGGGCAATTTTGTGGTATCCGCCTTTGGCGGGAGAATTTTCGGTAAAAATATAGCAAATAAATTTGTAATATGAAAATGATGGATGGCTCAATCGTTGTTGCGTTCTACTTTTCAGAAATATATGCCGGGCGATTCATTCATAAGATTATTTTTTATTTGATATTTTTGCCTTATGTAACCCCCATGCTTAAACATGTCCTTGTTGTGTAGATTACTGGATGAGGGTTTCATTCGGCTAAAGTGTGATTTATTTATTATTTTGGCATGTAAAAAAGGAACACCATGGAATTGATTTTTGCCACCAACAACCGGCACAAGGCTGAAGAGATCCAGCGGCTGATCCCCCGGTCCATCCGTGTGCTGACCCTGGAGGATGTGGGTTTAACCGAAGAGCTCCCTGAGGACCAGGATACCCTGGAAGGGAATGCCTCACAAAAATCCCGGTATGTATACCATCGTTTGTACAGGAGTTGTTTTGCAGATGACACCGGCCTGGAGATTGATGCCCTGGGGGGCAAGCCGGGTGTTTTCTCGGCCAGGTATGCGGGAGATGGTAAGGATCCGGAGGCCAACATGGATAAGGTACTGAAGAAGCTGAAGGATGAGGACAACCGGCGGGCCCGTTTCCGTACGGTGATATCCCTGATATTGGATGAGAAAGAATTCTTTTTCGAGGGTGTTGTGGAAGGTCATATTCTAAGGGAGAAACGCGGAGATCAGGGTTTCGGGTACGATCCCATTTTCTTGCCGGAGGGCAGTTCCCTGACTTTTGCTCAGATGCCCATGAACATGAAAAACCGCATCAGTCACAGGAGCCGGGCGATCAAGAAGCTGGCCAATTATCTTAACCAGTACAACAATCCGTCATGAGAGACAGAAATCATATGGCCAGGATGGGTCTTCTCATGGCGGCTGTATTTCTGTTCTCTTTACAACAGGTGTTCGGGCAGGTGCCTGTTGGTCAATGGAGGGCCCATCTGTCGTATTATTCCATACAGGATGTGACCGGATCAGAGGATCGCATCTTTGCGGCCGGTTCCAATGGCATAATGATTTACAATAAGGATTACAACCATCCGGAGAACCTGAATAAAGTCAACGGGCTATCGGATGCGGGCATTACCTCTCTCGCCTGGTCGGATGAACACCAGCTTCTCCTTATTGGATACCGCAATGGCAACCTGGATATATGGAAAGATGGCAGGATCAGCAATTATCCTTCCATCCGGGATCAGCCGCTCTATGCACAAAAAAGCATTCGCGATATATTTTTTTGGGAAGGCCGGGCTTATCTGTCCTGTTCTTTTGGGGTAGCGGTTTTCGATCCGGCGTCGGGGGAGTTTCTGGAAACCTTTCAGCCAGCTGGTGGTGCCGGGGCGGTGGTTTATTCTGTGGATCACCACCAGGGAGATTTTTTCGTCGCCACCAGCCAGGGTTTATTTTATGCACCGGCCGGTTCGCCGGGTCTGGACAATCCAGCCAGCTGGCAGCAGGTCACTGCCTTTTCCGATCCCGGCCGGCCCGTCACTTCCCTGCAGTCGCACGGGGGATATGTGGTTTTCGCAGTAGGGGCCGGTCAGGGGCAGCATGAAGTATATTATCTTGATGGGACCGGTGGAGTGGAGTTGCTAAGCGAGACCCGGGTTCATGCCCTGGAAAGGGGAAACGACGGATCCGGCAGCTCACGGCTTTTTGTTTGTTCCTCGGACCGGGTCTTTGTATATGATCAGGAGCTGAGCCTGAATCAAACCCTGGAGAATTATATTTCCCGGCCCAGGCCCACTTCGTTCTTTGAGGATCGGGGCGGTGAATGGTGGCTCGGTGACGATGGCTCCGGTTTGGTTCGTTATCATCAGGGGCAGGGTGAGCCGGTTATATATAACGGGCCGGGCTCAGACCGCACTTCTTATCTGAAAGCTTACGGGCAGGATATTCTCGGGTTGACCGG
Organism: Bacteroidales bacterium; assembly: GCA_018334675.1. GTDB lineage: Bacteria > Bacteroidota > Bacteroidia > Bacteroidales > UBA12077 > JAGXLC01. The sequence goes on along the minus strand of JAGXLL010000002.1, from coordinate 21,028 downwards.
AGGATATGATGCCGGAAGAAACCCACAAAACCGCTCTGCTACCTTCTACCGCTTTCATCAGGAGCAGTGGATGAATACCTCTTTCCCGGGATATAGTGATTGGGTTGATCTGGCAGCTGTCCCCGGACAAAAAAACCATTATATGATAGCATCCTGGGGAGATGGGCTGCTGGAAGTTAAGGATGGTGAGGTGGTTCAGCAGTATGACCAGGATAACAGTCCGCTGGCCTCCCACAATATGGATCAGGTAAGGGTAGATAACCTCTGTTATGACCAGGGTGGGAATCTCTGGCTCACCAACGATGAGGCGGAACATCCCATCAAAGTGCACGACATCCAGGGTAACTGGCATGTTGGGCGGTATGACGGCCTGCGCAACAGAACCGCCACCGGTTTGATATGCGGGCAGGATGGATACCTGTGGGGGTATATACATAACACACCCCTGGTTTTTGTGGTGGATACCCGGGGCACGCCTGCCGATCCGTCGGATGATGTGGTGATGATCCGGGAGGTGCTTGATTACAACGGACAATCTTTTGCCAGGCGCATCGAGGCCATCCACCAGGACCGGGAAGGCAACCTATGGATCGCAACCGATGAGGGGGTGGCTGTGGATTACGAACCCGGCTCATTCTTTGACCGGGAAGACTATCGCCCCAACCGCATACGCCTGACCATTGAAGGCTATACCCAGTATATCCTCCGCGACAATCAGGTGACGGATATAGGGGTAGATCCCGCTAATCAGAAATGGTTTGCCACAAGAAGGGCGGGTATCTTTGTGTTTTCGGCAGATGCCCGGGAGCTGCGTGCTCATTATACCGCGGCGAACAGTCCTTTGCTGAGTGATACCGTGCGTTCGGTGGTCATTGGGTCGGGAGGAGAAGCTTTCATGGCTACGGCCAGCGGTATATGTTCTTATCGCAGTGAGTCGGCCGAAGGAAAGGAGAATTTTCAGGATGCTTATGTCTTTCCTAATCCTGTTCGCCCGGGTTATGAGGGAAAGATCACCATCACCAACCTGGTGGCCGGGGTCAACGTGAAGATCACCGATATCAGCGGCAACCTGGTGTATGAAACCGTTGCCCGGGGAGGTCAGGCTACCTGGGAGGGGAAGAATCTATCCGGCCACAAGGTGTCCAGCGGTGTCTACCTGATATTCATGACCAACGAGGACGGGTCGAAAACACATGTTGGCAAATTGTTGTTCCTGAAATAGCAGTTTTAAACGCAAAAAAGACAGGATTATGAAAACATTGGAATTTAAGGACAGGCAGGTAAGATACAGTGTTGAAGGCTCCGGCGAGCCGGTGTTTTTAATCCATGGTTATCTGGAGTCGCTGGAGGTATGGAATGGATTGGCCGCCGACCTGGCTGCCGATCATCAGGTGATACGAATGGATCTTCCGGGTCACGGCAAGTCGGAAGTGATACAGGATACGCATCGCATGGAGCTACTGGCAGAGGCAGCCAGGGAAGTGCTGGACCGGGAAGGCATAGAACGGTGTTCGATGTTCGGCCATTCGCTGGGAGGATATGCCACGCTTGCTTTCCTGGATCTTTACCCCGGCCGTTTGAAGGGTTTTTCTCTGTTTCATTCCCATCCCTTTGCCGACAGCGATCAGGTCCGGCAAAAGCGGCAGGGAGAGATTGATTTGGTAAACCAGGGCCAAAAAGAGGAGATACTCAAAGTGAATGTACCCAAGCTTTTTGCCACCGACAACCTGCAAGCCTTCAGCAGGGAAGTGGAATGGGTAAGAGAGATGGCAGAGGCTACCCCCGGCGAAGGGATCATTGCCAACTTAAGAGGCATGATGCAACGACCCGACCGGAGCGGCCTGGTAAAAGAAACAGACAAGCCGTTTCTGCTGATAGCCGGCCGCAAGGACAACTACATCCCCTACGATGCGGTGATCCCCCAAATAGAACTTCCTGAAAAAGGCAGGCTGGTAACGCTTAAACATTCCGGTCATTTGGGCTTTGTAGAAGAGAAAGCCCGTTCTCTGGAAACCATTCGGGCATTTACCGGGTCGTTGGCCGGCCGGGGTTAATCCACTGCACCGCGGGCGAGCAATTCACCGGCTCGCTGCAGGGTGCGGTCAATATCATGGATAATGGGGTAGAACCCTTCATTATTGATGATGTTCCTTGCAATGTAAGCCTTTACCCGGGTGTTGATGACCTCACGGGATCTTTCCGCGCCCTCAATATCGCGGACTACTCCCTGGCCATAGGCATACTCCAGAAATTCGTTGTATATGTCCCTTTCTTCCAGGTAGTCGGCGATGGCCTGATGGCCCTTCAGTTTTTCGAGCTGTTCGCGGTTGGCGTCGGCATAATGAAAGGCGAAGTTGTAGATCGTACCTTGATTCCTGACTTTACTGAATAAGGGTGAATTGTGGGTGGTGTCGACCGGCACGAAAAAGTCGGGCATGATACCTCCTCCTCCGTATACCACATCCCCTTCAGGGGTGGTGTATTTCAGGGAGTCGGCAAAATCGATGCTATCGGCATTAAAAAATTCCCCGTGCTTGAAGCGTTCGTTCAGGTCGTTGTAATATTGTTTGCGTCCCTCTTTATAGGGTTTCTGAATGCAGCGGCCGGTAGGGGTATAATAACGGGCCACTGTCAGGCGCATGGCTGAGCCGTCGGAGAGCACGATCTGTTCCTGAACCAGACCTTTGCCGAACGACCTGCGGCCCACGATGATGCCCCGGTCATTGTCCTGGAGGGCTCCGGCAAGGATCTCACTGGCAGAGGCCGACCATTCATTGATCAGAACGGCCACCTCCACATCCTGTGCTTCACCCTTGGAAGAGGCATATATCTCTTGTTTGGGGCTGTTTTGTCCCCTGGTGTATACGATCAGCTTCTCATCCTGTAGAAACTCATCGGCAATGTTGGTGGCAGCATTCAGATAACCCCCGCTGTTGTCGCGCAAGTCAAGCACCATTTTTTCTGCCCCGTTTTTCTTGAGCTTATTCAGGGCCTTCATGAATTCCTTGTGGGTGGTCTTAGCAAAACGGCTGATCTTGATATATCCGGTTTGATCGTTGATCATGTAGGATACATCCACGCTATAAAGGGGTATCTCATCCCGGGTAATGGTGAAGTACAGCATCTCGTCGGCACTTTGCCTTCTGATCCCTACTTTTACTTCCGTGCCTCTCTTGCCCTTGAGCATATCTACGATATCATTGCTGGAGATGTCCTTGCCGGCTACTACCTTGCCGTCGACCTCAACGATCCGGTCGCCGGGTTGTATGCCTACCATCTCGGAGGGACCCCCGCTGATGGTGCTGATCACAACCACCGTATCCTCCTGCATGCTGAATTGAATGCCAATGCCGTCGAAATTGCCTTTAAGCGGCTCGTTGACTTCCTTGAGCTGCCTGGCGGGGATGTATACCGAGTGGGGATCCAGTTCCTTCAGGATCGCGGGGATGGCCGATTCGGCCATCCTATCGTCGGATACCGAATCCACATAGTTCTGTTGAATATAATTGGTGACTTTATTGATCTTATTGGGCTTACTATAGACAAAGGTCTGTTCGCTGGAATGATTCTGCCCCAGGAAGTTGCCCAGCAACAGGCCTGCGATGACTGCCAGGGAGAGGGCGATCGGAAAATAGATCCGTGCCCCTTTATTGGATAGCTTCATGATGAATTCCGGTTTAAATGTCTATTTGTTCCACTTCAATGTTGGCCCTTTCCAACAACGGAATGCCATCGTTGGTGGTTTTGCGCTCTGTGTAAACCACACGGATGATACCTGATTGGATGATCAGCTTGGCACACTCCAGACAGGGGGATGTTGTAACATATAACGTGGAATTTTCACTGCTATTGTTGGACTTGGCTACTTTAGTGATGGCGTTGGCTTCAGCATGAAGCACATAGGGTTTGGTCCTGAAATTTTCATCCTCACATACGTTCTCGAAACCGGAGGGGGTTCCGTTGTATCCGTCGGAGATGATCATCTTTTCTTTGACAATGAGGGCCCCTACTTTTCTCTTCTCACAGTACGAGTTTTTGGCCCATATGCGGGCCATTTCAATGTAACGTCTGTCGAATGCCTTTTGTTTATCCTTGTAAGGATGCCGGGGTGCGGAGTGATCCTTCATCGTGCAGCAAAAAAGTGCCTGAAGTCGGACTCGAACCGACACGGGCATAAGCCCACTGGTTTTTGAGACCAGCGCGTCTACCAATTCCGCCATTCAGGCTTGTTGAATGATCATTGATTGGAAGGGCAAAAATATGGAAATGTTTTGGATGTACCAAATTTTTATCCTTCCTAAAATTTGGCCCCCGACAAACCATTACCCCATTCAGGATCTAACTTTTTTGCATATGTTCTGTAACAATCTGAGGCTGGCGTGAGATGTTTCATTTTTGCTTATTTTTTTATATTTTTCGAAATCAGCAAGAAAACCTAACTACGAATCACTAAAATCTTAATGGTTATGAATCAGAATGATTACGATATTCAGGGCATATTGAAGCGTCTGGGTGTTGAACAGGTTAATTCGGGTGTTTCAACAGGCACCCAATTCCTGGAAGCATCGGGTAAGACCACCCTTTCCCACACGCCCATTGACGGCAGTGAGCTGGGGAAAGTAAAGAATGCAACCCGCGATGATTACGAGCAGGTTCTTCAGAAGGCCCAGGAAGCCTTTGTAGTATGGAGAGATAAGCCGGCGCCCGACCGCGGGGAGATCGTCCGGCAGATCGGGTTGGCTTTGCGCGAGCACAAGGAAGACCTGGGTATGATCGTGAGCACCGAGATGGGCAAGAGCTACCAGGAAGGCCTGGGTGAAGTACAGGAGATGATCGATATTGCCGATCTGGCAGTGGGACAGTCCCGTCAGCTCTATGGTTTCACCATGCAGTCCGAACGGCCCCATCATCGCCTCTACGATCATTATCATCCTTTGGGAGTGGTAGGGGTGATCACCGCCTTCAACTTCCCGGTGGCCGTCTACGCCTGGAACACCATGATTGCTGCCATAGCCGGTGATTGTGTTGTTTGGAAGCCCTCCTCCAAGACGCCCCTCACCTCTGTGGCCGTTCAGAATATTGTAGCCGGCGTGCTGCGCAACAATGATGTGCCCGAAGGTGTCTTCAACCTGGTCATCGGTCGTTCAGCCGACATTGGCGACAACATGGTCGACGACAAACGCATCCCGTTGATATCCGTTACCGGTTCCACCCGCGTGGGTAAGCGTGTGGCCGAGCGTGTTGGTAAGCGCCTGGGCAAAACCATCCTGGAACTGGGCGGCAACAATGCCATGATCCTTTCCCAGCACGGGGATATTGATATGGCCATTCCCACCATCGTTTTTGGTGCGGTGGGTACAGCAGGACAACGCTGCACCACCACCCGCCGGATCATCATCCATGAAAGCATCTATGAGGAGGTTAAGAAGAAACTGTTGAATGCCTATGAACAGGTTGCTCAGCGCATCGGCAACCCGCTGAACCCCGATAACCTGATGGGTCCCCTTATCGACAAGGGTGCCGTGGATATGTATCAGGATGCCCTTGAACAGGTGAAAAAGGAAGGCGGAAAGATCATCTTCGGCGGCGATGTCCTCAGTGGCGAAGGCTATGAAGCGGGCACTTACGTGGTCCCGGCCATCGCAGAAGCGGAGAACCATTATCAGATCGTTCAGGAAGAGACGTTTGCGCCGCTGCTCTACCTGATCAAATACAGCGATTTTGATGAAGCCCTCCGATTGCACAACGATGTGCCGCAGGGTCTGTCATCCTGTATCTTTACTCTGAACGTAAGAGAAGCCGAGAGGTTTCTCTCCCATGCAGGCTCCGACTGCGGTATAGCCAATGTGAACGTAGGCACTTCCGGTGCTGAGATCGGCGGCGCCTTCGGTGGTGAAAAAGATACCGGCGGCGGACGCGAATCCGGCTCGGATGCCTGGAAAGCCTATATGAGGCGTCAGACCACCACCATCAACTATGGCACGGATCTGCCGCTGGCACAAGGCATCAAATTCGAGATTTGAGAAGGGCGCAAACCCGACTTCCATAGCATTCAAAGGGTACCGGCTTACAACTGGTGCCCTTTTTTTGATCTGCCGTGCTGTGGGAGGAAAAGGATTGATGAGGCTCAGTGGGCGGGTTGAGATCCGGCTTTGCTCCAGTAGGTGATTTTCCGGGCCAGCTTCTGGGCATTGAAAGGCTTGGGCAGGAAATCGTTCATCCCCGATTTGATGGACTTGATCTCATCCTCTTTCCAGATGTTGGAGGTGACGGCAATGATCGGGGTTTTGATGCCTTTGTTGCGAATGGCCCGGGCTACCTCCAGTCCGTTGAATTCGGGCATGATGATGTCCATCAGGATCACATCATATTGCTGCCTGTCCACCTTATCCAAACATGCTTTCCCATCATTCACAATGGTCAGCTGAATATTAAATTCATGGATGTACTGCTCGATGACGTGCTGATAGAGGTGCTCATCTTCGGCAAGCAAAACCCGGATGGTCCGTGTGGATGGTATGTTTTTCACGGTCAGCAAATCTCCACGATTTATATAACAAAGTACGCAAATTCATGGAGATCATTGCCTGAGAACCTTCATAATTTGACAAATAGAAGATTTTATTTGATGAACATCTGCTCAGCGAAATTTTTCTTCATTGTCTTCCAGGATACGGATATAATTGTTGTAGCGGGTCTCGCTGATGGTGCCGTTTTTGACGCTTTCTTTTACGTTGCATCCGGGTTCATGGGTATGGGTACAATTGTGAAATTTGCATTCCTGAGAAGCCTTGAATATCTCGGGGAAGTAATGATAGATCTCTTCCTTGTAGAAATCGATGAGTCCGAAACCCTTGATGCCGGGGGTGTCGATGATATGTCCGCCGAAAGGCAGGTCGATCATCTCGGCGAAGGTGGTGCAATGTTTGCCGGCCTTGTGATAATTGGAAATTTCTGCTGTTCTCAGCTCCGCTTCGGGGTTGAGCCGGTTGATGAGGGTAGATTTTCCAACGCCTGAGTTGCCGGCGATCACGCTGGTTTGATCTTTCAGCAGATCCTTCACGGCTTCCAGGTTTTTTTCCCGGGTAAGCGAGAGCTTCAGGCAGGTGTAGCCCGCATGCTCATATAGGTCTGTCAGATGATCCAGCTGTTGGTTGAGTTTTTCATCGTACAGATCGATCTTGTTGAAGAGGATCTTAGCCGGGATGCGATAGGCCTCGGCCGTTACCAGGAAGCGGTCGATAAAAAGGGTGTAGGTTTGGGGATAGGCCAGGGTGGCCATGATCACCGCCTGGTCAATGTTGGATGCAATGATGTGGCTTTCCCTGGAGAGGTTGGTAGCCCTGCGTATGATATAGTTCCTGCGGGGATGCAAACGGGTGATCAATCCCTCGCGTTCTCCTTCCGGCACCTTGTTGAAGTCGACCACATCGCCCACAGCCACCGGGTTGGTGGTACGGATGCCTTTGATGCGAAAGGTTCCCTTGATTTTGCAGGCCCATATGGAACCCTGCTCGTCCCTGACATAATACCAGCTGCCGGTGGATTTGATTACCGTTCCTTCCAAATTCGAATTTTTTACAAAAATAGTGTAATGAAAAGATATTTGCGAAGGCGGCCCTGTTAAAATACCAAAAATTGACTGTATAAATTGATATTATTCTTATCTTAGCAGTCTTTATATTATGGCCAGTAAAGAAGCAAAAATAACAAGGCAACGCCTGCGTAGTTCCTATCTGACTTCTGTGGTCAGTATTGCATTGGTGTTATTTTTGCTTGGTATTCTGGGTTTGTTGGTGCTCAATGCCCAGCGGATCTCCGAATATGTGAAGGAAAACATTGGGTTTTCCATCATGCTGAAGCAGGATGTCAAGGAGGTGGATGTGATCCGTCTGCAGAAGATGCTGGACGCCACGGAATATGTTAAGTCCACGGAATATGTCACCCGCAAGGAGGCAGCCCGGGAGCTAAAGAAGGAGCTGGGGGAGGATTTTGTCGGTTTTCTCGGGTACAACCCGCTGCTGGCTTCCATCGATGTGCATTTGAATGCCAGTTATGCCAATCCGGAAAGCATTGAGCATATCAAGAAGGATTTGAGGGAATATGGGCAGATCAAAGAGGTTTTCTATCAGAAGTCGCTTGTAGAGCTGATCAACCAGAACATTCGAAAGATAGGTCTCATCCTGCTTGTTTTCAGCGGGCTGCTTTTTCTGGTGGCCATAGCTTTGATTCACAACACCATTCGGCTGTCCATCTATTCGAAGCGTTTTATCATCAATACGATGCAGCTGGTGGGTGCCACACGCGGTTTCATCCGCAGGCCCTTCATTTTTCGGGGTATCATGCAGGGGGTATGGGCATCGATCGTGGCTGTTGCCCTGCTCACGGGGTTGGTGTATTTGATGCAGGATGAGTTTGCCGGGATCATCAGCCTGGAGGATATGCGGATCCTTGGCCTGCTCTATGGAATGGTGATGCTGGTGGGGGTGGTGATCAGTTGGATATCCACTTTCATGGCCGTGAACAAATACCTGAAGATCAAAGTCGACAAATTATATTATTGATTGAAAAACATTGAATTATGGCTAAAAAGAAGCAATCAGATTCCCGGCAGCATTTTGCCTTTACCAGGGAGAATTACAGGTTGTTGCTCATCGGATTTGTCATCATTGTGATTGGTTTTCTCCTTATGATTGGCGGGGAACCAGAGAGTCCGAATCAGTTCAATCCCGAAGTATTCAGTTTTCGCAGGATCACCCTGGCACCGCTGGTCGTTCTTTTTGGGTTCGCCTTTGAGATTTATGCCATCATGAAGAAACCCAAAGAAAAGAAAGACGATCAAGGCGCATCTTAAAACAGGCGGTGAATGAATTGGATTGAAGCCGTAATCCTGGGTATTGTACAGGGACTGACCGAATTTTTACCCATCAGCAGCAGCGGCCATTTGGAGATCGGCAAGGCTTTGCTGGGAACCAACCCCGAGGGGAGCCTCACCTTTACTGTGGTCGTGCACGGGGCTACTGTATTAAGCATCATTGTGGTATTCCGCAGGGACCTGTACCGGCTGGCTGCCGATTTCCTGCGTTTTGAATGGAACGAATCCACCCGTTACATTGCCAGGCTGGTGGTTTCCATGATCCCGGTAGTGATACTGGGCTTGCTGTTCGAAGAAGAGATCGAGCGTTTTTTCACGGGCAACCTGGTTTTTGTGGGGGCCATGCTGCTGATCACCGCTATGCTCTTGCTTTTCTCTCATTATTTCCGTTCCCGTGAGAAAAAGATTTCATTCCCCAGGGCTCTGGTCATTGGAGTGGCACAGGCACTTGCCGTGTTGCCCGGTATCTCCCGTTCAGGAGCGACCATCTCTACCGGCCTGATGCTGGGAGGAAAACGGGAGGAAGTAACCCGCTTCTCCTTTCTGATGGTTCTTCTGCCTATTATAGGTGCCAACGCGAAGGATATGATGGACCCTTCCGCCACGGCCTTCTCCGGCATCGATCTTTGGCCTCTGCTGGCAGGTTTCGTGGCAGCCTTTCTTTCCGGATTATTTGCCTGCAGCTGGATGATCCGTATCGTGAACCGCGGACATCTGGTTTATTTTGCCTTTTACTGTATTGTGATCGGTCTGGCTGCTATCCTGCTGGGCTAAAAAAACGTTTTATGGGATACTTTGACATTGAGGATCTCCAGGATCTGGTGGAAGGCCGGGTTTTGCTGATGGATAAACCCCTTTTCTGGACTTCCTTTGACCTGGTGAAGAAAACCCGGGCCATCCTGGAAAGACAGATGCGCCTGAAAACAGGAGAGAGAGCAAAGCTGAAGGTGGGCCATGCCGGAACGCTGGATCCGCTGGCCGACGGGCTCATGCTCCTTGGCACCGGCAAGAAGACCAAGATCCTCTACTCCCTGACCGGCCAGGAGAAGGAATACATCACCACCCTGGAGCTTGGCAAAACCACTCCTTCTTTTGACCTTGAAACAATGTTCGACCATGAATATTCGTTATCTGATGTGAGGGACCAGGACATTTATACCGCACTGGAGCGTTTCACCGGGGAAATAGATCAGATTCCGCCTGTATACTCCGCCAAGAACATCAAGGGCCAGCGAGCGTATCATGCCGCAAGGAAAGGCCAGGCCATCGAGATGAAACCTGTCCGCGTCCGGATACATCAGATCGAGATGATCCGCCTTTCCCTTCCCCTGCTGACGCTTCGTGTACGCTGCAACAAAGGTACCTATATCCGCTCCCTGGCCAGGGACATCGGTGAAGCCCTGGGCTGTGGTGCCCACCTGGCCGGCCTCAAGCGCATCCGCATCGGGGATTATCACCTGAAGGAGGCGGTGTCCATAGAAAAATTTGAGCAATTTGCACGAAATTTGTAACCGATCCCAACTTCTTACGTATAAGGTGGGACATAATGTAAAACCTTTTAAAACACTCGGAATTAATGAAGTTATCGCAGTTTAAGTATAATTTACCGGAAGATTTAATAGCACTTTATCCGGCAAAAAACAGGGATGAATCCAGGTTGATGGTGGTATACAGGAATTCGGGAAAGATAGAACACCGGACTTTCAAGGATATCGTGGATTACCATAATGAGCATGATGTACTTGTCTTCAACAATACCAAGGTTTTCCCCGCCCGTTTGTATGGCAACAAGGAAAAGACGGGCGCCAAGATAGAAGTATTCCTCCTGCGGGAGCTTAGCAAGGAACAGCGTTTGTGGGATGTACTGGTGGACCCTGCCCGCAAGATCCGCATCGGCAACAAGCTGTATTTTGGCAATGAAGAGGATGGTGAGACCCTGGTGGCTGAGGTGATCGACAACACCACCTCACGGGGCAGAACCCTTCGCTTCCTTTTTGAAGGGGATTATGAGGAATTCAAGAAGACCCTCTACAGGCTCGGGCAGACACCCCTGCCGAAGTTCATCAAACGGGAGGTAGAGCCTGAAGACCAACAACGTTATCAAACCCTCTATGCCAGGCATGAGGGAGCTGTCGCCGCTCCCACCGCCGGCATGCACTTCAGCCGCGAATTGCTGAAGCGGCTGGAGATCATCGGGGTCAACTTCGCCGAGATCACCCTGCACGTAGGCCTGGGTAACTTCAACAATGTGGATGTGGAAGACCTGACCAAGCATAAGATGGATTCAGAGAAGATATACATCTCCGGTGATGCGGCCGGCAAGGTCAACGATGCCAAAGACAACAAACGCAATGTCTGTGCAGTGGGCACTACGGTGCTAAGGACCCTGGAGTCGTCGGTATCCACAACCCAAAGGGTGAAGCCTTTTGAGGGGTGGACCAACAAGTTCATTTTCCCGCCTTATGAAGTGCAGATCCCCAATATGATGATCTCCAACTTCCATCTGCCCCTTTCCATTCCGCTGATGATGGTATCTGCCTTCGGAGGTTATAAGCGCATATTTGAAGCTTACAGTGTGGCGATCAAGGAGAAATACCGGTTTGGCACCTACGGCGACGCCATGCTGATCATCAACGATGAATGATCCCTGCCCGGGGAACCGGGTTATCAACGCCTCAGCTCCCTGTATTTACCCGCAATCGTGTTCAGATCCTGCTCGATGTATTCCTGGTAGTTCCGGTTCCTGAAAACGGCGGCCGGATGGAAGGTGGGCATCACCAGCCGGCCTGCTTCCCTGTGCCATTTTCCCCGGATATCGGATACTTTTTCATCCAGGCTTCCCCAGTACGATCGCATGGCTGTGGCGCCTAATAAAAGGATGATCTCGGGGTTGATCAGTCGGATCTGCTCCCGGAGATAAGGGAAGCAGGTCTCAACCTCTTTTTTATGCGGCACCCTGTTTTGGGGTGGCCGGCATTTGACGATGTTGGCAATGAACACATTTTTCTCGCGGGAGAGGTCCTGCTTCTCCAGCATCCGATCCAGCAGCTTACCTGCCCGGCCGACAAAGGGCCGGCCCAGCTTGTCTTCATTGGCACCGGGTCCTTCCCCGATGACCATGATCCTGGATTCCCAAGGCCCCTCACCGAAAACAGCCAGGTTCCGCTCCTGATGCAACGGGCACTCGGTGCAGCCCAGCACTTTATTTTTTAGCTTTTCCAGTTGCCTGTGCGGGTCTTTCTGCTTCATGATGTGCTATTAATGGATGGGGAATCAAAAAAAGAGAGAACCGGGTAAGTTCTCTCTTAGTTCTTTCCAGCGCTTAGCGCAGCGCTAAGCGCTAAAATATAAAGCGCTAAGCGCTACGCTTAGCGCTGAAAAAATTCTATTTCAACGAATACCGCTTAAAATCGGTAACCGTCAGTTCTTTGTCTTGCTCCTGAAGGTATTGCCGGACGCTTTTCTTGCTTTCCTTGATGAACTCCTGGTTCAGCAGCGTATTTTCCTTCATGTATTTGCCCAGCTTGCCCTGTGCGATCTTATCGATCAGGTTGTCGGGCTTGCCTTCAGCTTTGGCTTGCTTGCGACCTATCTCCAGCTCTTTGTCTGCGATATCCTGGGGTACCTGGTCTTTGTCTACTGCAACGGGATCCATGGCAGCTACCTGCATGGCAACATCCCGTCCCACTTGTGTCTCCACATCTTCCTTGTTCAGTCCGATCAGGGTAGCCAGTTTCTTGTCGGCGTGGATATAAGCCGTTACCTGGGGAGCTTCCAGGTGGTCGTAATAGGCAAGCTCCAGTTTTTCACCGATGATACCGGTCTGGTATTTGATGTTTTCTGCGACGGACTTGCCGTTCAGCTCCTTGTTCATGAGCTCGTCCAGGTCGCTGGGCTGCTCCTGAACCGCCAGGTCAACGATCTGACCGGCGAGGCTGACAAAATCGTCGTTCTTGGCAACGAAGTCGGTCTCACAATTCAGGGAGATGATGAAGCCCTTCCTGGCATCGTCAGTGGTCCTGGATAAAACGACCCCCTCTGATGCTTCGCGGTCGGAGCGTTTCTGGGCTACTGCCTGTCCTTTTTCCCTGATGATCTCTATGGCTTTGTCAAAGTCGCCTTCTGCTTGTGTCAGAGCCTTCTTGCAATCCATCATACCGGCTCCGGTGTGCTTTCTGAGCTTGTTTACGTCAGCTGCGGTTATATTGGCCATGTTCTTCTATGTTATTAAGATGTTTGACTTTCGGGTTGTTTTTTATTCTTTGTTGTTCTCTTCAGATGAATCAGCCTGGTTTTCTTCTGCCTGGCCCTCTGCGGAAGCTTTCTTTTCTGTGTCTTCTTTGCCTTCAGCTTCTTTTCCTTCAGCTTCCTTGCTTTCAGCCTGCTTGCTTTCGTCCTCTTTACTTTCGCTCTGCTGCTGAGCTTCCTGCTTTTGTTCAGCCGGGCCGGCTTGTTCGGAGGCACCTTCCTGTCCGGATGGAGTGGCTTCTTTCTGTTCTACTTCCTTCTGCTCTCCTTCTTTCTTTGTTTCTTCCTTTTGTGCTCCTTCTTTTCTTGCCCTGGTGGACTTGCGGGCGCGCGTCTTCTTCTTTTCTCCTGCTTCACCGGCGCCTTCGCCCTTCGGAGCGGCTTTCTTTTCTTTGTCCTTGGATTGTGCTTTTTCCTTTTCTTTCTCCATCTTGCGTTCATCGAGGCCTTCCTGGATGGCTTCGGTAGTCTTGTCTATGATGTAGGAGATAGACTTGGAAGCGTCGTCGTTGGCAGGAATAGGGAAGTCCACATCCTGCGGGTTCGAGTTGGTATCCACCATGGCGAAGATGGGGATGTTCAGGCGCTGGGCTTCGCGTACGGCAATATGCTCCTTGGTGACATCCACGATAAAGATGGCTGCCGGAGGCCTGTTCATGTTGGAGATGCTGCCGAAGGTTTTGTCTAGTTTGTTGCGCTGCCTTTGGATCTGCAATCTCTCCCGTTTTTGGAGCTTGTCGTAGGTTCCGTCGGCAAAACGCTTGTCGATGGTGGCCATCTTCTTGATGGTCCGCTTGATGGTGGGGAAGTTTGTGAGCATACCACCCGGCCAGCGCTCAGTGACGTAGGGCATGTTGGTGGGCTTCACCTTCTCCGATACAATGTCTTTGGCTTGTTTCTTAGTGGCTACAAAAAGTACTTTTCTGCCTGATTTGGCGATCTGCTTGAGGGCGTCGCAGGCCTCGTTGAGTTTGACGGTGGTTTTCTGAAGGTCGATCACATGGATGCCGTTGCGCTCCATGAAAATGTAGGGGGCCATCTTCGGATTCCACTTACGCTTGAGGTGACCGAAATGTACACCCGCATCTAATAATTCATCAAAAGTTGCTTGAGTCATAATAAATTGATTTTTAACGTTTACATTCTGTTTGAACAATTGCCCGGCAGTCCCGCTACCAGCGGGAGTCCAGGCAATTTAGATACTAAACGGATAATTATGGGAATATTATCGTTTGCTGAACTGAGTCTTCTTGCGGGCCTTGGGCTGCCCGGGCTTCTTACGCTCTATGTTGCGTGCATCACGGGTGAGGAAGCCTTCCTTCTTGATGGTGTCCTTGAACTCCTGGTTGGACTTCACCAGCGCACGGGCTATGCCCAGCCGCAGGGCTTCAGCCTGTCCCTTCACGCCGCCGCCCTGGATGTTCACCTTGAAATCGTAGCTGCCTTCCTGATTGACAGCCTTCAGAGGTTGCTCTACAATATATTGCAGGTGCGGTGCGGGAAAGAAATCAGCGAATTCGCGGTCGTTGATGCTGATGTTCCCTTTTCCGTCACTCATGTAAACACGGGCAACAGCGCCTTTTCTTCTTCCAATGGCAATTACTCTTTCCATATCTTACTTGAATTCTTTTAAGTTGATTTTCGTTGGCTTTTGAGCTTCATGCGGATGTTCTTCTCCGGGATAAATGAAGAGGTTGTTTTTAACCACCTGCCCCAGCCTGTTCTTGGGGATCATACCATGGATGGCTTTCTCCACGACCTTTTCGGGCGTTTTCTCCATCAGTTCCTTCACATTCCTGGTACGTTTACCTCCGGGATATCCGGAGAAATGGACGTATTCCTTGTCGGTCCATTTTTTGCCGGTTAATCTCACATGCCGGGCGTTGATAATGATCACCTTGTCGCCACCATCGACATGCGGGGTGTAGTTGGGTTTGTGTTTCCCACGAAGCATTTTGGCTACTTTCGAGGCCATTCGTCCCAGCGTTTCATTTTTGGCGTCTACCAGGACCCAGTCTTTTTGAACATCTTCCTTTCTGACAGAAATTGTTTTGTAGCTGTTTGTATCCACTTCGAGCTTATCTTTTTGGTTTTAAAACAAATATGCTGACGTTACGGGTCAGCGGTTTGCAAAAATAATATTATTTTTAGAAAATTAACAATTTTATCAACAAATTATTTGATCCGGGCGAGGCTGTAAACCCATATTTTTTTGATCGATTTTGCTTTTTTTTGTATGTTCACTTTTGGTTCGGTGGGATGGATGCATTTTTCTGCCATCACACCTGCCATCTGATGGCACGGGCCCTCAGGCGGGTTGTTGGGCCGGGGGCAGCAAGAGCCTGGCATGAAAAAATGAAAATAATAAATCGGGAACACCATACTTATTGAGTTAAAATATGAAGCATGAAGAATTTCTAAGGCAAGCGATCCGTATCTCGCAGCAGAGCATGGAGCAAGGCGGAGGTCCTTTTGGAGCAGTGGTTGTAAAAGATGGGCAGATCATTGCCCGCTCAGGCAACACTGTATCCCTGGATAACGATCCCACTGCCCACGCCGAGGTCAATGCCATACGCAAGGCCACTGACTACCTGGGCGATTTTGATTTGAGCGGATGTGAGTTGTATTCTTCCTGTGAGCCCTGCCCGATGTGCCTGGGTGCCATCTACTGGGCCAGGATCGACCGGCTGTGGTTTGCCGCCGGCCGGAAAGATGCCGCCGAGGCAGGCTTTGATGATTCGTTCATATACAAGGATATGCAAAGATCCATTCAGGAACGGAGAATCGCTACTTTTCAGGAGCTCCGGGAGGAGGGACGCGAGACCTTCCGCCTGTGGAAAGAGAAGGAGGATAAGATTCAATATTGACGACCTTGTCGGATCATAGACTGGAACGAAGCTATTTTCTGCAGGATGTGCTTCAGGTGGCCCGGTCCATGCCGGGCAAATACCTGGTGATGCAGAACGCCGGCGAGGCACATCGTTTTGTGATCACCGATGTGGAGGCCTACCGGGGTGAGGAGGACGAAGCGTGCCATGCCCGAAAAGGAAAAACCGGGCGCACAAGGGTGATGTATTTTCAGGGCGGTGTGCTATATGTATATCTGATCTATGGCATGCACTGGATGCTGAACGTCGTTGCCGGGCCGCAAGAAGAGCCGCAGGCGGTTCTGATCCGCGGACTACAATCCATCAACGGTCCGGGCCGGCTGACCAGGCACCTGGGCATTGATAAGACCTACAACGAAGAAGACCTGGTACGTTCCTCCCGCATCTGGCTGGAGGATAACCCCGCTTCAGAAGGCAGGATCATCACCCGTCCGCGTGTGGGTATTGATTATGCCGGTAAGAGATGGCGGGAGAAACCCTGGCGTTTCATCTTGCAGGATCACTGACTTTTGGACGACGGGGAGCTGCGGGTGAGGAACAGCTCGGTGTTCAGCAGCAGGTATAGCCCGAAGCCAAAGTCGAAGTTTTGATTGTGGGGATCAAAGTAAGAATCGAGATTCACCAGCAACTGCACATCCCGGTATTGACGGGTATACTTCAACCTGCCTGCAAACAACTCCCGTTGGGTATCCGGCACGCTGGATCTTTTCACGGAATAGGCCTGGAAGATCGGGTTGCCCGAGAAGCTGAGGTATTGGTATGCGTTCCAGTAGGAGAGCTCCAGGCTGAGGTTTTTGCGGTTCAGGTTCAGGCTGGAGTAGATGGCATGTCCCTGATCGTAAGGCTGGCGCTTTAGCGGGGAGGCATCCCTGTAGAGGACCAGGTGGTTGTTGAGGCTCACCGACCGGATCCACCCGGAGCCGGTCTTCAGCTTAAAGGAAAGACCCGTAGCCATGTTGTAAAGGGTAGAGATGGGTTTTCCGCTTTGGTCGATCTGGCCGCCCTTGTGTTGTACGAGCAGCTGAAAAGGCACCCCCACCGAGAAGTCTTTGTTCCTTCCCCACAGGGGGATGTCGGCCGATACCCCTGTCTCAAACTGTTCCCTCAGGTCAGACCCCCGAAGGATGAAGCGCTGCCAGTTGATCCATACATCTGCCCGGATGGCCGGATGATCCATCAGAAACTGCACCCCGTTCTCGATGTGCTTGTCCAGGTAGTTCTCAAAATGGTAGATGGGATCGATCAGGTGATGGTGCTGCGCATTGTTCAGGGTTCCCATCACGAGGTTCAGATGCTGGGAGAGCTGGTGGTTGAGGGAGAACACCGGCTTGATCTGATGAAAACGGTCGCTGCCGGCATACTTCAGCAGGTGCACGCCCGCCGAGAGCCGGGTCTTTTCGGAGAGGGCATAGGTAAGCCTGGGCTTCAGAAAGAATCCCAACTTGGTGTAGCCATCCACATATTCGTTGTAATATTCGTTGTTTTTTAGAAAATTTGCGTTGTGGATGGAAAGAAACAGGGCGTTGGTGTCGGCAGCGCGGAGGGACCTTTCAGGCAGGCTGTGTTGAAAGTTCTGACCGGCCGCGCTGAAGGAGAGACCCATGATCAGCAAACACCCCAGGAGCAATCGCATATATATCTTTGGGATTTGAATTTTTAAAGATAAAAATTTATTGTTTATTTAGAAGCCATTTTACGGAATAGAATCCACAATGTTTGAAAAACCAGCGAAATGAGCCAATATAAGCGTTTGAACATTTTTGTCGGGTGGCTGACCTTTGCCATCGCAGCCGTTGTTTATCTCCTCACCATCGAACCCACTGCCAGTTTCTGGGATTGCGGGGAGTTCATCGCCACAGCCTATAAGATGGAAGTAGGTCACCCGCCGGGAGCACCCTTTTTTATGATCCTGGGGCGGTTCTTCACCCTTTTCGCCGGAGAAGCGGAGAACGCCGCCGTGATGATGAACGCCATGTCGGCACTGGCCAGTGCCTTCACCATTCTTTTCCTTTTCTGGACCGTCACCCACCTGGGGCGCAAGATGCTGATCAGTGGAGAGAAGGATTACACCATGGCCAATATCGTGGTGATCCTGGGAAGCGCCTTTGTAGGTGCTCTGGCCTATACCTTTTCCGACACCTTTTGGTTCTCGGCCGTGGAGGCCGAAGTGTATGCCACCTCCTCGCTTTTCACAGCCCTGGTGTTCTGGGCCATCCTGAAATGGGAGAACGAGGCCCATCAGCCACACTCCAGTCGCTGGCTCATCCTGATCGCCTACCTGATCGGCCTTTCCATTGGGGTTCACCTGCTGAACCTGCTGGCCATTCCGGCCATCGTACTGGTATACTACTATAAGAATTACCACACCACCCCCCGGGGCATTGTTGCTGCTTTGCTATTATCTTTTGTCATGCTTGGGTTCATCATGTATATGCTGATACCCGGCGCAGTGAAGCTGGCTACAATCTTTGAGCTGTTGTTCGTCAATGGCTTGGGTCTGCCTTTCCACAGCGGGGCGATTTTTTACCTGGCCCTCCTGGTGGCCCTGCTCATCCTGGGTTTATATTACACCCACCAGCGAAAGAAGTATGTGCTGAACACCGTTCTGCTGGGTCTTACGGTGATCCTGCTGGGCTATTCCTCTTATACCGCCATCGTGATCCGCTCCAATGCCAACCCGCCCATGGATCAGAACGACCCGGAAACCGTGTTCAAGCTGTTGTCGTACCTGAACCGGGAGCAATACGGCGACCGGCCGCTCCTCTACGGCCAGTATTTCAACGCGCCGGTGGAGGAGCGTAAGGAGGGTGCTCCCATCTATGAGCAGGTGGGTGACCGCTATGAGGTGGTGGATCATAAGACCGAGTTGGAGTATGACTCCCGCTTTACGGGGCTCTTCCCTCGTATGTACAGCGACAAGCAGCAGCATGTGAACGACTACAAGCAATGGGTCGATATCAAAGGCAAAACTGTGCAGGTGCAAAACCGGCAGGGCCAGGCTGAGCAGCGTACCGTGCCCTCGGTGGCCAGCAACCTGGCTTTCTTCTTCAAGTACCAGGTGGGGCATATGTATCTGCGTTATTTCATGTGGAACTTCTCGGGCCGCCAGAATGACACCCAGGGTCATGGCAATGTACGCGACGGCAACTGGATATCGGGCATCCCTTTTATCGACAATGCCCGGCTGGGACCGCAGGATCAGCTGCCCGACTACCTCAAAAACAATGAAGCCCGCAATGCCTATTATATGTTGCCTTTTCTGCTGGGGCTCATCGGCCTGATCCATCACTCGCGCAAGCATCCCAAAGATTTCACGGTGGTGCTGATCCTGTTCATCCTCACGGGCATCGCCATTGTCTTTTATCTGAATCAGTATCCGCATCAGCCCCGGGAGCGCGACTATGCCTATGCCGGCTCTTTCTATGCCTGGGCCATATGGATCGGCCTCAGCGTGATGGCGGTGTGGAGCTACCTGAAGAAACACATGCCTTCAAAGGTGGGGGCCATCCTCAGCATCGTGGTGTTGCTTCCGGTGCCCCTGCTGATGGCAAGCGAAAACTGGGACGATCATGACCGTTCGGAACGATACACCACCCGTGATTTTGCGGCCAACTACCTCAACTCGGCCCGCGAGAACGGCATCATCTTTACCAATGGCGACAACGACACCTACCCGCTCTGGTATGCCCAGGAGGTGGAAGGCATCCGCACCGATGTGCGGGTGGCCAACATGAGTTACCTGCGGGCCGGCTGGTACCTGGAACAGATGACCCGTCAGGCTTATGAGTCCGATCCCCTGCCGCTTACCCATACCGTCGATCAGCTGCGCACCGGCTCCCGCGATGTGCTGCCTGTGTACAACCGCATCAAGGACCGGGTATCCATCAAGAAAGTCATCAATTTCGTGGCCAGCGACGACGAGCGCACCAAGATCCCCTCGCCCTTCAACCGTTCGGAGAAGATCAACTACCTCCCGGCCAACAAGTTCAGCCTGGAAGTGGACAGCAGTCGGGTCATGCAGCATGGAGTGATCGCCGAAGACAAAGCTTCCGGAATGGTATCGCAGCTGGACTGGAGCCTGAACCGCAACTTCATCCTGAAGGACGGGCTGTGTGTGCTCGACCTGATGGCTACCAACGAATGGGAGCGTCCCGTGCATTTTGCGGTTACCGTGGGTCCCGACAAGTACTTCAACCTCGACAAGTATTTCCAGGTGGAGGGCCTGTCGTATCACCTGGCACCCCTGCAAACGGGTGCCTCCGGCGGCGGACAGCCCGGAAGGGTCAATATCCCCCGTATGTACGATCTGATGATGAACCAGTTCCGCTGGGGCAACATCGAGGATCCCGATGTGTACCTCGACGACGACAACCGCCGTATGCTCACCAACTTCCGGAGCAACTTCGCCCGGCTGGCCTCCCGGCTGGTGAAAGAGGGCAAAAGCGACTCCGCCGTGAAGGTACTGGATGTGGCCATGGAGAAGATCTCCAACGAGAATGTGGCTTACGGCTTTTTCACTACCTCGATCGTCCGTACCTACTACCAGGCCGGTGCCCACGAGAAGGCCCGCCGGCATCTGGATATCCTGCTCAGGAACCTGAACCAGGAGATGACCTATTATGTGGAGCTGGGACCCTATTCGCAGCAGTTCCCCAACGACATCCGCCGCTCGATGTATGCCCTGAAGACCCTGAGCGACATCACCAAGCAGCATGGCGACCAACAGCTGAGCCAGCAGATCCTCGACCGGTTCGATCATTACATGAAGTACCTGCAGGACAACCTCCAGAGTATGGAACGGGGCCGAAGGAGGCCACGAAGGTGAAACCCTTACCCATAATATATCTTACGTTCGACGACGGGCCCACCGGAGAGCTGACCGGTTGGATTTTGGATGTTTTGGAATCCTATGATGCCCGGGCCACGTTCTTTTGCCTGGGCCGCCAGGTGGAGAAGTATCCCGGCAACTACCGGGCCATCGTGGATGCCGGCCATGCCGTGGGCAACCACACCTATA
>JAGXLL010000016.1 GCA_018334675.1 Bacteroidales bacterium | reverse complement strand
GCCACCTGCGCTATAACATCAACCTGCCCAAAGCCAACGTGCTTCAGTTCATTCTCAAAGACGGCTCCAAAATATCCATGCGGCCTTCCGGCACCGAACCCAAAATCAAATTCTATTTCAGCGTCAACGACAAACTCGAAAAACGCGAAGACTTAGAGAAAGTCGACCGGATGCTGGAGGAACGCATCGACGGCATCATAAATGCCCTCAACATTAAATAAGCATGGGGACTCGCGAACCCGGTAGAATCCATGAATCCCGCCGTGTTAGCGAATCTCTTTTCATAATGTCAAACCTTAAAAATCTCAAACATGAAATCATATCGCAAAGAACTGTGGTTCAGTACAAACCAGAGAAGAGAACTGATCAACATCACCCCGGCCGTGGAAGAAGCGGTACACAAAAGCGGGGTTCAGGAAGGTATGGTCCTGGTCAATGCCATGCACATCACGGCCAGCGTTTTCATCAATGATGATGAATCGGGCCTGCATCAGGATTTTGAGGAATGGCTGGAAGGTCTGGCCCCCGAAAAACCCTACGACCAGTACAGGCACAACACAGCCGAGGATAACGCCGACGCCCATCTCAAGCGAACCGTCATGGGCCGGGAAGTGGTAGTTGCCATCACCGAAGGCAAACTCGATTTCGGCCCCTGGGAACAGATCTTCTACGGCGAATTCGACGGTAAGAGAAGAAAACGCGTACTGGTGAAGGTGATTGGAGAATAGGAAGAAATGAGGGAATACAGGTTAAGGCTGAGGCTGAGGCGAAGGAAGAAGACAAAAAATTTATTTATGTTCAATTGTCAAATTGTTATATTGTCAATGTATGAAATCATCATTTATTCGGACAATTCAACAATTCAACAATGTATTTTTTCCTTAGCCTTAGCCTCTTTCATTCACGCATTTCTCCCTTCCTGCTCCAGCCAGCGATACCAGTCTTGAAGGCCTTCGCCCCGGGTACAGGAAGTCTCAAATAAAGGAACGGTAGGGTTTACCTGACGAAGGTCCTTGATGAAGGCATCATAATTGAAGTTGGTGTGCTCCAGCAAATCGATTTTGTTTAAAATCACGGCCCGGGCGTCCCTGAAAAGCATGGGATATTTAATGGGTTTGTCATCCCCCTCGCTGGTGCTTACTACCGCAATCTTTGCCGTTTCCCCAAGATCAAAATGAGAAGGACACACCAGGTTGCCCACATTCTCCACAAACAAAAGGTCCATCTCCTCCAGGTCAAATTCTTTGAGGGCTCCGTCGATGCTGTTGGAATCCAGGTGGCAACCGCCCTCGGTATTGATCAGTACGATGGGGAAACCATACTGTTTGAGCCTCTGGGCATCCCGGTCGGTGTATACGTCCCCTTCGATGATCCCCACCCGCAATTGGTGATCCAGGTGGCGGCATGTTTGCTCCAGCAAAGTAGTTTTACCGGCCCCCGGCGAACTGATCAGATTGTACATACGTACCTTCTTTTCCTTAAGCAGCGAACGAATCTGTTCCGCCTTATCCTGGTTGCGGTCCAGCACCCTTTTCATAACTTTGATTTCCATAGCTATTCTCCTTCTATACTTTTTATGAACAATTCTTTTCCTTGCAGCAGATCCAGATCAACCCCCTGGCATTGCGGACAGCAAAAATCCTCCTGGTCCACCTCAAATTCATGTCCGCAGTCCTTACATCTCATTTTAACAGACAAAAACTCAATCTCCAGTTGAGCCTGGTCGGCAATGGTATCGGCCTTAGCCGAATCAAATGCGAAGCGAAACAACTCAGGCACTACCTGCATCATGCGTCCCAATTGAAAATGCACCTTATCGATCCGCGAAAGCTTCTCTTTTTCGGCTACATCCAGTACGATGCGAAACAAATCGTTGACAATGGATACCTCATGCATGTTATATGGATGTTGAATGTTTGATGTTTGATCCGCGGTGGGGGGTCAACAGATGCGGGGCAATTGCTCACCCGTAAGCATCTCGATGATGCGCCTGCCCCCTATCCGGGTCTGCATGACCACCCTCGAGGGATGTTCCTCTACCACCTCTCCGATGACTCTTGCATTTCGCCCCAGAGGATCGGCCCGCATCACATCCATCATCTTATCGGCCGAACGGGCATCCACCATAGCAACAAACTTGCCTTCATTGGCGAGATACAGGGGATCCAGCCCCAGCATCTCGCACAACCCCTTCACCTGCTCACCGGCAGGCAGGTCGTCTTCTTCCAGGTGTATTCCTATATTGGCCTGTCCGGCTAACTCACACATCACAGTAGCCAGCCCGCCGCGGGTCAAATCACGCATCATGCGAACCCCTTCCACCTGGTTAAGAATTTTATTGATCAACCCGTTCAGGCTGGCGCAATCGGAATGGATCTGCGAGGAGATCTGCAAATCCTCCCGGGCTGCCAGAACGGCTAGGCCATGCTCGCCTAAATGGCCGTTTACTATGATCTTATCCCCCTCTTTGATTCCTCTTCCATTGAGGGAGCTCCCAAGATGCGGATGCAAAAAACCGACACCGGAAGTATTGATGAAAATTTTATCGGCTTTTCCTTTGTTGACTACCTTGGTATCGCCGGTCACAATCTGAACACCTGCCTGCTTCGCTTCCCGGGCCATTGAAGCCACTACCCGCCTGAGATCCTCCATGGGAAAGCCCTCCTCGATGATAAAACCGGCACTCAAATAAGCAGGCTGTGCACCGGCTACAGCCAGATCATTCACTGTGCCGCATACCGATAATTTACCAATGTCACCTCCCGGAAAGAAGATGGGATCCACCACGTAAGAATCGGTGGTGAAAAGGATTTCATCATTGCGCCGGCCCAGGAGGGAAGAATCCGAAAGCTTTCGCAGCTGGTCATTATCGAAATGTGCGACAAACAATTCTTCAATGAGGCGATGGGTCAGTTCGCCCCCACTCCCGTGGCTTAAAAGAATTCGCTCACTCATACCGCTTATATTTATAAAAAGCCTGGCAGGCCCCTTCAGAACTAACCATACAGGCACCAATGGGATGAACCGGGTTACAGGCAGAGGCAAACAAGGGACAGTCGGTTGGTTCGCTGTGTCCCTTCAGTACCTCCCCGCATATGCAGCCATGATCTTCCTCCTGGGTGGTTACCTCGACCGGCATCGCATATTCGGCATCATGGTGCTGATATTCCTTACGAATGGCCAGGCCGCTGTTTTTCAGCTCACCCAATCCGCGCCACCAGTCGTCGCGGGGCACAAACACCTGATCCATGAAATTGCGGGCCTTTATATTGCCTTCGGGACGAACCGCCCTTTTATACTGGATCTCCACCTTCGGTTGTTGTGCTTCCAGCTGAACGATCAGCATCAGGAGGCTTTGCAGGATGTCGGAAGGTTCAAAACCACTAACCACACAGGCCAGTCCATAATCCTCCGCGATGTGCCGGTACATTGCGCTGCCGGTGATGGTACTCACATGGCCGGGGCACAGGTAGCCGTCAATGGCCACACCATCCTCAGCAATGGCATCCATGGCAGGCGGCATCAACTTATGTGAACTCAGAACAAAGAAATTACTGAGCCTCTCGCGGTCCGCCTGTAAAATACCCACCGCACTGCCGGGGGCGGTTGTCTCAAAGCCGATGCCCAGAAACACCACCCGCCGGTTGGGATGCTCCCTGGCCACACGCAGGGCCTCGAGCAGAGAATAGACCATCCGTATGTCCGATCCTTTGGCCCGCTGATCATAGAGCGAGCCCCGGCTGCCCGGTACCCGCAGCAGATCCCCATAGGTACAGACAATCACATCAGGCATCCGGGCATAGGTAATGGCCCGGTCAATATAGGTTTTGGCGGTAACGCATACCGGACAACCGGGTCCCGATTTCAGCCGGATGCCGCCGGGCAACAAGGAAGGAATGCCAAACTTGTGGATGGCCATGGTATGGCCGCCACAAACCTCCATAAAGGTGTAAGGCCGGCTGGCCCGTTTTGTAATCTGCCCGACCAGGTTATCGATCAGCTTGCGGTCCCGGTATTCATCCATGTATTTCATGACAAATCTCCCATCTCTCTGAGCAATTCCAATGTCTCACGGGCCTGCTGATCACTGATCTTCTGGATGGCAAAACCGGCATGGAGCAATACGTAATCGCCCGGGTTGACATCATCCAACATCTGGAGCCCGGCCGAATAATGATTGCCACCAATCTCTACCGTTGCGGTATCATCTTTTATCTCGATGATCTTTGCGGGTATGCTTAAACACATATCTATGGATAAATTTGTTTCGATGCGATGACCAGCTGCCCCAGGGCAATGCCTCCATCATTGGCGGGAACCTGGCGGTGCTGGAATACTTCAAAATCATCCTGTCTCAGCCATTGGGCCGTGCGCTCGCTCAGATACCGGTTCTGAAAGGTACCCCCGGAGAGCACCACTTTGTTCAGCCCTCTTTGCCGGCGTATCTCACCGGATATAAATACTATGGCCCTGGACAGGGTATTGTGAAAACGGGCGGATATAACAGCCAGCGGCAATCCCTCCTCCAGGTCACGGATCATCTCCCGGAAGGTAGAGGCAAAGCCCACCCCGGCTTGGGTATAATCAAAAGTATAATATTGTTCAACTTCCTCATCGGCGATGGATTCGAGCACCATGGCCGCCTCTGCTTCGAAGCGGGATCGCGTGCGCAGGTTCAGCAATGCAGATGCCGCGTCAAAAAGTCTGCCGGCACTGGAGGTGAGTGGAGCATGGATGCCTTTACGCATCATCGATACAATGAGCTTGATATCTTCAGCAGCCATGGAAGCCAAAAAATCCAGCTTCATCTCAAAAATCTCCTCTCCAAAAGCAAGATAGAGCCAGGATAGGGCCATCCTCCAGGGCTCATCCACGGCCTTATCCCCTCCCGGCATAGGCCGATATTCCAGATGGGTATGGCGGCGGTAGTCGGCCAGGTCACAGGTTAAAAACTCGCCTCCCCATATGCAACCATCGTCCCCATACCCCGTCCCGTCGAGGGCAATGCCGATCACCTCCTCATCCAAACCATGTTCGGCCATACAAGAAACGATGTGGGCATGGTGATGCTGCACCTGTATGAGTCGCACATTGCCATTGGGTCCACTGGTATCGCGGCGGTTTTTCTGGGACACATAGTTCCTGGCAAAACGGGAAGAAAAATAATCGGGATGGCTGTCGCTGACCACAACGTGGGGTTCCATCCTGAAAAGGCCCAAAAAAAGCTCTATGTTACGTGTATAAAAATCGTAGGTATCATGGTTTTTCAAATCTCCGATGTGCTGGCTCATAATGGCCTGATCACCCCGGCCCAGACAAAAAGTGTTCTTCAGCTCTGCCCCGGTGGCCAGAATACCCTCCACCTGTCGTGCCAAAGGAATGGGTTCGGGCGCATATCCCCTGGACCGCCGAAGGGGCCGTTCTTCACTGTCCATGATGCGCACCAGGGAATCATCGACCCGGTTATAAATGGTACGATTATGGAAAAGGAAGGCATCGGCATAACTCCCCAACTTATGGTAGGCGGATTGGTTATCGGCAATCAATGGTTCCTGGCTGAAATTGGCGCTGGTCATTACCACAGCTGGCAGGTTTATCTCGGAAAAAAGCATATGATGCACGGGCATATAAGGCAGCATGGCGCCCAGGGTATCCAGGGGGCTGTTCACCTGTGATGCCAGGGATCTCTTCTGGCGGAGCAACACGATGGGCCGCCTCCAGGAAGTAAGGCTGATGGCCTCCTGTTCGCCAATATGAGCATATTGACGGGCTGTCTCCAGGTCGGCAAACATACAGGCAAAAGGCCGGGCATCCCGTTTTTTGATCCGGCGCAGGCGGGCCACGCTTCTTTCATTGGTGGCATCACATACCAGATGAAATCCGCCAATGCCCTTCAGTGCAATGATCCAGCCTTTTTCAAGGGCAGAGGCAAGCTGGGAGAGCATTTTGGATGTATCCCGGATGACACGTCCCTGTTGATAATATTCATAGGCAGGGCCACAGTGGTTACAGGCCACCGGCTGGGCATGAAAACGGCGGTCGTTCACATCCCGGTATTCCTCTTTGCACACCCGGCACATCCTAAAAGACGACATGGTGGTGTTGGGCCGGTCATAAGGCAACTCCCGGATAATGGAAAACCTCGGGCCACAATGGGTGCAGTTGATGAAGGGGTACTGGATGCGGTGCGGCTGACGCCTCATATCCTCGAGACACTGAGTACATACGGCTATATCCGGACTAATGTCTGTGATTTGCCGGGAACGGTCTTCGCTGGAGATGATATGGAAATCCTCGGCCCCCTCATCATCGCTTGCCTGCCAGTTTATGCTCCGTATGCGGGAAGCCTCAGGAGCATAAGCCCGGATCTGTGAAATAAACTGCTCTACCGTTTCGGCTTCGCCATGAACTTTGACGATAACCCCATCGTTGCGGTTCACCACCCAACCCTTTAAACGGTTCTGTGTGGCCAGGCGATAAATGAAGGGCCGGAACCCAACCCCCTGCACCAGGCCTTGAATGTGTATCTTGTATGCGGAGTTATCGCTCAATTTTTTCTTACTAATTTAACGTATTGATACCAGAAAGTAAATAGCCATTTAAGATGATTGAATGAACCTGAGGCTGAGGCTTAGCCTTAGCCTCATTCAAGCATCTATTTCAGGACCCCGGAGTGATACATCAGCCTTTCGAGTTCCACCATCAGGTTCACATTGTTGACCAGCACATAATCGGGTGTTTTCAAAAGCACGGGTGCCAGGTTCAGGATACCCTGAATGCCGTGGCTCACAAGGTTGTCAACTGCTTCCTGGGCCGCTACCTCGGGCACGGTAAGCACAGCCACCGATACATTGAAGGCCTCAATGACTTCTCCCATATTCTCCATTGGATACACGGGTATCTGAAACTTCTTGTTCAGTTTGGCCGGGTCGATGTCGAATCCGGCTACTATATTCATTTTGTGATCGCGAAATCCTTTATACATGGAGATGGCCTTGCCCATGTTGCCCATACCTACCACAATCACATTCTGTACACGTTCCTTGCCAAATATCCGCTCCAGGGAAGACAATAAATGATCCACATCATAACCACCCCTTCGGTGGCCCTTGATACCAAATGCAGAAAAATCCTTACGCACCAGCTCGGCTGTCACCCCCGTCTCCTTTCCAAGGGTATAGGAAAAGACCTTCTCCAGCCCCATCTTCTTCAGCCGGATCAAACCCATCCGATAGCGAAGCAACCGTTTGGTCTGTGCAAAAGTTCCCATAATTATTGTGAAATTTTTCTCAATTGAAAAATTATTGTGAAATATATAACTATTTTTATTAAATAGCAAACCTCCTCTATCATGCTGGTTATAAGACTATTTTTATTTAAACCAATTCTGTTTAGACCCGTTTATTGTGATATTGTTCCATAACATATTGACTCAAATTCACATCTTTCCTATCTTGTTTTGTGAAAAATATAACAATAATCATGAACAAATATTACTCCTTAACCAGGCATGACTGGGAAAAATCCCTGGCAAATTTAATCAACGATTTTGGAATATATGCCCCTTTGTTCTATGGTGAGCAACAGGATTATGAGCTGATCGAGGCTGAGTCCATTCCCCACATCGTTTACAACCAACCCAAACCGGCCACGCCCCTGAAGACATTCTTCATGCCGGTGGAAGAAAATGTGGTGCACATCGAACCGCCTCCCCGGCGTAAGATCATTCTGGGCATTCCTTCCTGCGACCTGGAGGCGGCCAATATACAGGACGAGATGTATCTGAACCGCGATTATGTGGATCCGGTCTACAAAAAAAACCGGGATGCCTGTATACTCATCGGAACCGACTGCCATAGCATCCAGGAGCACTGCCATTGCACTACTTACGGCATCAAACCCTATCCCCAGAGCAACCACGATCTGACCCTGAGCCTTTTTGGGGGAGTCATCTATCTTTATACCCACAGCGAAAAGGGAGCTGAGCTCATCAAAGAAATGGAAAAGCACACCACTTTCCACGAGCCTACCGAGAATGAGATCCAGTCGCTGCTGGACAAACGCAAAGAGGTGGAAGAATGGCTGAATCACAACAACCAGGGTTTACCAGACTACCGGAAGACGGGTGAGTTGGTGAATCAATCCAACCAGGAAATCTGGAAAAAATATTCAGAAACCTGTGTTTCCTGTGGGGCATGTGCCACCATATGTCCCACATGCACATGCTTTCTGCTGATGGAGCGGCCGGGATTCGAGAAGGTTCGTCATCTGGATGCCTGCCAGTATCCGGGATTCGAGAAGGTTGCCGCCGGCGAAGATCCCCTTAGCCCTCTGCACAAACGCTTCTACAACCGGTACATGTGCAAGTATGTTTGGAAACCCCAGAAATTTGAATCCACTGCCTGTACAGGTTGCGGACGCTGCATCGAAGCTTGTATCGGTAACATCAATAAAAATGAACTCTTCATGGAGCTGGCAAACCATTAAAAATCCTCTTTCATGAACAACACAAATATATACAAGCCCATTAAGTCGAAATTGTTGGAGGTGATTGAGGAATCTCCCACCATCAAGACATTTGTACTCAAGCCCGAACACAATTTCAACTTCCATACTGGTCAGTTCGTTGAACTGGTGGTAGATGGCGTTGGAGAAGCTCCTTTTACACCCTCTTCCTCCCCCCTGATCAAAGACCGCATTGACATCACCGTTATGCAAACCGGATATGTCACCGAGCGGCTCCACCAGATGAAAGGTGGAGAAACCCTCGGCATACGAGGACCTTATGGAAGGGGATATCCCCTGGAAAAACTCTACGACAAGGAGGTCCTTATACTGGGCGGAGGCTGCGGCTTTGCCCCGTTGCGCTCTCTGCTTTACAACCTGGAAGCCGAACAGGAGCGCGTCAAGAAAGTCACCTTCTGTTACGGCTCCAAATCCCCGCAGGAATGCATCTATGAACCCTATATCGATGAGCTGCGCAACATACCGAAGTTCGAGGTCATGCGTACGGTGGATGAAGCCGACGAATCGTGGACCGAACAAGTGGGGGTGGCCACGGTGCTGCTTGACAAGATCGATGTCAACATCGATGATTCGGTGGCGGTAGTGGTCGGCCCGCCTATCATGATGAAGTTCAGTGTGCAAAAGCTCCTGGAGATGGGCTATCCCGAACACAACATCTATCTGTCCATGGAAAAAAACATGTCGTGCGGCCTGGGCAAGTGCGGTCATTGCATGATGGGCGAATATTTCGTCTGTAAGGACGGACCAGTTTTCAGTTACGATGAGATCAAAGACAAGCCGGACATATGGAAATAAAAACCAACATCCCATGAGCAAAAAGATATTAATCGATCTGACCAAACTGAGGGACCATCACATCACCGGAAGAGGTGACAAACCAAGGATAGATGGCATCCTCAGCGATCATCCCAATACCAATGGACTCAAGACGCTCCGGGAACTGGCTGTCTTCCGCTTTACCTGCAGAAGGTGCGAAGAAGCTCCCTGCATCCAGGTTTGTCCGGCGGATGCCCTGGAAAAAGATGTGGAAGGCATGATCACGCGCCACACCAATCTGTGCATCTCCTGTAAATCTTGTGTCACGATCTGTCCCTTCGGAACCATGATGAGTGATTTTTTCGAGCATCACAGGGACCCCGAGCGGTATTTCGACCTGAATGATGAAAAAGAACTGCGGCAATTCATCCAATACAATCCGGGTGGGGCAGTAAAAATGGTGGATATGGAAGAAAATCCGGAGCAGGATATTTATGCCCTGAACGATCAGGTATTGGTAAAAGACATTCCCTATGACAAACTAAAAAACGAGAACGATGGCTGAAACACTCTTTTACTTCTTGATTTATCCGGGGTTGCTGTTTGCAGGAGTAGTAGGCGGCCTGCTGTCCTGGTTTGACAGAAAGATCACAGCCCAGGTTCAGTTCCGGAAAGGGCCCCCGCTGCTTCAGCCCTTTTATGATTTTCTTAAGCTTCTACTGGTAAAAGAAACCCTATTACCTGCGCGGGGTGCCAGGATGACTTTTCTGATCGCACCGGTGCTGGGACTCTTTGGAGCTACAGCTGCGGCGGCTTTTATTCTCCTGCCCCTGTTCAACATCCACATTGGCTTTGAAGGGGATGTGATGGTTATCTTCTATTTGCTGACCATCCCCTCGCTCACCTATATCCTGGGTGCCCTGGCCTCCGGAAACCCCCTGGCCTCGGTGGGTGCCTCCCGGGAAATCAAGCTGATTGTAAGTTACGAGCTCACTTTCCTGCTCTTTTTTGCAGCCATTATTCTAAAGGCCGATCAGGCCATGCGGATGAGCGAGATCATACAGATGCAGGCCCAGGCCTCTCCCTTTATCGGGAGCATCTCGGGTGTCCTCCTCTTGATCGTGGGTGTGTTCTGCATCCAGGCCAAACTCGGTATGGTGCCCTTCGACATTGCCGAAGCCGAAACGGAGCTTTCGGAAGGCTCCTTTATTGAATATTCCGGAACGGTCTATGCCCTGGTGCAATTCACCAAATACATCATGTTGTTCATTCTGCCTGCCCTGATCGTGGCCTTCCTCATGAGCGGCTTCCACCTGGAGGGCATCGGCATCCTGTGGGCCGTTCTTAAAGTGCTGGCTGTGGTACTGTTGCTAACCCTGATCCGCAACACCAACCCCCGGCTCAGGATCAAACAGGCCATGCGGTTTTTTTTGATCGGCATGAATGCCCTGGTGATCATAGCCATCGTACTTACATATTTAGGACTATAAAACCAATGCCATGGGACTGAAAAGCTTTTGTCTGAAAAAATCACTCTGGGTATTTCACCTGGCGGGTGCTTCATGTAACAACTGCGACATCGAGATACTGGATGTGCTCACCCCCCGCTACGACGTGGAACGCTTCGGAATCAAACTGGTGGGCAGCCCCAGGCATGCCGATGTGATCCTGGTGAGCGGATCGATCAACCAGCGGGATAAACCCCGGTTGCTTGAAGTGTACAACCAGGCGTCCAAGCCGGTTTATGTGGTGGCCTTCGGAGCTTGCGGCATAACCGGGGGCATCTTTGCAGAAGGCAACACTTTCGCCGGACCCGTGGATCAGATCATACCGGTAGATGCCTATATACCGGGGTGTCCGCCCAAGCCGGAAGCCATGATCTCCGGGCTCAGTAAATTAATGCAAACCATATAGTCTCATGATGGACAAACAAACATTTCTGGAAAACATACAGCAACAACTGCCGGAGGGAGTCACCGGAAGCCAGATCATCCGGGATAAGCGTTATATGATCGATATACGTGCTGATGCGCTGACCGAAATCGCCCGTTACTTCTATCAAAATCTCAAGTTCCGGTTTATCATCGCTTCTGCCTTCCACAGCAAAGAGGGCTTTGAGATCATGTACCACTTCAGTGACGACACCTCGGGCAACATCATCAACCTCCATGTAATATTGCCGGAGGAAAAGCCTCAGATCGAATCCCTGGCCAATATGTTCTCAGGAGCCAACTGGATCGAGCGGGAAATGCATGAGATATTGGGCATTACGTTCCGGAACCATCCGGAGCCCGAAAAGCTCCTATCCGACGGCAATTGGGCAGAAGGTGTTTACCCGTACCGAAAAAACTTTAAATCCTAACCAAGCATGGCCAACAAAAGAATCATACCCGTCGGTCCCTACCATCCCCTCCAGGAAGAGCCTGAGTTGTTCAAGCTCTATTGCGAGGGTGAAACGGTAAAAGACATCAAGTGGGAAACCGGTTACAACCATCGGGGGATCGAGAAACTAAGTGAGAGTAAGACTTTCGAGCAGGTCTTCTTCCTGGTGGAGCGCATATGCGGCATCTGTTCCACTTCCCATCCCTTTGCCTATGCCAATTGCATGGAAGAGATCGCCCAGGTAGAGCCCCCCAACCGGGCCAAATACATCCGCTCGATCGTAGGAGAGCTGGAGCGGCTTCACAGCCACTTCCTGTGGGTAGGCCTGGCCGGACATTTTTTGGGCTACAACACGGTATGGATGTGGGCCTGGAAATACCGGGAGCCCGTGCTCGACCTGTTCGAGATCATCTCGGGCAACCGCAACAGCTATGCCATGTTCAAGATCGGCGGGGTGCGCAGGGACATCAGCACCGACCAGATCAAGCTGGCTCGTAAAATCATGAATGAATTGAAAAAGAAAAACGATCTGCTCACCGGGGCGGTCATGGACGATCCTGTCATTCATGCCCGAACCAAAGGAGTGGGCATTCTCACCAAACAGGACGTGATGGATTATGCTGCGGTAGGACCTACCGCCAGGGCTTCGGGATGGGAGATCGATGTGAGAAGGGATGATCCCTATGCCGCCTACGACATGGTGGACTGGAAGGTGATCACGGCCCCGCAGGGAGATGTATTTGCCAAGGCCCAGGTGAGGCTGCTGGAGAATTACGAATCCATCAAGATTATCGAGCAATGCCTGGACGGACTGGAGAAAGAACCGGAAGGAGACATTGAGGTGCAGGTTAAAGAGATACCTGAAGGAATGGGTACGGGAAGGGCGGAGGCCCCCCGGGGTGAGGTCTTCCATTTTGTCAAGACCGACGGCTCCAATTCACCTGTTCGTCATAAGATTCGTGCTCCCAGTTACGTGAACATCGCCACCTTTAAAAAATCGTGCGTGGGACAGACCATATCCGATGCCACCATCTCCCTGGCTGCTGTCGACCCCTGCTACTGTTGTACCGAGCGCATGGCCTTTGCCTATGACTGGCATACAGGCAAAAAAATCTACGATGGCAACCAGTTGGTGGAACTGTCGAAGCAAAAAACGCAACAAATAAGAAATAACGCCTAAACCCAACATTATGGATGTACTATACTACATCATCCTTTTGCCCATTGTTGCAGGAATCATCCTTTTCCTGTTGCCCGAGCGCCTGAAAGCGATCAAAGCGCTGTTTGCCCTGATCGTCTCGATCATTGTCCTATACCTGGGCTTTGTCGTCTACGGCTATGAATCCCAGACCGTCCAGCTCGCCCTGGTCCCCCAAACAGCAGCAGACGGCTCCATACTCCATGAGTTGCTCGTGGGTGCAGGACAATACCTTACCCTGAACATCGACCCCCTGAGCCAACTGATCGCCTTGTTCGTCGGGGGCTTCGCCGTGGTGATCGCCATCTATTCCAGCCGCTCGGTCCATCAAAAGAAAAAAATATACCATTTCTATCCCTTTTTCCTGATCACCCTGGGATCTGCTATAGGTGCGGTGCTGGCCGACAACATGCTGTTGTTCATCTTTTTCTGGGGTATCCTGGGATTCACCCTTTATAAACTCATAAAAGGCCAGGATGAGAAGAGCTCGGCTGCTGCCAAGAAAACCCTGATCATCATCGGTGCCTCGGACGGCATCATGATCCTGGGCATAGCCATCATCTGGCAACTCACGGGTACATGGAACATGAGCGAACTCGACCTGGCCACCTCCTCCTCCCTGGAGATCTGGGCTTTCATAACCCTTATGATCGGCAGCTTCACCAAGGCCGGTGCCTTCCCTTTCCATTCCTGGATACCCGATTTTGCTCAGCATGCTCCGGCCTCCTCAACAGCCTACCTGCCGGCCTCGCTCGATAAGTTGTTAGGCATTTATTTTCTCACCCGCCTATGCGTGGACATCTTCCGGGTCAATCAATGGCTTACGTTGATCCTGATTATCCTGGCCGTACTAACCATCCTGACAGCAGTGATGATGGCATTAATACAACACAATTTCAAAAGGCTGCTGAGCTTTCATGCCGTATCCCAGGTAGGCTACATGATCCTGGGCATAGCCATTGCCACACCCCTGGCTGTTGCCGCTGGTTTATTCCACATGGTCAACCATGCCCTCTATAAAAGTGGACTCTTCCTGAGTGCTGGAAGCGTGCAGGACAAAACCGGCAAAGAAGACCTGGATGATTTGGGCGGCTTATCCAGTCGCATGCCTGTCACCTTCTTCTCGGCCCTGATCTTTGCCCTGGCCATCTCCGGCATACCACCACTGAACGGTTTCGCCTCCAAATGGATGATCTACCAGAGCATCATCGATTTCGGCCACGGCAGCGGCATAGCAAGTCAACTCTGGATCATATGGCTGGCAGGAGCTGTTTTGGGTTCCGCATTGACCCTGGCCAGTTTTATCAAATTCATTTCAGGCATATTCCTGGGCAGAAGGAAAGAAGCATTTGACAGTCTCCGTGAGGTCAATATCCTGATGTGGCTCCCAAAACTCCTGCTGGCCATTGTATGTATCGGCTTTGGAGTGTTCGCCACCAACTGGGTCGTGCCCGGCTTGTTCGAATCCTACACCGGCCCCTTTGAGTTCGTGGGCGTCTGGCAATCCTCCACGGTCTCCCTGCTGGTTTTGATTTATATTGTGCTGGGCATTTTAATCTACCTGGCAGGCAACATCAGGAACATGCGCAAAGCCGATGCCTATATCGGGGGTGAAACGTTCTATGAAACTGCCGGATACCGGGTGACGGAATACTACAACACCATCAGGGAAATGCGCCCCCTGAAAGAAATTTATGAAACCGCCCAGAAAGGCTGGTTCGATCTTTATGTGCTGTTCAAGAAACTTTTTTACGGATTGAACCTACTATTCAGCAAGGTTCATACCGGCGTGATGACCGCTTATGCCATCTGGATCTTTGCCGGATTCATCATCATCATGCTGCTGTTGCTCTAAAAATCATTAATGTAAGAGATATATGGAAGTTTTACTATCTGTCATACTGGGTTTCATGATCATCGGGGCGATATATGCCCTGCATGCCAACGATCTGCTCTCGGCAGTCATCGCTCAGGGCATTGTGGGTTACGGACTGGTGATCTGTTTTCTTCATCTGAGAGCTCCCGACCTGGCCATTGTACAAATCGTAGTGGAGACGATCACCCTGATCATCATGGTGGCCGTGGTGCTCGACAGCAGCCGCAAGGAATTGAAAACTCCGGCCGGTTGGAAAGGAACGGTCAACATCATACTGGGGCTGATGTTCATCGGCTTCATGATCTATTTCTTTGATATGGCAACCGCTTCGCTCGAGCTGTTTGGGGAACACAGCATGCGCATGTCGCAAACCTATGTGGAAGAAGGCGCACAAAGAACAGGTGCAGCAAACCTGGTCACCGGCGTACTCTGGGATTTTAGGGCTTACGACACCCTGGGCGAGGCAACCATCTTATTTACAGCAGCACTGGGTGTTTTAACCGTGCTGCGGCTAAAAGGAAAAAAATAAAAACCACAACCGATGAAAGGACTCACACCCATTGTCAAAAAAGTAGCCCAGCTGATGAGCGGCATCATATGCATCTATGGAATCTACATCGTGGTTCACGGACACCTGACACCCGGCGGAGCTTTTGCCGGGGGCATCATACTGGCCGGGGCATTTATCCTTCTGATCCTTGCCTTTGGCAGTGAAGTGGTCAAGCTGCGCAAGGAAGAGACCGGTTCATCTGTCACAGAGAGCCTCTCCATTCTGGCCACCCTGATTTTGGCCACCGCCGGACTGCTGATCGGTAGCAAAGTTTTTTTCAATGACTATCTGCCGAAAGGCACGGTAGGGGAACTGGTGAGCGCTGGTGCCGTGCCCCTGTACAACATATTGATCGGCATAGAAGTGGCGGCTGCCATCATCACCATATTTCTGGCATTAATCATCTTTAAAGAAGAGGAGGAACAACGATGACGGTATATTTCATGTGCTTCTTTTTATTCCTGGTGGGTCTTTACGGAATCGTGACCCGACGCAACCTGATCAAAATCGTGATCAGTTTTACAATCATGGAGTTCTCCGTTTTTCTTTTCTTCGCCCTGATCGGGTACGTGGAAAATGGGGTAGCACCTATTTTGACAAAGAATCTGCCTGAAAACCCGGTTTTTGTAGACCCGCTGCCCCAGGCCATGGTGCTGACGGCCATCGTCATCGGACTGGCCACTTCGGCCATGCTGCTGGCCATAGCCATCCGCATATACAAGAAATACGGAACTTTCGATATACGAGAAATCAATAACTTAAGAGGATAAAATATGAGCAGCCTGGTACCCTTATATGTGATTTTACCTTTAGCCTCTGCCTTCCTGATACCCGTTTTTGGCAGGTTGGTGAAGGGTTTTCAGAAAGCCCTCCTTACCCTGGTGCTTCTGTTTCTGACCATCCTGACTTTTCACCTGATCTTCGGTGGACTGAAAGAGCCGGTAACTTATCAGGTAGGGGGATGGAGCCCTGTGGAAGGCATTCCCATTGCCATTTACCTGGTGCTGGATGGGCTTAGTGCCTTTACCCTACTGATTGTCAATCTTATTGGGTTATTGGCTACCTTCTTTGCCATATCCTACATCAAAAGGTATACGGCACAGAATAACTTCTTCGCCTTGTTGAGCCTGATGATTGCCGGAATGAACGGTGTAGTGCTCACGGGAGATATGTTCAACATGTATGTGTTTCTGGAAATTGCCGTGATCGCTTCTTACGCCTTGGTGGCCTTTGGCATAGAAAAAACCGAACTGGAAGCATCCTTCAAATACCAGGTATTGGGAGGCATCGCTTCCCTGCTGATACTCCTGGCCATTGGAATGTTATACTGGAAAACCGGAACCCTGAACCTGGCGGATATATCGGGTATACTCAAAGAGGAGCCCCCGGATTTGTTTCTCACTTTCACCCAAATACTGCTGATCAGCGGTTTCGGAATGAAAGCTGCCATGATCCCCTTTCACGCCTGGCTGCCCGATGCCCACTCCTCGGCTCCGGCGCCCATCTCGGCCATGCTCTCCGGTGTGCTGATCAAGGCAGTCGGCATTTACGCCCTGCTTCGGCTGTTCTTCAATATGTTTGCCCTCACCTATGAAATAAGCCTGGTGATCACTGTAATCGGTGCTCTGTCGATGGTAATCGGGGTTTTCCTGGCCATCGGACAATGGGACCTGAAAAGGCTGCTGGCTTACCACAGCATCAGCCAGATGGGTTATGTGGTGATCGCAGTAGGCATGGGTATGATCCTGATGGTACAAGGAGGCGACCGCTCGGTAGCTGCCCTGGCCATTGCCGGGGGCTTGTTTCATATGATCAACCACGCCGTATTCAAAGGGCTTCTCTTCCTTAATGCCGGAGCCATTGAATATGTAACGGGTACCAGGAACCTTAAAATGATGGGAGGACTCTTCAAAAGCCTGCCCGTCACAAGCACCACCTCACTGGGTGCTTCCCTGTCCATATCAGGGATACCTCCTTTCAATGGATTTTTCAGCAAACTGATCATCATCGTGGCGGCCATTAAGGGTGAGTTTTATCTGTTGGCCATTTTGGCTGTATTGGTCAGCATCGTGACCCTGGCCTCCTTTATGAAATTCCAGCGCTACGCCTTCTTCAACAAATCCACCTTCAGCAAGAAGATCCGGGAGGTGCCTTTTGCCATGAGTCTGTCCATGGTGGTGCTGGTGGTGCTGTGCCTGGCCCTGAGCCTGCTGATCTTCCCGGGAGTCAGGGAAGTAATGTTGACCCCGGCCGTGGATGTCCTGATGGAAACGAGCAATTATGCAACGATCATAACCGGAATGTAATATGAAACCCGCATGCACGAACTTACACAACAAGGACATGAATAAACATGCGGGTTCCATGTGGCCAATTAATTAGATAAAAAATAAACACATGAAACGTTATCTGGCATTATTCATCCTAACCCTGTTGTTTTGGCTGTTGATCACCCTGAGCCTGTCTGTGGCCAACATCCTGACCGGTATGGTGGCAGCAGCGATAACCACCGGGCTTTTCGGCAGGTATTTCGTAACCCGGGTGGGCATGTTCCTGGAGCCCAGGAGATACGCCTGGCTGCTGGTATACATCTTTATCTTTCTGTGGGAGTGCATCAAGGCCAATTTTGATGTGGCCTACCGGGTGTTGCACCCGGCCATGCCCATCAAACCGGGAATAGTTAAGGTACAGCTCGGTGTTCAATCCGACCTGGCCAAAACCATGCTGGCCAATTCCATCACCATGACACCGGGCACGATCGCCGTCGATGTGATCGGCGATGTGATGTATGTCCACTGGATTTACGTCAGCAGCGAAGATCCCGAAGTCTACTCCCAAAAAGTATCGGGCAGGTTTGAAAAATACATCAAAAAAATCTTTGAATGATATGGATTTCTTACACATCTTATTGTACATACAAATCGGACTGAGCGTGTTCTGCCTTTACCGGATCATACGCGGACCTTCCATTGCCGACCGGATGGTGGGGATCGATATCTTCGGGATCCTGGTGGTAGGCATATGCGCCATCCTAACGGTGGTAACCGGCCGGTTATACCTCATCGATATCGGCATTGCCTGGGTCATTCTCAGCTTTATCGGCACCCTGACCCTGGCCAAGTACATCAGTGGTAAAAAACTAAATGAATGATATGGTCAGTACAATACTCATAGCTATCGGTGTCCTGTTCAACCTGTTCGGATGCATTGGTCTGATCAGGCTACCGGACGTTTACAACAGGCTTCAGTCGGCCACCAAGACAGTCACATTGGGAACCTGGAGCATCCTGATCGGGGTGCTGGTGCGTTACGGATTCATTGACGTCGGGGTGAAAGCCCTGATCGCCATACCCATTCTTTTCTTTGTGGCTACCGTGGCGGCCCATGCCCTGGTAAGGGGATCCTACATCTTCGGCATTCCCCTGGGCAAAAGAAGTGTCAAGGATGATTACAAGGAACAAAAAACTAAGCCATGAAATATCCAAAAATTCGTGAACTCAGAGAGGCGGTGATCTCCCTGGTGACCCCGGCTTACACCACCCGCTTTCCGAAGAAGGAACATACGCCCTTCGAAGGCTTTCGGGGTAAACCGGTGGTGGACGACCAAAACTGTGTGGGGTGTGAGACATGCGCCAATGTATGTCCGTCCCTGGCCATTACTTTTGAAGATGACCGGGAGAAGGGAGTTCGAATCATCAAAAGGGACTATGGTAAATGCCTGTTTTGCGGTCAATGTGAAGAGCATTGCATCACGGGTAAAGGCGTGGTGCTCTCCGACCAAATCTACGACCTCTCTTCCTTCGACAGGAAAACCAATGTGGAATACCAGGAAAAAGAACTGCTGATATGCAAGAACTGCGGGGCCATCATCACCACCAGGGAGCACATCATGTTCATGCATAAAAAACTGGGACCCAAAGCTTACTCCAACATCATGAACCTGAAGATGCTCAATGAAAAACTGCGCCTGGCCTCCAGGGAAGAAACAAAAGTTGAGCTCAGTGAAGGAGAACTCAGAAGAAGGGATATGTTCAACGTACTGTGCCCCAATTGTCTGAGACAAGTGCAAATGAAGGTGTTCTCATAAACCCGATGATGCAGGAGATTTTACTAAACCCGGCCAACCGGCAGATCCTTTTTGTGGGAATCGGCAACGTCCTGAAAAGGGACGACGGAGTTGGCGTATACATCACCCATCACCTGATCCCTACCTCCCGGCTGCGGGGGCTCACGGTAGAGGTGAGCATAGAGAACTACATCGGCAAGATCAACAGCCTGGCCCCCGATGTGTTGATACTGATCGACTGCATGGACCTCCAGGCCCAACCGGGACACTGGGACCTTCTTCCGGCCGAGCGGATCAATGGCCATACCACCAATACCCACAACATATCCCTCGACCGGGTATGTGAACTTTTCAACAGCCCGGTCTATATCCTGGGCATCCAGCCCCTGGATATATCCCTGGGAGAATCCCTCACC
This sequence comes from Bacteroidales bacterium, assembly GCA_018334675.1. GTDB lineage: Bacteria > Bacteroidota > Bacteroidia > Bacteroidales > UBA12077 > JAGXLC01. Next base: position 37,144 of record JAGXLL010000016.1, on the reverse strand, counting down.
CCGGATGTCCAAATAACGGCCGACGCCCTGATAGAGAAAATCAACCGGGTGGCCGGGACGAGCAATACCCATTGACTCATAACGGTATATTTTGTATATTATAATCAAAAGGAGGTAACATGTGGTACGATTATTATTGCCCAGTATGCAAGGGTCAGCTGCGGGTTGAAAACAACCTGGTAATAACGGCCAAATCCCAAAAGACCAACCAAAAAGGACTGATCTTTTTGAGCCCCGAACTGGGAAACTACACCACCACCAAACATCCGGATTTTGAGGTAGCGTCCGGAGAGGAATTTACCATCTATTGTCCGCTTTGTCACACCACCCTGAACCGGGAAGAAAACAACAACCTGGTAAAAGTATTCATGCGGGATCAGGAAGGCAAGGAATACGAGATCTTTTTTTCCGGGATCGCGGGTGAAAAATGCACCTACAAGATGCGGGACAAGCAGGTAGAAGGCATGGGACCGGATGTGGAACTGTACAAGGAATATTTCGATGTTCCCGAAGAGTATCAGAAATATCTATAGCGGCAAAACAGCTGCTTCCCTGAATGCATGGTAGCACTCCCCAAACCGTTGGGTCGGTATTCAGCCTAAAGCATTATCTCTATAGGGGCTGGATGGTGGTATACCTGCATGGGGTCCTGGTATGATGAATTCTAAAAGCCCGAAAGGCGAAACCACAAAAAAGGGCGGTTCAAGACCGCCCTTTTCCAGTTGATGGGAATATACTTCTAGTAACGCTTACGCTCCTTATAATGTGTGTGGAGCAGTTCGTGTGATTTATGCCCCAGGGGTTCACCCAGGTATTCCTGGTAGATGGCTTGTATCTCGGGGTTCTCATGGGATTTCCTGACGGACATGTCGGAGTCTTCCGCATAGATGGCGTCGGCACGCTTCTGGCGTATCTCGGGTGTGGTGGGTATGGGTTGTCCGCCACCGCCAAGACATCCGCCGGGGCATGCCATAACCTCTATAAAATGCCAGTCGGCTTTGCCACTGCGAACCTTTTGCATCACCTCGCGGGCGTTGGTCAGGCCGTGTGCCACAACGGTTTTCAGCTCGACCCCTTCCAAAAAGTTCCATTCCTTCTTAGCGCCTTCAATCACGACAGATGCTTCGCGCACCCCTTCCATACCTCGTACCGGGGTAATGTTGAGATTGTCGAAGGGTACCTCGCGACCGGTAACGATCTCATAAGCGGTACGCAGGGCGGCTTCCATTACCCCTCCGGTAGCACCGAAGATAACAGCTGCTCCCGAGGACTGACCCATGATGCTGTCGTACTTGTTCTCTTCCAGGACCATGAAATCCACACCGGCTTGACGGATCATATGGGCTACCTCGCGGGTGGTCAGCACATAATCTACATCTTTGTATCCACTGTCGCGCATCTCAGGACGGTCGGCCTCATACTTCTTAGCGGTACAGGGCATGACCGAGACCGATACGACCTTCTCCGGATCCAGGTTTTTCTTATCGGCATAATAGGTCTTAGCCAGGGCTCCGAACATCTGTTGAGGGGATTTACAGGTAGACACATTATCCAGGTATTCGGGGAAGGTATGCTCGACGAACTTGATCCAGCCGGGAGAGCAGGAGGTGGTCATAGGCAGCTTCACGCTGCTGTCCTTATCCACCAGGGCTTTCTTCAGACGGGTCAGCAGCTCGGTGCCTTCCTCCATGATCGTCAGGTCGGCCGACCAATCGGTATCCAGTACAGAGTCGAAGCCGATGCGCTTGAGCGCCGTTACCATCCGGCCGGTAACACGCTCACCCACGTCGAAGCCCAGTTCCTCGCCCAGGGCCACCCGAACGGCGGGCGCGGTCTGCACGACCACATGGGTATCCTCATCATAGATGGCATCATATACCTGGTCGATGTAGTTGCGCTCTACCAGGGCACCGGTTGGGCAACGGTTGACGCACTGTCCGCAATTGGTACAGACTACATCGATCAAAGGATTCTCGAAGAAGGTGGAGATCTTCATCTCATGTCCTTTGTAAGCCACACCCAGGGCGCTGACGTGCTGCAGTTCGGTGCAGGTTCGCACACAACGCTGACAACGAACGCACTTGCCATCGTCTTTCATGATCGAGGGTGAATACTGATCGATGGTGTAATTCTTGTCGGGTACCAGATCCATGAACAGGTAATCCCCGCTGATGATGGTATCCGATGCCAGAGACTGCAGTTCGCAGTTGCCGTTTTTGTAGCATTTGGTGCAGTCCTCACGGTGCTCGCTCAGCAGCAGGTCGACGATGTATCTTCTTGCGCGGCGTACCTTCAGGGTGTTGGTTTGTATCTCCATTCCCTCTTCGGCAGGTGTTGCGCAGGAAGGAACCAGGCTGTTGGCCCCTTTGCGCTCGACCATGCACACACGGCAGTTACCAGCCACACAAAGATCCTCATGGTAACAAAGCGTGGGTATATGGATGTCGAGTTTTCGCGCCGCATCCAGAATGGTGCTGTTCTTTTCTACCTTAACATCAAATCCATCTATTTTTAAACTAACTGTATTGGCCATTGTATATTGTTTTATTGAATTCCACAAAAGATTAGTAAATCATCTCTTCCTTGAAGTTATCGACAATGGAAGAGAAGGAGTTGGCAACCGACTGCCCCAGGCCGCACTTGGCGGTCACCTTCATCACCTCGGTGAGTTTCAAAAGGGTCTTTAGGTAGGTGGTCGGCTTGTCGCCTCTTTTCACCGCTTCGATGCCTTTAAGCAGCTGCTGGCAGCCCGCCCGGCAGGGGGTACATTGACCGCAGGACTCCTCGCGGAAGAAATCCACATAATTCTTCAGTACGTTGTACATGGAGCGTGAGCTGTTGAAAAGCATCATGGAACCTCCGGTAGGCACGCCTTCGAAACCGATGATCGTGTCGTTGAATTTCTTGCGGGGCACACAGAAACCGGCGGCGCCCCCAACCTGTACGGCTTTGGTATCACCATCGCCAAATTCCTCAACGAACTCGGCCAGCGACATACCCAGCTCCAGCTCATAAATGCCGGGGATGGGGGTATCACCGGAGATGGAGAATACCTTGGATCCTCTGGAGTCGGCTGTACCCAGCTCCTGGAATCTATCGGCACCCAGGTCACAGATCATCAGGGAATAAACCAGGGTCTCCACGTTGTTGATCACTGTGGGCTCGCCTCTGAAACCGTTTTGAGTGGGATAAGGAGGCTTGTTACGAGGTTCCCCGCGCTTGCCTTCCATGGATTCAAACAGGGCACTCTCTTCACCGCAGATGTAAGCACCGCTTCCCAGCAGCAGCTTGATGCGGAAGTCCAGTCCCAACTCATCCAGGACCTTATGGAAGGCATTGATCTTGTTTTGAATATCTTCTTTGAGAAACTCATATTCACCCCTCAGGTAAACATAGCCTTCTCTGGCTCCAATGGCGTAGCCACAAACGGCCATACCGCCAAAAACCTTATTGGGCACCCGAAAAAGGATCTCCCGGTCCTTGAAGGTTCCGGGTTCGCCCTCGTCGGCATTACATACCACGAATTTCTCTTCGCTCTCTTCCTGGGCGGTGAATTTCCATTTCAGACCCGTGGGGAAACCGGCGCCCCCGCGACCACGCAGGCCGGAATCCAGAACCTCCTGGATCACATCGTCGCGCGAGCGGCTCAGGGTCTTTTTGAGGACCTCCTTATAATTGCAATCTTCTGCAAATATCAGATCTACTCTTTTGAGTTTTTTGCTTGTTGTATCTGGCATAGTGAATGTCTTTTAGTGGTTTTGGGTTTAAATTTCTTTCATCATGTACTCATCAATGATCTCACTGACCCTATCCGGAGTCAAATCGGTATAGGCTTCCTCATTGATCAGCATAGCCGGACCCTTGTGGCACCATCCCAGGCAATTGGTCTCGAGCAGGCTGAAACGGTTGTCCTTGGTCGTCTCTCCCAGGTTGATCTTCAGCAGTTGCTGCAAGGTATCCAAAATCTCTTTCTTGCCCTGCATATCGCAAGTGATGGTCCGGCACAGACGGATCACATACTTGCCCCGTGGCTCGGTATCGAGAAAGGAATAAAAGGTCGCGGTACCATACACCAACGCGGCCGACATATCCAGTTCGCGGGCTACCTCCGTCATAACCTCTTCGCTGACATGTCGCTCCTCTTTCACAATTCCCTGTAAAATGGGCAGCAAACTTTCACGCGTTCTTCCATGTTGGTCTGCTAAATCCTTGATTAATTCTTTCATTTCAGGCATATTGACAAAATTTAGTAATTAGTACTGTGAAACTATTAACACTGTTAGGTAAAAAACAATAAAATTTTCTTCTCTTGCATCGCTGACTGTTCTAAAATTAGGATGGATCATCAAGCCAGTAAATGATAAAAGTCATATTTCCAGCCACTGGCTGTATTTTTCTCACCGGTAAGAACGAAGAAAAACCCGCCTGGCATGCGGAGTTGACCAGGCCTCTCCCGCATCATCATCAATTTATAATCGGTCTAAAAAAGAACCCGGCCCTTCAAATGGCGAGAACCCGTCCTTAAGCGATACAGCATAAAAGGACAGGAAAAGGGCGATATTCATGGCGGGTGGCTGGACAGAACGCCAGGAGGGGATTGTAAAATAACGGCCCCGCCAATGGCGGGACCGTCAATGAATGGATTATTCAAGTACCACTGCGGCAGCGGGTTCCAGCACTCTGAAAGTGAATGATTCAGTGATATAAAGCTGGACCTCTTTTTCCGAGTGGGATTCGTAACCAATGGACAGATCCTGGCCCAAAAAAAGTTTGAAATCCCCGCCGCGAGCAGAAACCAGATATCCTTCGTTGATATAGAAGTTTAGGATAATCTCGCCTCCTATCAGGTCTTCCACCTGTTTTCTCAGGGGATAGCCCCCGGTATGAACCATCAGTTTCTGCCATTGCTCTCTTCCTACGATCAGGTTGTAGGGACCTTCAATAAAGGATTGTCGCAGGTTTCCAATGGCATCGGTAAGGGTCTTTAAGATATCCTCAGGCTGATCGGGAAAGCTCAGAGGCTTGTGGTCGGATCCATTTTTTAATCCTTTGATGCAGGCCTTATCGAATCCATGGTATATGCTTTCCTCCTCAAACCCGGCTATTTCTCCGGCGGCAGCCTCCAGCTCTCCCAGGTCAACATCCTCAGCCCCGCGTACTGCGTTATCCAACTCCCATATATTCAGCCTGAAAGATTTCCTGATCTCTGTAAGGGGCTGCATGCGGTGGATGCCGTAACGCACCTGATCCTCCTTCTGATTCTCTTCCAAATCGAGCCTTCCCATTGGGACAGCACCAAAGTTTATGCCTTTGGGCCCTTCCACATCTGCAAAACGCCGGCCGGTTAATACATTCTGAAAAATGATGCGGGCCTGTTCATCAATCTCATGCCAGGCCTCCTGTGAAACAGGTGCTAAAGATCTTCTTAATATATCCATAGTGCCTCCATTATTTTATTTTACCAATACCCAGATCGCCGTTGCCGGAGGTATTGGATTCTGATTCATGTTCATGGTCTTCACTGATGTCTCCTTCTTTAAAGAGCCAGTTCCTGAGTTCTTCATCCCATCCTGGCATGTTGCGCCTCAACCATTCCAGGGTCATACAGGCGTGTTCTATCTCTTCATCCCGGTTATGGGCCATAATATCCTTCAGGCTCTCATCATTGGTGGTATCTACCCGCTGGTGGTACCAATCAACAGCTTCTACCTCCTCCTTCAGGCTATTGAGCGCCCGGGTATAATTGCGGGCTTCTTGGCTGAGTTCTTCAGCCGGTTCATGATACTGTGACATGGGTCCTCCTTTTGCTTTAATATTTAAAATGCATGTTAAAGATATATCTTTTTAGCTGATATTTCAAGTAATGGCAGCAGGAACTTCAACAAAAGGATCATGATCCAGGGATTTCATAAATGTTTGGCAACTTTTACTCAGTCGGATGCCCAGGCCGGACTGTCAGGGTCGAGGTTAACCAGATCGATGCTCAGATCGTTGCGGTATTGAAGCAGATACAGCGAAACGTTCTCCAGGCCGCTCTCCCTGCTGGGTCTGTAAAAACGGTAATCAGAATGACTCAACGGGACGTCATAGCGATAAATGCAATCCTCAAAATCCCTTCCATAACGGTAAAGCGCATTCATGAAATAGTAGCTGATGTCAAAACCGTGAAAGACATATCGGCTGGGTTCGGAATAAAAGGTTTTTCGGTACTTTCGAACCACCCGTTTTACGGCCGGACGTTTATAATTGACATGAAATGAGGAAAACAGGCACAGATGGATGTTATAGAAATACTCCAGTTCGATGTTCACAAAATCCTGCCAGTTGGAATAGCCAAAAACCCGCATATCGTATCCCTTCTTGGATAGTGTGTTTAGGTTGGTCACCACATCGGTGACAAAGGCTTCGTCCTCGGAAGGGACAATCACCACATTCTCTTCCCCCCGGTTCATTGCCTGCTCCAGGTAGAACAAGCTGTCCTTGAAGGCCACTTCCTTGAAACGTACGTCAGCAAAGCTGGTATCATGCGATATATAGGTAAAGATCTTATCTTTGAATTGCCTTATCTCCGGATAATACAAACTGTCGCCGGCATGAACCAGTATCATGTTCTTATCGCTGAAGCGGGATATATACGAGGCAAACTGATCCAACTGGGCGGTCAGGGATGGATAGATCTGTATCACATAAGGATTGTTGTGTACCCAGCGTTTGGATTTGGAAAAAGGTGAGATGATGTGTATCCGGTTCTTTTCAGCATATCGGGCCATAAGGGAAAATTTCTCCCTGTAAACCGGCCCAATGATCAAATCCAGGTTGGACAGATTGTTGCTGCGAAGGGTTTGTTTCAACTCCAGGCTGTCGGCGCCGCTGTCGTATACACGCAGATCTACCCGCACACCTTGATCAGATAATGAATCCAGGGCCACAAGCACCCCCTCATAAAACTCGATGAAATTTTCCGACCGGGGGTAGATATAATTGGGATCGCGTTGAACCTTCTTATAGATCTTCTCTCCTTGATCATCTACCTCCGAGCTGTCAATGTAAAATTTTTCCTGATTTTTCTCCAGATAAAAAGGCAAGAAAAGCCCCACCTGAAGGGTATGGCGCTTAAAGTAACCCGATGAATCGCAGCCGGGGAGTCGATCCCGCACCATTTGATAATAAGAAGGCACGGTATCGCGGGGTTTGTCAGGCTGCTCTGCCGTTCTTACCGGCGAAGGCTTCTCACTGGCTCGATCCTTGCCGGCTCGGGGAATACGGATCACCTCGTCATATTCCAGCTCCCTGTTTTTCAGGTGCTCATTGGCTGCAATGATGTCACCAATCTCCACATTATACTTCTTGGAGAGGGAATAGAGGGTCTCCTTTTTCTTGACGCGATGATGAATGTACTGGCTGGCTTTGGCCCGTTGCTCCTTCCCCTGAGCCTGATCTTTCTGTGCAATGTCTTTCCTGGGAATCTTGACGGTCTGGCGGGCCTTCAGCTCCTGATCATACAATATGGGGTTATGCCGTCGGATGGCCTCCTGCGAAACCCGATAGCGTTTGGAAAGGGAATAGAGTGTCTCACCTTTGCGCACCCGGTAATAATGAAAACGTGAAGTATCGCGTTCCTCCTCTTTCTTTTCAACAGGTTCGGAAAAAGGGATCTTCAGAACCTGCCCGGGTCGAAGACCAAGCATAATGTCGGGGTTTTCCCTGGCAATCACGCGCTGGGAAACATCATAGGCCTTGCTGATGGAATAAAGGGTATGGCCTTTTTTAACCTCATGGATATAATAGAGCTCTTCTCCGATGATCACTTTTTCCTCGGAGCGTTCAATCTTCACTTCCTGCCCCAGCAGGGCAGAAGGGGCAAGGAGTATGAAAAGGCCTGTTGCTATCCCGAGCTTGGTTATCTTCACGTTGCACTGTCGTATTGGTTGCCTTGCAAAAGTAATAAAGCTGGTGTCAAAATAAAAGTTTCCGGGATCAAATCCAAAAAAATCCCGCAAGCCCAAACCTGCGGGAAATGAATCATTATAGGATGAAAGGGTTAATTCTCTCTCAGTACATATTCGTCGTATTCCAACTCGAAACGCAGCTTGTGTTTGGACTCCTCCTGGGCCAAAGCCAGGAAAAGGTCTTTCATCTCCTGCTGATCCGTCTGCTCAGACAGATCCATATAAAGCCGGAAAGCAGCCTTTTCCTTATTCATGGCAAGTACCAGGGCATCGGGATAGCTCATGTCGGGAGTAGGCTTCACGTTGACCATATAATCACTAACCTTCAGATTACGAAGCCTCTCGCGAGAAATCTCATAGGTGCCTTCTTCTTTAATTTTACGGATCCTGGCTTTATGGGAGATCTCCTCCTGGGCAAATTGATTGAATATCTTCTGCATCTCTTCGTTCTGGGTGCTCTCTGCCAGGCTGTTATAGAAATCAACCGCCTCCTGTTCGGAGTTCATGGCAAAATCAAGTATGTCGTCAACACTTCTAAATTCTTTCATAGTGGTTTGGGTTAGGATGTGTATTCCCTAACAAATATAATACTTATTGATCTTTTTTACATAATTCAGCCGTTAATTCTGTCGAAGGCTTGTTCAAATCGATCGTCAAAGTACTTGACCACCGCATCGCATCCATGTTTGAACAACCGGTAATCATCGGCTTCACCAGATGTATATTCGAATCTGTATTCAAATCGTTTGTTTTGGGGCAACAGGGAAATGGCTTCCTTACGTACCTGCCCGGTTGTCTCCAGCCTGTTGGAATCGAAATTATGCAACAGGTCAAGCAGCTGCTGGTAATTCTCCTTTTCTAACCTACCCTCCAGCTGTTTGTCGAATTGTTGAATGTAACGCTGGGTATTGGTAAAGGTTCCGGATGTCTCCACCGGCATGGTAGCGGGTAAGATCAGGTCGGCATTCTTTGCCGTCTCGGTCATGAAGTAATCCTGTACCATGACAAATTCGGCATCAACAAACCATTTATCCACTCTTTCTTTATCATAGGCACATCCCATAGGATCTTCCCCAAACACATAAAGTTTCTTGATTTTGCCGTTGTCCAGCTTATCGATATGCCGGTTGTTGGGCACCTGGGGTATCTCATCCACCTGCCAGACATCTTGCAAGACGCTTCTAAATCCTTCATCTTTAAGAGACTGGTTGCCCACCCCGGTATAGGCTCCGATGCCCATATCAAAAATGCCCTGGGAGTTGTTCTTTTCTTTCAGCGAGATGATACCGCTTGCGGTTTTTCCGATCTTACCGGTCAGCATGGCCAGGTTAAATAACTCTGCAGCTGCCTGAGGCGATATATTGCGCTCAGAAAAGATAAGCACGGCATGCTGCTGTTGATTGTAAGCATCGGCAAAGGCAATAAGATCCTCTTTACTGGAAACACCACTCTTTTCAACGAGTACATCAAAATCCTCATCCAGGAGCTGATTCTTATACTGCTCAAAATCAATGCATTTATCTTTGATAAACAGATCATTCTGTTTGTTCTGTGAAAGCAGGTAATGGCTTAAGGCTTTGATAAAATGATAATAGGAGCTTATCTTTCTCATTCCATCCACTTTGTGCTTCATAGAGGAATCCGGCTGATTGGTGATCAACTCCACAGGTATATTCCTTGTGAAACGGGCGTTGTTAACCATAAAACCTACCACGGCATTTTCCTGGTTGATCTCCGAACCGATCAGATAGATCTTTCCGGCCTTGGGTATATCTTCGAAAGGCACGTTGGCTTTATAATTCAAATCACTGCCTTTGAAAGAAGTCAGATATTGGAAACTGTGGATGTTATTGGTTTTGGCACCCACCCGGGCCAGTTTCTGTATCAGGTAAAGCTCTTCATTGGAAAGCCTGGCTCCGGCATAAAAGGCATTTTCTTCGGGTTCTACATGCTTGATCTCATCGTGGATCACTTCATAAGCCTTTTCAAAGCTAATCTCTTCAAATTGTCCATCTACCTTCAACAGGGGTTGGGTGATCCGATCGGCATGGTTCATATAATGGTACCCAAACCGGGGGTATTTGCATATGTTGGCGTCCTGGTTGATCAAGCCTTCCCTGCCGGTGGTGCGCAGGATGAATCCGCTCTTATGGTGGTGGTTGATCTCGCATCCCACCGAGCAGAAGTTGCAGATGGTCGGGGCCCTTTCCCATTCTACCGGTGCGGGTTTAAAGGGCAGATTTTCGGTGAGGGCGCCGGTAGGACAGGCTGAGACACAAAGCCCGCATGACTCACAATGGGTATGGGTAAGCGATTCTCCCATACTGGGTGCCACATAAGTCTCGAAGCCCCGGTTAATAAAGCCCAGGGCATTGGCACCGGTAACCTCACGGCATATTCTCACACACCGGCCACAAAGAATGCATTTGTTGTTGTCGATCTCTATGAAAGGATGGGAATGATCCACCTCGTATTCATGGAAGTCGCCTCCAAAGCGTTTCTGCTCGGCCTTATATTCTGTGGCGAAGCGCTTCAGGTCGCAGGTGTATAACTCACTGCATCCGCATTCCAGACACCTGCCTGTTTCATGATCGGCTACCTGAGCATCCTTATAGCCCAGCTCCACCTCTTTAAAATTCTCACGTTTATCAGGAGGGAGCGTAGGCATTTCTTCCCGCATCTGCTGTTTATAGCGCTCGGCAAAGTCATCGCTGGTGAGTTCGCGGAAATTTTCCTTGCGGCTGAAGAACTCCTGTTCCTCCGCTTGCAAAGGCTGTCCGCTCAGATATTGGTGGCAGCTGCGGGAGGCGGTTTGTGCCTGAGCGACTGCCTCGATGATGGTGGCCGGGCCGGTCACCCCGTCACCGGCAGCAAAAACATGCTCTATACCTGTTTGAAGGGTTTGCTCATCGGCATCCACATCTCCCCAGCGGTTCAGCTTCAGCTGGCCTTTATCGGCATGCTGGTTGATGTCGTCCAGGAAATTCACATCGGTCTTTTGTCCTATAGCCGCCAACACATAGTCGAACTCCATATCAAATTCCGAGCCTTCAATGGGCACCGGACGGCGGCGTCCTGATTGGTCCGGTTCTCCGAGTTCCATCTTGATCAGGGTCATCGACCGCAGCTTGCCGTTTTTATCCTGATTGACTCTCACCGGATTGGTCAGAAACATATATTCTATGCCTTCCAGCTTGGACTCTTCCACTTCGATGGGGCTGGCGGGCATCTGTTCCTCTGCGCGCCGATAGATCACGTATACTTTATCGGCCCCGCATCTCATGGCCGTACGGCAGCAATCCATGGCGGTATTGCCGCCTCCAACCACGCCAACGGTTTTACCGCTGAAATCATATTTCTGTCCGGTCATCTGCATGTTACGCAGAAAATCTATACCGGAGAAAACATTTTCCGCATCCTCTCCTTCGGCTCGAAGCAGGGTGCCCCGCTGGGAGCCGATGGTCAGGATCACGGCATCGTATTGATCCTTGAGCTGTCCGTAACTCAGGTTATCACCCAGTTTCTGGTTGCAGTGTATTTGCACGCCCAGCTCGGTGATGGTTGCGATTTCTTTATCCAGCAAATCATTCGGCAGGCGGTATTCAGGTATGCCATAACGCAGCCAGCCGCCGGCCTGGGGGGAGGCTTCATAAATATCGCACTGGTGGCCCCGTTGCTGTAGAAAATAAGCAGAAGAGAGGCCGCCTGGGCCGCCCCCAACAATAGCCACCTGCTTACCGGTTGAGGGTGCCACCTGCGGACGATAATGGCCATCGACCAGATCCTGATCGGCGGCAAAGCGTTTGAGATAGTCGATGCCCACACCGGTGCCTTCATCCAGGAAGTTCCGGCGACAGGCCAGTTCACAGGGTCTTACACATACACGACCGCATATGGCAGGCAGTGGATTGGTCTGCTTGATCAGCCCGATGGCATCATGATACAGACCTTTCTCTATCAGCGAGATGTAACCCTGAACATCCACACCGGCCGGACAGGTTTCCGTGCACGGTGCCACACAGTCAGCAAAGTGATTGCTTACCAGCAGATCCAGTGCCATTTTTCGGGAGGACCGTACGTTCTCATTGTCGGTTTGAATCTTCATCCCTTCCTTAATCACCGTTGAACAGGAAGGCTGCATCCCTTTCATCCCTTCAACCTCGACGACACAAACAAAACATGAAGAAAAGGGTTTTAAACGCGGATCATGGCAAAGGGTGGGTATTTGAAAGCCGTGGCGCCGGGCAAGCTGCAGTATTGTTTCGCCCTCGTTGCCTTGTAGGTTTTTTCCATCGAGAATTATATTGAGTTTTTCTTGCATTTTGATCGGATTTTCTATTGGTTGTATCAACAGTTATTTATGAGAGGATCACTGCATCGAAATTACACTTGGTATAACAAACCCCGCATTTGATGCAGACATCCTGGTCTATCACGTGTACTTCCTTTCTTTCTCCGCTGATGGCATCTACCGGACAGTTGCGGGCACATACGGTACAGCCGGTACACTTATCCGGATCGATGGTATAGGTGAGCAGCTGTTTGCAGCTCTTGGCCGGACATTTCTTTTCGTGTATATGGGCCTCGTACTCATCGCGGAAATATTTGATGGTGGTGAGAACGGGGTTGGGTGCCGTCTGACCCAAGCCACATAGGGTATTGTCCTTGATCTGATGGGCCAGCTCCTCGAGTTTTTCGATGTCGCCTTCCGCTCCTTCCCCTTTGGTGATGCGGTCGAGTATCTCAAGCATTCGTTTGGTACCCACCCGGCAAAATGTACATTTTCCGCAAGACTCTTTGCGGGTAAAGTCGAGGAAAAACTTGGCCATATCCACCATACAGGTAGTCTCATCCATCACCACCATTCCGCCGGAGCCCATGATGGCCCCGGTGGCGGTAACCGAATCGTAATCAATGATGGTATCACGCAGATAGGCGGGGATACATCCGCCGGAGGGACCGCCCAGCTGTACGGCTTTAAAATCCTTTCCTTCCTTGATGCCACCGCCCAGCTTGTAGATAATATCCTGAATATTAATACCCATGGGTACCTCAACCGATCCACCGTGGTTGATCTTGCCGGTGAGTGCAAAAACTTTGGTCCCCTTGCTCTTCTCTGTGCCGTATTGATTGAAAAAACCGGCGCCTTTCAGGATGATCTGCGGTACATTGGCGTATGTTTCCACATTGTTGATGTTGGTGGGCATCTCCCACAACCCCTTCTCGGCCGGATACGGCGGACGCTTCGAGGGCATACCCCTTCGTCCTTCCACTGAAGCCATCAGGGCCGTCTCCTCTCCACAAACAAAGGCACCAGCGCCTTCCTTGACATAAAGATCGAAATCGAAACCGGAATGACCCATAATGTCCTTACCCAGGTAACCCCTTTCCCGGGCCTGGTCCAAGGCAATATTTAACCGCTTGATGGCCAGGGGATATTCCGCCCGGCAATAGATCACCCCCTCAGAAGCACCAGTGGCGTAGGCCCCTATAATCAAACCTTCGATCACCCCATGGGGATCACCTTCCAGCAGGGAACGGTCCATGAATGCACCCGGGTCTCCTTCATCGGCATTGCAAACAAGGTATTTCTTTTCGGCTGAATTTTTATACGTAAACCGCCATTTCAGACCTGTGGGAAAACCACCTCCGCCTCTCCCCCGCAACCCGGAATCGTAAACGGTTTGTATCACATCTTCCTGATCAATTCCTTCCTCCAGGATCTTGCGGATAGCCTTATAACCTTCCCGGGCTTCATATTCCCTTATGTTTTCGGGATTGATCACCCCACAGTTGCGCAGGGCAATCTTCACCTGTCCTTTCCAGAAGGCATCATCCGGAGTCTCGAACAGATCGGTCCTGACCACATAATCCTTGATGGGCTCATCATTGGTCAAATGTTTGTCCATGATTTCCACGGCCTTCTGTTCATCCACCTCCCCGTACAGGTAGGAGCCTGTTTCATCAACCACTTCTACCAACGGCTCCCGGTAACACATGCCTATACATCCTGTTTTCTTGATCTCTATATCGACCTGGTCAGCCTTCTTGAGTTCATATAACTTGTCATAAACTTTCTGAGCACCAGCTGCAATACCACAACTGGCTAAACCGACTAATACTTTGGTCTTTTCCATATTGAAATTAAATTGAGTCTTCCTATCCGGTTTATTAATTGCGTTCGCTGATCTTCATCTCTTTGACGATTTTAACAGCCCCTTTTCCGGTAAGCTTGCCATAGGTGTTGCCATCGATCATCATAACCGGAGCCAGGGAGCAACACCCCAGGCATGCAACGGATTCCAGGGTGAAAAGACTGTCTTCGGTGGTCTCCCCATCCTCTATTTTCAAGGCATCCTGCAGGGCATCGGTAATGGTCTCTGCATCCTGTACATGGCATGCCGTGCCATGACAAACCTTGATGATGTGCTTGCCTACTGGATTGAGCCGGAACTGGGTATAGAAAGTGGCTACCCCATACATCTCATTCAGCGGTATGCCGGTTTCCTCAGAAAGCTTGAGAAAGGCTTCGTATGGCAAATACCCGTAGATATCCTGTGTGCCTTGAAGCAACGGGATCAAATTGCCCTTCTTATGTCTGTATTTTTCAATCAGGGGATCAAGCAGAGTCAGATCAACCGGCTCCTGGTCAACCTGATCCTCCTTTCGGGGTATTCTTTGAACACGCATAAATACTGGGTTTGGGGTTAAAACTTCAAAATCGGCGTTAATTTATAACTTGTTATCATAAAAACAAAAGTTCTGCAACATGCCATTAAACACGGGTACTCTAACATATCGGATGATGGCCGGTAGGCAATTATTTATATTCATTCTTAATTGAATCGGACAGGTGCGTATCCATAAAGGGTTTTCCGGAGAAAAGGGCTTTTGCTGGTTAACTACCTTATAACCGGATGGATCAGGCAGAAGGGGAATAAACCGGTGATCTCCACCAACTCCCCTGGATGAAAATCGATTGCGGATGATACATACAATTTGTTGATAACTTTCGTTGGAATATTTTATGATCAAAGGAATTGCTTATAAATTTAAGACATTTGGAGAAAACGGTTTTTATTTATGGCTCAGACATTTGTTGTAGGCATCCTCGAGGATAAAACCTTTGGCCCCCTGGCCAGGCCATTGATAATCAACAAGCTGGAAGACAAAGGCTTTCTGCCTATTGAAGCTCAGCTTACTGAGTTGAATTATTCCCGTTATGCCCCCCAATTGAGTCCTAAAGAGAAACAAGTGTATGAGATTGCCGGTCAGTACAGTGAAAAAAACCTGTATCATCTGTTTGGAAGCAAAAAGGACCCAACCGTAAAGGAATTTCTTAATAATATCCAATCCCGGGACGTAAAACAGCGCATCCGTCCTTTCATAGAGAAAAGAATGGCCCGGCTGGCGGATCTGCTCAGAGAAACCGACATCGAAGTATACCTGAAGGAGAAACACAAATTCATCAACCGCGACAATCGAATCACAGTACTTAAGGAACAGGCTCAGACCGTGTTCAACATAGAAAAAATGTCCGATGAAACGCGTTACAATCTTGCATTGAGCCAGGCGGGCCAGGAGATCTATCTGATGGATAAAAATTACATCATTCTCTCTCACGAGCCCTGCCGGATGATCATCGACTACCAGCTTTACTCCTTTGAAGATATTGATGCCAGCAAACTCAAGCCTTTTTTCAATAAAGAATATATCATCGTACCCCGGCACTTCGAAAAAAAATGGTTTGAAACATTTGCGCTTCCCAACATCAAAAAATACCGGGTCCATGCCAAAGGATTTGAAATAGAGACCATCTCTCCTGAAAAGCAGGCTTTACTGGAACTTTCCCGCGATTTGAGTTATGCCCCCGTTTTGATGCTTTCCTTCTATTACGGAGATGAGTGCTTTTATCCGGAGAGCAATCAAAACAACAAAGTCCTGCTGGATAGCAAGGGTCAGAATTACCGTTTTTATAAGATTGAGCGGGACCGGGCCTGGGAGAAGCAAAAACTCGAGTTGATCAAGGAATTGGGCCTACGGAACCACATGGGAAATTATTTCCGGCCCGTGGAGGCAAAAGACTCTGAAAATGACGATCAGGATCCATTATACCGCCTGCTGGAATGGCTTAAACAACATGTTTCCCAGCTTAAGGCACAGGGTATAGGTTTAAAGACGGAGCTGGATGACAAAAACTGGAGTCTCCCGGATTTCTCTTTAGTCTCGGAAGTCACGGAAAAAAATGACTGGTTCGATCTCCGGGCCAAGGTTCAGGTAGGCGGATATGCCTTTCCCTTTGTCAACCTCAGGAAGTATATCCTACAGGGGATCAGAGAAATTCAGCTCCCCAATGGAAAATATGCGCTTCTGCCCGAAGAGTGGTTTTCGCAGTACGCAGATCTCTTCAAGTTTGGGGATATACAACAAAATCACCTGCAGATCAACACATTCCATTTCAAGATCCTGGAAGACAGCTTCGATTCAGCGCGCCATTCCTATCTGCAACGATTAAGGGAGCTGAGCGATAATGCCCAAAAAGAAGAGATTCCCGTACCCGGAGAACTGCTGTCCACGCTCCGCCCCTATCAGCTAAAGGGATACCGCTGGATGCACCTGTTAAACAAATATGAGTTCGGAGGATGCCTGGCCGATGATATGGGCCTGGGAAAAACTATTCAAACCCTCACCCTGCTGCTAAACGTCAAACAAACCAACGAAAAAGTGGCCATATCCCAAAAAACTCATTCTCAGTCCGGACAACTCAACCTCTTCCAGCAGTGGCCCCAATCAGGCGACCAAACCGACACCCTGGAAGAATCATCTCCCCTTTCCCTGATCATCATGCCCACTTCCTTGATATACAACTGGGAAGATGAGATAGAAAAATTCACCCCCCAGCTCTCCTGTTACCGTTTTACCGGCATTAACCGAACCCGTAAGGTAGAAGATCTTTACCATTATGATGTTGTGATCACCACCTATGGCATCGTACGTAATGACTATCAACTGTTGCAAAAAGTCGATTTTCACTACATCATTCTCGATGAAAGCCAGTATATCAAGAATCCCTCCTCGAAAGTCTATAAAGCAGTCAATCAGCTTCAAAGCAAGCACAAGCTGGTATTAACAGGTACCCCCATCGAGAATTCGCTTTCCGATTTGTGGGCCCAGTTTAACTTTCTGAACAAAGGACTGTTGGGAAGTTATCATTTCTTCAAGCAAGAATTCATCCAACCCATTGAAAAACAAAACGATCAGGAACGTGAGGCCAAGCTGCAAACCATCATCGATCCCTTTATACTGCGGCGCACCAAACGCCAGGTAGCCAAAGAACTGCCGGAAAAAACCGAACAGGTGATCCATTGTCAGATGACAGACCCCCAATGGGCCTACTATGAGCGAGAAAAGTCGATGATCCGTAATGCCATCATAGAACACCTGGAAGAACAGCATGAGAAAGACAACCTGAAGATACTGGATGGATTGAGCAGGCTGCGACAAATTGCCAACCATCCCCGCATGGTCGATGAGGATTATCCCTCCGGCTCAGGGAAATTCATGGAGATACTGGATTACCTGGAGAATCTGATCTCCGAGGATCATAAAGTGCTGGTTTTCTCCTCATACAAAAAACACTTGCGGCTGCTGGAGGAGCACTTCCGGAACATTGGCTGGCAATATTCGCTGCTCACCGGAGAAACCCACAACCGCCAAAAGGTAATCCAGAGTTTTCAGGATCAGGCGGACAACCAAATTTTTCTCATACAGATCAAAGCAGGGGGCTTCGGACTCAACCTGACGGCTGCCGATTATGTACTGATCATCGATCCATGGTGGAACCCCGCTGTGGAGGAACAGGCCATCAACCGGGCCCACCGCATCGGACAGGATAAAAAGGTGATGGTGTACCGCTTTATCTCAGCCGGAACCGTTGAGGAAAAGATTCAGCGGTTGCAGAATAAAAAAGCCCGCCTGGCGGAAACATTCATCACCCCAAGCGAAACCCTGAAAAAACTAACCAGGGAACAACTGCTCGAACTCTTTGGATAAAGCACCGGCTTATGCTACCTCTACCTCTCCCGCCTTACCAAAGAAACACTTCGCCAGCACCGGTCCCATCAGTTCACGGACCACAGTAGCTCCCAGGATGATGTTGATGAACTCATCGGAGATCCGGTATCAAAGCTTATCGAGCTCTTCCGCCACCCTGTAGTCATTATCGGTGACGCGTCCTTCGCTGTGAGTGGTTAAACTGATCTTTACCTTATTGTAGGAATGAATGAAGATATCCGGATGGTGTTGATGCCGCTCAGCTACATCCTTAACCTTGTTCACAAAATCAATAGCCTCTACAAAATCCTTAAAATTAAAGGTTTTTGTGATTTCCTGTTGGGTCTCTTTCCAGTTTTCCATAAGCTTTTTTCTCAGAAACAAACCATTCAGGTCAATTGTTTTAGGGTTGGGCATCTTTGGAACTTATCATTATCATTCATGGTCATTCACCGGGCCATGTTAAAGGTACATTGAACAAAACAAAAAATTCATTAATTTTACAGATCAGCAACAACGGAATCGGAATGACAGGGGAACAACGCCATAAATCTGATAGCTATGGCATTACAGGCATGGAAGAAAGAGCCCGGCTCATTGGCGCCGATGTAAAAGTGGAAAGCTCAAAAAATCAAGGGACAAAAATCATCGTTCAGATGCCCTTCAATTCAAAACCAATATGATCCATGTACTCATTGTCGATGACCATACCATAGTTCGGAAAGGCATCAAGCAACTTCTGGACGACACCACTGACATCCGTGTCAGAGGTGAGGCCCAGCATGCGGCCGACATGCTGAAAAAGATCAATCAGGAACACTACGATGTGGTGGTACTGGATATTTCTCTGCCCGGACGCAGCGGGGTGGAGGCCCTTAAACAACTGAAAAGCATTCAGCCCAATCTCCCGGTATTGATCCTCAGCATGTACCCTGAAGATCAATATGCCCTGAGGGTAATGAAATCCGGAGCTGCAGGCTATCTGACCAAAGAGAGTGCTCCGGCCGAACTGGAGAATGCCATAAGAAAAGTAGCGGCCGGTAAACGGTATATCAGCTCAAAGGTCGCTGAGACCCTGGCTGATCACCTGCATGAGCCTACCAACACCCCCGGATATAAAAGTCTTTCTGACCGGGAATTTGAAGTACTACGCCGTATTGCCTCGGGGGAGACATTGACGGAGATTTCACAGAACCTCTCGCTCAGCGTCAAAACCATCAGTACCTACCGTACAAGGATACTTAGCAAACTCAACCTGACCAACAACTCCGAGCTGATCCGTTACGCCATACAGTACAGACTGGTAAACCTGTAAGTATATTTTTACATCTTACTCATCCCACTGCTTACATCCGCAAATGTTCTCCCCGGGATAACCCTGGAGATAGATCTGCCTGTGGAAGCTTAAAGCCTGAAAAATGCCCGAATGAGGGAAAATCTTAAATCATCTTCTTGATATTACGCCACTTGTCAGGAGGAAGGCGGGCTCCCTCCACTTCCAGCACCTTGGAAGCCAAAAAGGAAGCGATTTTTCCACAGTGTGTCAGGTGATAGTTCTTGAGCAATCCATATAGAAAACCGGCAGCGTACATGTCACCTGCCCCCGTGTCATCGGCCATCCGGGCAGGCGCAGCGGCCAGACTATAAAACTCCGAGCCCCTCTGAACCATAGAACCTTTTGAGCCTTTCTTGATCACCACCAGATCACAATCCTTCGCCATGCTGCGAATGCCCCGCTCGGGCTCATTACCTGTATAGGAAAATGCCTCCAGATCATTGGCAAATAATACATCCACGTGCTTCTTGATCATGCGCTTGAGAAATTCCCGGTGACCCTCGGCTATGTGGCTGCTGGCCATATCAAAGATCACCCTGGCATACTGAAGATCCTCCCGGTCAAGGAAGGCTTGTAAAAACTTCTCGTTGGGCGTGAGAAAACCGTCAACCACCACGTGGGTATAACCCGACAAGTATTGATCGGCCAGATCTTCGCCAACAAGCTGGTCATTGACGCCTGTATAAGCGATGATTGTCTTCTCACGCTCCGGGGTGATCAGATGCAATACCTTCCCGGTATCACCCGCCTTGCGGATGGGATGAAAGTGGATACCTGCCTGTTTCAGGTCTTCCTCAAACATCTTACCCCACGAATCATCGCCTATGGCACCAATAAAACTGGTTTTGTAATTAAGGTGGGCCAACGGATGCAAAACATTGGCCGCAGAACCGCCAGGAATCTCCCGGGCTCCGCTCAGAGAAAGCTCCTGGTAAAAGGCATCAAAAACGGATTTATCTACATGCTCCTGTGATCCCTTGGCAAACCCATATTTCTTCAAGAGCGAATCGCTGTCAAGCTCTGCTACAATATCTATCAGGGTATTACCTATTCCAAGTATCTTTGACATAACAGGGGCGGATTTGTTTTTTTAAAGATAATTAAAACCGTTCAAATATGGCAAAAATTGATCGGCTCTCATGCAAAGAATCTCTAACGTATCAGCTGGTCAATCTCCTTCCATTTCTTATCATCCATCTTGGCCCCCACCACTTCGATGACCTTGCCGGCCAGGACCGACCCGATGCTTCCGCACTGTTCCAGTCCTTTATGATGAACCAAACCGTAAAGGAACCCGGCAGCATAGGCATCACCGGCTCCGGTTGTATCTACCGGTTGGGCAGAAATGGGATCGATCTGATGTTTCTCCCTACCCCGTTTAATGAAGGATCCATCCTTGCCTACCTTCACAATGGCGATCTCACATAAGTTGGCCAGCTCATCCAGGGCTGCCTCCGGTTCCCTGCCGGTAAAAGCCTGGGCCTCCTCTTCATTGGCAAACAGAATGTCCACATGTTCCTTCACGAAAGTACTGAGAAAGTCGAGGTTGGCCTCCACCACATTGAAACTGGCCAGATCAAGAGATACTTGCAGACCTTGTTCTCTGGCCAGATCGAAAGCCCGTTTCATCAGTTCATGGTTCTGTATCAGGTATCCTTCCAGATGCAGATATTGATAACCTTCAAAGAGCTGAGGGGTGAGATCTTCGGGGCTCAACTCCACGGCAGCACCCAAAAAAGTGGCGAAGGTACGTTCCGAATCGGGACTCACCAGTGCAATGGCTCTTCCACTGTCGGTCTGGCTCTTAAACAGATGGGGGTCAATACCGGCTTTTTTCATATCCTCCTGGAAAAACGTCCCCAGCTCATCCTGGCCTACCTTGCCTATAAAGCCGGTATTCACGCCCAGACGGGACAGACCGTGAATGGTGTTGGCCGCCGATCCTCCACTGGCTCGTTGCCGGTTCAAATCTTTGGTTGCCCGGGTCAACTGTTGGCTGAATGGCTGGTCAACCAGTTGCATACTGCCTTTAGGCAGTTGATATTTTTCAAGCAGGGACTCGTCCTCCAGGCGGGTCATAATATCCACCAGGGCATTTCCTATTCCAAGTACTTTATCCATAATTGCTGATTTAAATCCATAATACGCATCTTGATTCGTAACACCGCGTAAATAAAGAAAAGTCCCCAAAAAACCATGCATCGGAAATGCGATGGCTCTTCCGGGACCTATATCTTGAACCTTCAGGCTACTTCAACCCGAAAGCTTCCTTAATCTTATCGACGGCATCGAGTTTTTCCCAGGCGAAGGTTTCCACTTCCTTGCGGTCGCCGTTGATGTAAACCACCTTCTTGCCCGGACGGCGTCCCATATGGCCGTAAGCGGCTGTCTCCTGGAAGATGGGGTTTCTTAGCCCGAAACGCTTAATGATGGAGTTGGGACGGAGGTCGAAGAGCTTCTTCACTTTTTCGGCGATCTCCTCGTTGTTCAGATCCACCTTGGGATTATGGGCACCCACGTAAAGGCCAACAGGTTGGGCAACGCCAATGGCGTAGGCCAGCTGTACCTCTACCTCATCGGCAAGACCGGCAGCCACCATGTTCTTAGCGATGTGACGGGCAGCATAAGCTGCTGAGCGGTCAACCTTGGAGGCATCCTTACCTGAGAAAGCTCCTCCGCCATGGGCACCGCGGCCCCCGTAAGTATCAACAATGATCTTACGTCCGGTCAAACCGGTGTCGCCATGGGGGCCACCAATAACGAACTTGCCGGTGGGGTTGACCAGCAAACGGAAATCGGTATCAAAATACTTCTGGATCTCTTGGGGATAGGTAGCCTGTACACGGGGCAGCAGGATGTTGCGCACATCGGTCTCGATCTTGCCCAGCATCTCGCGATCGGCTTTCTGCCTTGCTTTCTCCGTACTGTCCATCGGTGAGATGAACTCATCGTGCTGGGTAGAAACCACAATGGTATCTATGCCCATAGGAGTGCTGTCATCGTTATATTTGAAGGTTACCTGGGCTTTGGAATCAGGACGCAGGTAGGGCATCTCGCCCTCTACTCTTCTGATCTCAGCCAGTTCCTTTAGTATGCGATGTGAGATGTCCACGGGCAGGGGCATGTAATTTTCGGTTTGGTTGGTGGCAAAACCAAACATCATACCCTGGTCACCGGCTCCCATCTCTTCTTCTGATTTTCTTTCCACACCCATGCTGATGTCGGGTGATTGTTCGTGGATGGAGGTGAGAACGCCACATGAATCGGCGTCAAACCGGTATTCGGGTTTGGTGTATCCTATCCCGCGGATCACATTGCGGGCTATTTCCTGCACATCTACATAGGCTTCGGTTTTAATCTCCCCGCCGACCACGCACAATCCAGTGGTGACAAATGTTTCAGCAGCACATTTCGAATTGGGATCTTGCTTGAGCAATTCATCCAATATGGCATCTGAGATCTGATCGGCGACCTTATCGGGATGGCCTTCAGAAACAGATTCCGAAGTAAATAAATAGGGCATAATTCTAAGTTTTAAATGATTATTGATTAGGAAAAAGTGCCTTTGTTCCGCCAGCTGGCGAAACAAAGGCAAATATGAAGTTTAATACCTGTAGTGTTCGCTCTTGTATGGTCCTTCAAGTGGCTGACCGAGATATTGGGCCTGTTCAGGGGTCATCTGGGTCAGTTTGACGCCGAGATGATTCAGATGTGCCCGGGCCACTTCTTCATCCAGCTCTTTAGGTAAACGGTAAACGCCTATTTCGCGCTTGTTTGCCCACAGATCTATCTGTGCCAGCACCTGGTTGGCAAATGAGTTGCTCATCACAAAAGAGGGATGACCGGTGGCACAACCCAGGTTGACCAGGCGTCCTTCGGCCAGCATGATGATGGAGTGGCCGTCGGAAAAACGGAATTCATCCACCTGGGGTTTGATATTGATCTTCTCGATGTCCTTGCTTTCTTCGAGTTTCTCAACCTGGATCTCATTATCGAAATGACCGATGTTGGATACAATAGCCTTATCCTTCATCCTTTTCATATGCTCGACGGTGATCACATCCTTGTTGCCGGTGGCCGTGACGAAGATATCGGCCTGATCCACGATGTTCTCCATGGTATTGACTTCATAACCTTCCATGGCTGCCTGCAGGGCACAGATGGGGTCTATCTCGGTGATGATCACACGGGCTCCGAGAGCTGCCAGCCCCTGGGCACAGCCTTTGCCAACACCACCATATCCGCAAATCACCGCCTTCTTACCCGCGATCATCACATCGGTGGCACGCTTAATTCCATCTATCAGGGATTCGCGATTGCCATAGTTGTTGTCGAATTTTGACTTGGTTACCGAATCATTGACGTTGATGGCCGGGAAAAGCAAGGATCCATCTCTTTCACGCTGATAAAGGCGATGAACTCCGGTGGTCGTCTCTTCGGAGATACCCTGCAGTTCCTTAACCGTGCGTTGCCATTTGTCGGAATCATCCTGCATCACTTGTTTCAGACGATTCAAAAGGGCCCCTTCATCCCACGCCTCGGGTTTCTTCTCCAACAACGAGGGATCCTGTTCAGCCTGATAGCCCAGGGTCACCATCAAGGTGGCATCCCCGCCGTCATCCACGATCAGGTTGGGACCTTTACCACCGGGGAAGGACAAGGCTTGTGCCGTACACCACCAGTACTCATCCAATGTCTCACCTTTCCAGGCAAAAACGGGTACACCGGTCTTGGCAATGGCTGCTGCAGCTTCATCCTGCGTGGAGAATATGTTGCAGCTGGCCCATCTGACATCGGCTCCCAAAGCTGTGAGCGTTTCAATCAAAACGGCCGTCTGAACCGTCATATGCAAGCTGCCGGTGATGCGGGCACCCTTTAAGGGTTGCTCCTTGCCGTATTTCTTCCTCAGCTCCACCAGACCGGGCATCTCATGCTCGGCCAGCTCAATATCTTTTCTTCCCGCTTCGGCAAGATTCATGTCTTTTACCCTGTAATCCAGTTTTTCATCTATTTGTTCCAATTGATTCATATGTTATGGTTTTAAATGTTTATCGTTTTGCGGCTTAAAATTAATGATTTTCATCGTATCATCAAGCCTGTTTCTGAAAATGAAAAATGCCCCAGGTCAGATTTCCTTCCCGGCCTCCTTTGACCCAGTGTCTGAGTCCTTTCTTCATGTTTTCGATGTATTCTTTTGAGACAATGCCATCCAGCCTGTCTTCATTTTTCTCGGTCTCCTGCAGTACACGGTTATAATGGGTGGAAAGCTGATCCGCCATCTCCTGGAAGCTTTGCTCCTGGAAGCCGTATTTCTTACATGCTTTTCGATAGAAGGCAGGAGAACCAAGCGAAGAAAGGTTGATGCGGTCATACACCGGCTGCAGCACCTGTTCATCACAATTGTCGGTCTGCATGGGATCGGTGAAGATAAATTCACCTCCGGGTTTCAGCACCCGGGCTGCTTCTTCCACCACCTTCTCCCGGTCGTTGCTGTGCAGAATGGCATCTTCTGACCAGACGATATCGAAGGTGGCGTCATCAAAGGGTATATCATCAAAGCTGCCATCCACCACATCGATCAGGTCCTCCAGTCCCTGTTCCTTGTTCATCTTCCTGCCCCGCTCATTCTCGGCTTCACTTAGATTCAAAACCGCAACATGGCATCCGTACTTCTTGGCCAGATGACGGGCGGAACCGGCAAAACCTCCTCCTAAATCGATGATGCGCGTGTTTTCATCAATCTTCTTTGCTTTGGAGGCCATTTGGTCAATGGTCCGGCGGCTGGCTGTGTAGATGTCCTCATCGGGCGTCTTATAAATTCCCAGGTGCAGGTCTTCCCCGCCCCATACGTGGTAGTAGAAATTGTCGGCGTCTTCGCTATTATAATAGCTTCGGGCTACTTCTACTTCGTTGGAATATTTCTTACTCATAGTTACCTCCTGTAATTTTTGGGGTTTTTCTATTTCACCGCTAAGCGTAGCGCTTAGAGCTTATTCTTGGTATACCGCTTAGTTTATCTGGTTAATCAGCTCTTAGCGCTGCGCTAAGCGGTAGGGTACATGCTAAAATTCAAAGGCCGATTCCCGGTAAGCCGTCACGTATTTCTCGCAGAAGGGATCCTTACCCATCAGGGTCTCGGCAGCCGTGATGCTGGCCATCATCCTCTTATCCAGGGGATTCAGTATGGCTGAATCCAGCCCTTTGGTGATGGCCATGATCATAAAGGTTTGGTTGGCGAACTTGCGTTTGGGAATGCCGTAGGAGATATTGGAAAGGCCACAGATGGTATGCACCCCTTCAAACTCCCGGTTCAAAGCCTCGATGGTATTGAGGAACTCCACCCCGAAGCGGTCGCCGGATCCGATGGGCTGTACCAAAGGATCAACGTATATGTTATCCAGGGGCACATTTTTCTGTACCAGATTATTGATCAGTTTGCTGGCGATCTTCATCCGGTCGTCTTTGGTATAAGGCATCCCTTCATCACTCATGCAAAGGGCAATGACCCTCATGTCCTTGCCGCTGACCATGGGAAGCATCTTCTCATACCGGTCTTTCTCCAGCGATATGGAATTGAGCATAGGGGTGCCCTTGTGCACCTTCACCGCCTCTTCCAAAACCGCCGGATCCGGGGTATCGATACAACAGGGCGTATCCACGTTCTCCTGAACGGTTTGAACGAGCCATTTAACATAGTCGGCTTCCTGGCCGACAAAAATGCCGGCATTGACATCGATGAAGTCGGCGCCGTGTTCATGCTGATCCCTGGCCACCTGAACGATGGCATCGTAATTTTTCTCTTTGATCTCATTGCGGATCTTCTTGCGGCTGGCGTTTATTAATTCACCTACAATTTGCATTATTAAAATCCTCCTATTTTAAAAAATCTTTTTGTTTAACAATATCACCGGGTGATATATAGATAAAATCAGGTTTTTGATAAGGGCCGAACAGGATCTTTCTGAAAAAGGTATCGGCCCCCTTATATTCTATGAATTCCTTGTTAAAATACGCAGCATTTTCCCGGGCACGGTCCCGGTAGGATTCATTGCCGCTTCGCCCGGTGTCAATAAAGCTGATATACTGATAGTTCCTTATCTCCGTGCGGATGGCCTCTTCCGCCATCTCCGACCCTACACGCCTGGTATATTCGTTTGTCATCAAACCCAGCGGGTCGGTCTGATTATCGATCCAGCTGCGGGTCAGGTGATACGTGCCAGGTTTTTTGCTAAACACCTGGTGGTAAGCTTCCCTGCTCCCCAGGTAAAAAGTGATGCAATCGTGCACATGTGGGATGTACAGTCCCTGTTGGGGAGCGCGGATTCCCACGATGCCGTTGGAACATAAACCATATCCCAGTACCACCTGCTCAAAGCTATCCCCGGTCTCATCGATGGCATGCTGCAATTTACCGGTCAGCTTGTCGGGAAGCCGGTGAAGATTTTGCGGCATA
The DNA here is from genome assembly GCA_018334675.1 of Bacteroidales bacterium. Taxonomy (GTDB): domain Bacteria; phylum Bacteroidota; class Bacteroidia; order Bacteroidales; family UBA12077; genus JAGXLC01. The sequence goes on along the minus strand of JAGXLL010000016.1, from coordinate 10,353 downwards.
TACCGAATGCTGAGCCGGGGGTCGTCTCCGGCAAGCTTCTCCAGCTCAGGCTTGATGCTTCCACAGGCAATGATCTTTTTCATAACGGGTGCTCCTGTTTTTGTGGCTCCTTAAAATCCGACAAACTGGGATTACCAACTGCACGGGCTATATACCGGGTCAGGGATCCCTCTGTCTTTTGATCCACCTCGACATAAGGATCGGTGGCTCCTGCCCGGAGTGCCGCCTCCCGGGCAAGCTTTCTGGAGATATCATTGGCGAAATCGCATGCCTCGGTATATTGCTCGAAATACCTGTTTTGATCCCCATATTTGGTAACATAATGATGTTGCTCTTCATTTTCCCGGATAAAGACTATGGCTTCCCTAACCTCGCTGACCGAACCTGAAACCGCTCCAACGGCATTGGCCACATCGGCATATTCAGGCAGAATGAATTTGGCGTGCACCCCTTTGGCCGCTTTTTTCAGAAAATGACGGGCAGGCGCACCGGTCCCTATAAGCGGATATCGGCTGTCGGCATCAATAGAAAGATATTCATTATCGCTGTGGATGATCTCCCGAAGCATCCATTTGCCCCATTCACCATCGATAGCGGCAGGCATGCGGGAGGGGTCAATATTCTGACAGGCCAGAAAGATGATGATCTCCTCCACAATGATATCCACGATCCGGTTGAATACCTCGTCGACCAAATCCTTACGATTTTTACCGTACACCTGGCAGAAATAATCGGTTGCCAGAAAGGCCACATCGGCATCCCACATATCCATCCCTCCGTCGACATGCAGCAGGTCGGACGGGGTTAGGGAGGAACATTCAATCTTACCCTGCTGAATCAAGGGATCCAGGCTCAGGTGGCCAGGATGAAAAACCCCGCATTGTTTGAGCAGATCAGATAAGCGGCAGGGTTGGGTGATGTGTTCGAGCGCTTTCTTCTGTTTATCATCAAGAGCAGCCATCTCATCTTCTTCCAGGGGTTTGTGCAGATACCAATACTCTATATCATAGGGATTCTTTCTAATCAGGGCTGTGCGGCTCAGTGAACGGATCTGCTCTGCCACATGGGGATGGTGGAGGGCCATCTGCGATAAAGGCCGGACCCGGTCGGGACCGATCACCACGTCTTTACGCTGATTATAGGAGATGCGGCTGTCGCATCCCACAGGGATGGTCCTTATCCGGGCAGCTTCGACCGCGGTATGGGTATTGCCTACTTTGGCGCCTTCCTCGGAGACGATCACTCTTGCGTTTTGCACCAGGGCCATATCGGTGGTGGTACTGCCCATGTCGACCACCAGCGAACTGTTCTTCTGTGAAAGAAAGCGTCCTCCAATGGCGCTGGCAGCCGGTCCGGACAATACAGTCTCCACCGGTTTGGCTATGGCTTCTGTATACGGCATCAAAGTTCCATCTCCCCGCACAATCATCAGGGGAGCCTCTATACCCAATTCGGACAGGGATCTTCTTACTGCCTGGATAAAATCGTGCATCACCGCCACCAACGAGGCGTTGATGGAGGCGGTTGCTGCCCTTTTGATAGAATCCAGTTTGGTGGAGAGCTGATGCCCCATCACCACAGGTACAGAAGCATGCTTGCGGATGATCTGGAAGACCTGCCCCTCGTGTTCAGGATTCAGGGGGCTGAAATAGCTGGAAACAGCTATGGCATCAAAATCCGAGCTCCTTTCACGTATCCAGGCTTCAATACCCGCCTCATCCAGGGGAGCAGACTCAGCACCCTGGGCATCATGGCCACCCTGGAAATAATAGATGTTCCCGGCCGAGAGTTTTTCTGTCAGTCCATAGCCTTCCACCAGATCCTTATCATAGCCGATCAGCAACAGACCTACCTTACGGGCCTTACCCTCTGCCACCGAATTGGTAGCCAGCGTGCTGGATATACCTACCAGCTTAATGTTATAATCCTCCTTCAAATGAAGCTTCTCCAATACCTTGATGACACCTTTCTTCAGGTCCTCCCTGGAGGTCAGCGACTTGGCGGCTGAAACCACCCGGCGCGAACCATACTGCATCAACACCCCATCGGTAAAAGTGCCGCCGGTATCGATCCCTATGACATAGTGATTCATCTTTCTGAAAAATTGATCCTTTAATCCGTATGGTGGGCCCCGATCCACGAAGTACCCGTGGCGGGGAGCCATCCGGCATATATGATTTCCCATACAGGTGATCCGGGAAGGCCACGTGCTACCAGTACAAGCTTTGAGTCATTTCCCAGACAGAGTTGAAACACTCACCTGTCAGCTTTCACTGAAATGACCTTCCGGTAATACCACCCTTTAGGCTTGCTTTTTGGGCTCTTCCTTCTTGATCCGTTCTTCGGCTTCTTGCAGGATGCGTTTGATCTCCTCGTCGGCTTTGCCTGGAACTTTGTCTCGGGGCCCTTCATAGTTGTTGATCAGGTCCCTGGTTTTCTCCAGAACCCGGTCTTTCATGGTTTTGCGACCCTGTTCCTCCCAACTTTCGTAACTGTTGCGGTCCATCAGGGAGGGCATCCAGTGGCTGCGGAACCATTTCATGGTATGATCCTCATAGAGGTAATGACCGCCGGGTCCGACATTATTGATCTGTTCCACGGCCATGGTTTCTTCATTGACCTCCACGCCCCTTTCTACTACACGGGCCATAGAGATGATCTCGTCATCCATGACCGTCTGGAAGATGTCGCCGGTAAGTCCGGATTCAGTATAACCGTTGTCATGAACGAAGTTGGCTCCGCTCATCATAGCGGCATTGATCGAGAGGCTGGCTTCCATAGCCGACTGCACATCCATCTTCTTGGTATCGGTACATCCGGAGGTGGAATACATGGGCAGCCCGCAATAATGTACCACTTCGGTCAGGGCAGCACTCAGCAGGCTCAGCTCGGGTGCACCATAGGAATAGATGGAAAAGCGCATGTCGAGGATAGACTGTACACCGCCGATGATAACGCAAGTACCGGGATTGATCAGCTGGGCGGCGATGACCCCTACCATGGATTCGGAAAGAGCTACCACCAGCTGGCCGGCATGTGTGGCCGGTACCGTGCCACCACCAATGGCACAGGGGCTGTAAACCTGCGGAATACGGTTTTCTGCGCAATAAATGCATTTATCGATCGCGTGGAAATCACTCACCAGGGGTGAAATGGGCTCACCGTAGAAAATGTAATTGGGTCGGGCCCGAAAGGCCTCCTCCCCTCCGGCCATGGCAATACCCATGCGGTGGATGTCGCGACATCCCTCCCGGGTGAACGACCAGCTCATGATGGGAGTGGTGGTGTTGCGCACCATATCGGCAAATTCATATACATCAGCCAAACCGTTGGTCACATCACTTATGGATCCCAGCGACTGGACATACCCCATATTGGGTAAGGCATCACATACGCGAGCCACCAGCGAAGCATCCTTTCTCAGGTAAGGCCTGCGCTCCAGGGTCTCAGTATCGATGAAGTTGGGAGGGGTGGGACCCGGTCCGAAATAGCTGCGTTTCTTCTCCACTACAATCTTTTTGCTTTCATCGCCGTCCCAGGGAAAGACCTCTGTGACAGGAGGTACGGTGGAGAGGGCCTTCAGAATGACCTCCGGGGGAAAATAAACCCGAATGCCATCAATCTTACAACCCGCCTTCTTGAAAACTTCACGGGCTCCTTCGTGATGGACGTTGGCCCCCGTATATTGCAAAGTCCGCATCATTCCATTGAAGATTTGCTCCTTCTGATCCTCCGAGAAAATTTCAAAATGAGGACTTTCCTGTATGGTATAATTGGTTCTGTTATTTATCATAATCGATCCTTTTTAACATTCGTTGATCGCCATGTATTAGGCATGACGTTTGTCGGCATCATCCACGATCTTATGGAGTTCTTTATTCAGGTTCTCATCGATGGGCTCAGGTTGATAATTATCGAGCAGATCCTGGGTCTTTTCCCTCACGCGATCCGACATGGTTTTGGAACCATTCTTCTTCCAGGTCTCGTAGTCGCTTCTGTCCTGCAATTCAGGCATATACCACTCTTTCCAGTATTCAAAGGTATGGTCGGTGGTGACGTATTCTCCACCCGGACCTTGTTTTTCAATCAGACTTAAGGCCAGGTGATCATCATCGGTATTGATGCCTTTGCCAAACTGCCTGACCATGCCCATCATCTCCTGGTTAAGCACGAGACTCTCCAGTGAAGCATTGGTGCCATGATCAATATATCCCACATCATGGATCAGGTTGGCCCCCGAGAGATAGGAGTAGAAAAGGTTCATCATCTGTTCGGCAGCTGCCTGTTCATCCAGCACCTTCGCATCGGTACACCCGCCGGTGGAGAACATCAACAGGTTGAGCCACTTGGAAATATCGGTATTGGCGGCTGAAGCCAGGGACAATTCCGGGGCCCCGTAGGAATAGGTAGACATCTTCATGTCAAGCAGGGTAGTAACACCTCCCATAATCAGAGGCATACCCGGATTCTTCAGGTGGCACAGTACGGTGGCCAGCAAGGTTTCTGCCAGCGACTGAACCAGCATACCCGCTATGGTAGCAGGAGCGGTGGCTCCGGAGCTGGGACATGGAGTATACATGGCGGGTATCTTCTTCTCCGCGGCGAAAAGCAGCTTCTCGACGGCGGAACGATCGTTCTTCAGGGGCGAGATGGGTTCAATATAAGCCACAAACAAAGGATTGAGCCTGAACTCTTCTTCGCCGCCCTGTATCAAACAACCCATCCTCCAAAGATCCTCCAGGCCTTCTCCATCCACGCTTGTTAATACCATGGGTTTGGTACAACCCTCCAGCATGGCCATAAACTGATGCCGGTCGTATGTTTGAGGATTAGGAGCGTCGCCGACGATGCCGTGCGACATGAAAAAATCATAATTGGAAAGGGCATCGACCAGCCTTCCCGCATCTTTTACATCTTTGTACTGCGTCCTTCTTCTTTTACCCGTCTCCCGGTCATGGGTGAAGGGGAGGTCCGACCCGGTACCAAAGGTAACGGTGTCCTTCTGCAGATGCAGAGAACGTTTGCCGCTTCGCCCTTTAAGGGTGATCTTCCGGGGATAAAAATTCAGTGCTTCCTCTACCATGGTGGTGGGTATGCGTACATTGTTGCCATTGACAACCGCATTGCTGTTCTTAAACAGCTCCAGGGCACCCTCATGATAGATGTTTCCACCGGTACGCTCCAGTACTTCCAAAGCCGAATAGAAGATCTGTTCGATCTGGTCTTCGGAAAGCACCCGAAAACGGGTGGATCTATTAATGGTTTGGTTCATTTTCATAAAACGATATTTTTTTGTTGAAAATGAGGTTCCCTCAGGTAACAAGTCTCACACTGGAGGCTGTTGCAGATAGTTTCGGGATATTGTTTCAAAAACCCGGTCAACATCTCCGCTGGGAACCTCTACTGGGTTCATAATCTGAATACCCCGATGGCATACCCCTTAATGTAAAGGGCATAGCTGGCACCGGCCTATGATGGAGGCCGGTATCAGGTAGATTTTTTCTCAAAGTGTTCCTTGGCAATATCCACGGCACTGCCAGCATTGGGTGCGTAGAGATCTGCTCCGATCTCTTCGGCAAATTCTTCCGTTACCGGTGCACCCCCGATAATCACAGCTACCTGGTCACGAATACCGGACTCTTTAAGGGAGTTGATCACCTCACCCATCCGGGGCATGGTGGTGGTTAGCAGGGCCGACATGCCCAGCAAGCTGGGCTTATGCTCTTTGACAGCTTTAACAAAGTTTTCATTGGGCTGATCAATGCCTATATTGATGACCTGGTATCCTGCTCCTTCAAACATCATGGCAGCTAAATCTTTTCCAATGTCATGAAGGTCGCCGGCTACCGTACCGATAATCATCGTTCCTGCATTGCCCAAATCACCTTCGGCCAGTTGGGGACGCAAAATATCCATGGCGCCGCTCATGGCTTTGGCACAACGCAAAACTTCAGGCATGAACATATCACCATCTTTCCATCTTTGTCCAACGGTATCCATTCCGGGCAATAAACCCTGATTGAGAATGTCACCGGGATTAACGTCCGTCTGAAGAGTCTCTTCTGTCATTTGCTTCAGCCCTTCTACATCACCCGAAATTAGTTTTTCGGAAATTTTACTAAGATCCATACTCATAATTCCTCCTTTAGTTTATTATAAACACAATATATTCAATACAAATTTTTTTTGAATTTGATCCCCCAACCAAATGTGGTATTGTTATATAGGTTAAATTACTTCTATAGGATGCTTATGGTTAAAATTGGTCTGTCTGGCGTTGGGTAAGTAAAGCATCGGGTTGTGGTTTTTCACGGCTGATTATTTTCTATAGAATATTTTTTATGAAAAATATAAGCCTCTATTTTTCAACAATCTAATTCGACAATCAAAATTAACCAGTTGCAAATATCATCAATAAATTGATAAGATCAAAATTATTGCCTGATGAATCTGTGAATTTGCTTTGCACATCAGCGAACTTAAATCTTATAGCACTAAAATTAAATGGCTTACAAGCAACCTGATTTTAATCATTTTTTAAAGATAAAAGGCATGGAAAGTATTGTTCAAAATTCATTCAAATATAATCACAAAGGATTCTTTCAATTGGTAACCAGATCAATAAAACTACAAGGAGGGAGTGTTGCAATCCAGGACTGAAGTTATTGGAATACGAAATATTATACAAAAAAGATCCCTTAGTGAACCCTGCAATTATTTTTATTATCAAATATAATGATTACTTTTGTAACAGACGAGGTACCCTAACGGGTTTAATAGGGAATCCGGTGTCCTCCCGCTTTAGCGGGAAAGTCCGGAGCTGTACCCGCAGCTGTAATCCCGATCCCGCCCTGAGCGGGATTTCCTCCCTGAACCACTCCTGCCACTGTTTATCCCGCCACAGGCGGTAGACGGGAAGGCCATCAGGGACCGGGAAAGCCAGAAAACCTGCCGAATCACAATCAATGCTTTCGGGATTAAAAGCGCTACCAAAATGAAACTACTTCAATATTGCCATCTTTTCCTTCTTACCGTTCTGCTTACAGCTTTCTTCGGGTGCAGCAACAAGCAATCATCTGAAAATGAACAATCCGGTCCTGCTGCCCCCCGGCAAACACCAAACCGGTTCCCCCACAAAAGCTATCCGCGGTATGCTAAATTATTTTCTATAGAATATAAACAACAAGCCAAGGTTGTTCGCCTAAAGAATCCCTTTGACACCACCCGGCTGCTCCGCACCTATTTGCTTATACCCCGGGGCATCACACCCGACACCACGTTGCCTGAAGGACAGGTTGTCCGGACACCTTTAAAAAGGGTGGCGTTATCCCAGACCACCCATATAGGATTTTTCAATGCACTGGGTCTTTTGTCCTTCATTGAGGGCGTATCACAAAAAAAGTATGTCAAGAACCAACAGGTGCGGCAGTCCATCACCAAGGGAAAAATCAGGGAATTCGGACCATCCCACAATATCAATGTGGAAAAGCTTCTGCAGGTGAATCCCAATATCTTATTTGTTGCCCCCTTCAAGGACAACAAATACAAAAAGGTGAAGGATGTTGGTATCCCCGTTGCAGTCAACTCCAGCTATATGGAGACCACCCCGCTGGCCAGGGCCGAATGGGTCAAATTCATATCCTATTTCTTTAACCGCGAAAAACAAGCAGACCGGCTTTTCGACAGCATCGCCAGTCACTATCAACATCTTAGCAGGCTGACCAAACAGAAGAAACATCATCCCACCATCTTTTCAGGAAAAAAAATCGGTCAAGTATGGTATGTGCCGGGAGGAAAGAGTTATATGGCCCGCTTTTTCAAGGATGCCGGAGCTCACTACCTTTGGAGGGAAAACAATGAATCGGGATCGCTGCCACTGGATTTTGAATCTGTTTTCTACCAGGCCAAAGATGCCGATTACTGGTGCATCATCGAAAATTACGATGGCCGTTACAGCTACTCGCAGCTAAGTTCAGAGAACATTCATTATAAAGAGTTTGAAGCTTTCAATCAGAGGAACATCATCTTTTGCAACACCCAAACCCAACCCTATTATGAAGAGGGAGTCCTGGAGCCCGATGCCATCCTGGCCGACCTGATCAGCATCCTGCATCCGGACCTGTTACCGGACCACCGGAACAAATACTACGAAATATTGAGGAAACGGAAATGAAAGCAGATATACGCCGCATATCATCCAACAGAATCGGCTTGCTGATGCTTTTCACAGGTGGCATCGCACTGATGTTCCTGCTCAATATAGCCTACGGGTCGGTCAGCATCCCATTTGACAGGGTAATAGCTATATTGGCTGGCAGTTCATCGGATCAGACCGATACCTGGGCGACGATCATATTAAAATCCAGGCTCCCTCAGGCGGTTACAGCTACCCTGGCCGGTGGCGGGCTGGCTGTAGGAGGATTGATGATGCAGACCCTCTTTCGCAATCCCCTGGCTGGTCCTTCCATATTGGGCATCAGTTCCGGGGCCAGCCTGGGAGTGGCTTTCATCATGATGTTCATCGGACAGCTGCATTTTTCTGCCATCACCAGCATCAACCTCTTTGGCAATATGGCCACCATACTCATGGCCATCGCAGGTGCGGTGGCTACCTTGTTTCTAATCCTTTTCTTTGCCCGGAAGATCAAAGACAATGCCATGCTTCTGATCCTGGGCATTATGATCAGTTACATCACATCAGCCCTGGTGGATATCCTCAAATATTACAGTACCTCGGAACACCTTCACTCATATGCCATGTGGGGCCTGGGGAGTTTCTCCAATGTAGCCTGGCCCCAGCTGGAAATCTTCATCCCTGTGGTGGTGCTGGGTATGGCACTTTCCTTCCTGCTGATGAAGCCTTTAAACATCCTGTTGCTGGGCGAAAACTATGCCGCCAACCTGGGATTGAACGTCCACCGCACCCGCTTTTTTATCATCCTCACCACCGGGATCCTGACTGCGGTGATTACTGCGTTTTGCGGCCCCATCGTTTTTCTGGGCCTGGCCGTGCCTCATATAACCAAAATGGTCTTCAAGACCTCAAACCACAGCATACTCCTGCCCGGGGTCATCCTCACGGGCATTCTGCTGGCCCTGATCTGCAATTTCATCGCACGTTTGCCCGGATTCGAAAGTGCCCTGCCCATCAACGTGGTTACTTCCATCTTCGGAGCACCCATCGTGATTTCTGTCATATTGCGGCAAAGGAGACTAAAGTTAAGTGTTTAACCTCAATCATCAAACTATGAACCAACACCTGCTTTATACAAAGGACCTAACCATTGGTTACCACGGCAAAGGCAAAAAGCAGATGGTCGTACATTCCAGCTTGAATGTCAGGCTGATGCCAGGAGAATTTACCTGCCTGCTGGGACCCAACGGATCCGGCAAATCCACTCTTATCAAGACCTTCGCCGGTTTCCAGAAGGCTCTTCAGGGCAGTATATTGCTGGATAACCAGTATATTCAACACTTCAGAGAACGGGACCTGGCCAAACTGGTGAGCGTGGTACTTACCGATAGAACCCATGCGGGCAATATGACCGTCTTTGAGTTGGTCTCCATGGGGAGGCATCCCTATACAGGCTTTTTTGGAAACCTTACCCGGCAGGACCTCAGGAAAGTATACCACGCCATCGAGTCGGTGGGGATGTTAGCCATGAAGCAACGCCTGGTCAATGAACTCAGCGACGGTGAACGGCAAAAAGCAATGATTGCTAAGGCATTGGCTCAGGAAACGCCTATTATCCTCCTGGATGAACCCACTGCCTACCTGGACCTGCCCAGCAGGATAGAGATCATGCAACTGCTGCACAGCCTCTCGGGCGGGATGCAAAAAGCGGTGCTCCTGTCTACCCATGACCTGGAACAGGCCCTGCGTTTTGCCGATAAGATATGGCTGTTAGGCACAAACAACCAGGTGCGCTCCGGCAGCCCGGAAGACCTGATCCTGGCCGGCCAGTTCAAACAATTCTTCGAGCGCAAAGGCATCCGTTTCGACAACCTCTCGGGTACTTTTAAGATCACCAACCCACAAGCCAAAAAAGTAAAGGTGGTCGGAAAAGGTCTCGAATACAACTGGGTGCTCAATGCTTTAAGAAGGAACGGATATACCGAAGCACCGGAGGCCAGCCTGAGCATAGAGGTTCGCAGGAACGGCTCGATGAATTACCTGATACGTACCTCAAATGGAGAAGGCATTGAAACGGGTTCTATAGAAAATTTAATTTACCAGATAAAAGCCTTGGAAGGATGAAATAATTAACATACATTTGCAACGGTTTTTGGTGAAAGGCCAATCCGCCGATTGGCCTTTTTAAAAGGGAATCCGGTTAGAATCCGGAGCAGTTC
>JAGXLL010000129.1 GCA_018334675.1 Bacteroidales bacterium | reverse complement strand
ATCCTGTTTCTCCGATATGATGTTGTAGTAGGCAATGCCGGTCTTTGGGGTGCATTGATGATCCTGCTTCTGGCCAAACTATTTACATTCATTACCGCTTTGTCGCTGTCATCCACTTCCACCAATATGCAGGTCAAAGGCGGCGGTTCCTATTACCTGATCAGTCGCAGCATTGGGGTAGAGTTCGGCGGGGTGATTGCCGTATTTTTCTATATAGCCCTGGCTTTGTCCGTAGCCATGTATGTGGTAGGTTTCACCGAGGCCTTGCTTATTGCGTTCCCTGAGGTGGATTACTCCTTCACCATGATAGCAACCTTAACCAATATTGTTGTTTTTATATTTGTATATATCGGTGCAGGCTGGACGATACGGGTTCAATATTTTATTCTGGCCCTTGTGCTTCTGGGCATCGGCTCTTATGTGGTTGGGGCCTGGGAGCAATCCTCACCGGAGTTGCTTAGCAGGAACCTACAGCCCCAATGGACAGCCGGCCATTCTTTCTTCACCATTTTTGCCCTTTTCTTCCCTGCTGTAACGGGTATCATGGCGGGAGTAAACATGTCGGGCGATTTGAAGAGCCCTGAACGGTCGATTCCGAAAGGAACCTTCGCTGCCATCGGTTTTACATTTTTAGTCTATGGTGGTATTGCGGTATTAATGGCAGCCAGCAGTTCCCGCGAGAACCTGATTGGCGACATCATGGTCATGCATGAGAAAGCCTGGTATGGTCCGCTGATTTATGGAGGTGTGATTGCTTCCACTTTGTCCTCGGCATTGGGTAGCATGATGGGGGCACCGCGCATTCTTCAGGCTTTTGGAAAGGATAATGTTTTCAAACGCCTGAAGTACTTCTCTCGTGGAAGCGGAAGCTCTAATGAGCCGCGCCGTGCCATAGTGATTACCTTTGTTCTGGCGCAACTTGGTGTTATGGCAGGTGATTTGGATACCATAGCCCCTATCATCACCATGTTTTTTCTGCTGACCTACGGCACGATCAACCTGGCCAGTTTTTCTGAAGGCATATCCGGGAATCCCAGTTTCAGGCCTACGTTCAAATATAACCACTGGTCCGTTTCCCTGATTGGCGCAGTTGGAAGCTTGTGCATTATGTTTTTGATCAGCTGGCTTTGGGCATTGGTAGCCATTGTATTGGCTGCCGGATTGTTTTTCCTTATCGCCCGGGCTGAGTTGATTGTGCAATGGGGTGATGTAAACAGCGGTATTGCCTATCAGCAGGCAAGAAAAGCACTTCTCCGCCTGGAAAAGGAGAGCTACCACCCCAAAAACTGGCGGCCTTCTATTCTTACCCTCAGCGGTATTGCCGGAAGCCGGATGCATTTGGTCCGTTATGCCAGGCTGCTGTCGGCAGGCAGGGGTGTCGTCTCTCTTGCCCAGATCATAGGCGGCGAGCTGGAAAACTTGAACCACCGGCGCGTAGAAGCTGAAAAGCTGATGCGCAACTTTATTCGTGAAAAAAATCTGCCGGCTTTTCCCGTGGTGGTCGTTGACGAGAACTTTGCCGACGGGCTGAAAGCCCTTTTGCAATCGCATGGCATTGGAGGGATCCGGCCCAACACCTTACTGCTTGGATGGAGCAATGACCCGGAGAAACAGAAAACATTTTCCACCATCCTCAGCCTTGCCAAAAAGATGGAATACAGTTGCCTTATTTTACACAGCCACCATAAAGAAGAAAACTGGAACCCTCCGTCAGGAGCAATCAATATATGGTGGACCGATGCAAAGAACGGCCCAATGATGCTTCTCTTGGGTTATCTGCTGAAAAGAAACCGGGCATGGCGCGACTGCCCTTTAAGGATCCTGAGGCCTGTGGCACTAAAAGGCGATACAGAAAGTTTAAAAAAGGAGATGCAGGAGATGCTTACAGTAGGCCGGATAGAGGCTGAAATTGTAATACTGCCCACAGAAGACTCGTTGAAGGCCGTTCGGGCTGCCATGCGACCCTCAGCAGTGCTGTTTGCCGGTTTTGAACCGGCAGATGAAGATCCCGGCGGGGTATTGTTAACCTTTATGAAAGAGATCGTGGACTTGCCAGGGGATGTCATCATGACCTACAATGCAGGGGATATGTCTCTGGAGGCTTGATGGTTTTTTAAAGCCATGTTTCAGTAAGATTTTGTTTTTCAATATTATGCCAGTGTAACGCTTTAACCTGTAAAGAAAAACAATGTAACCACCGTTCTCTCCGATGCACTGAATCAAAGTGTCGTGAATTCCCAAGACCCCGAATATGCGGCATCTGTTCTTCCAACAATGGTCAATAATGGGATGAAGGCAATGGCCTTTGTCGTACCTGAAGCAGAGAAATGGCTGGATGAATATTCCGGAAGCAACTGAATGCCATTCCTGCATATTGATCCCTGACCCTAAAGCATGAATTTTTTCAAAATGGAGGATTACCGGCACCGAATGCCCCTCAATCGGTGTTTTAAGGCTTTGGTTATAAGGCCAATAAGCCTGGATGGGGCTTGATATTTTAATGCACAATCTTTATATTGCAGATAAGGAAATGGGAAAGGTGCATGTTGTTATAAAACAGGATGTTGTTTGTGTATTGATAAATCTTGTGCATATGAAATGGAGAGATCTTTTGGTGATTTTAATTCTTTTCACAGGTATTGCCCTTGTTTTCTTTACTTCGTGTGAAGAGGAGGGCGAAGATGTTTCATCAACCGACACCGTGGTCACCAGTGATACGGTTTATACCCGGGGGAAAACCATTTTCCTTTTACGGTTTAAATATGACAGAAGTACTTATGATGAAGGAGAGGATTACTCTTCTGAAGAGAAAGAAATCTACGTGAGGTTTTTAACCGATAATCTGTCGGAGCTTCCTGAGTTGACCATTAATGACACCACTTTCAGGCATTTTAGATTGGGCGATTTGTATTTAATGCTTTATGAAACCATCCCCTACAGCAAAACGCTGAATTATAGCGTTTCCATTGGGGATTCCTCTACCACAGGGACAATTGAGATGCCTGTATTGGAGCAGGCCACCTGCAATGATTCTTCATTGTTTGGCAATAAGGATGAGGTTATCGTTCCGGAAGCCGATTCTTTCAGGCTGGAATGGGACAGCGGTCCGGATTATGCCATGCTTACCCCCTCAACTTTCTGGAACCAGCAATGGCAGGAAGTTTATACCGAAGCAAACCATCATTCCATTGATACAAGCAAGACCTGGACCAACGCGGATGTGGATAATGATGGCAATGTTGAGGCCTCAGCCGTCCTGGTATTTTATTTGGATGTAGCCAACGGGGTCCAAATGGTCTCCGGTGCAACGCCCAATGTAAAAGGGGATTATGGCAATGGTTATGTAAATGCGGTGGAGGAAGAAAGCCTGCCTGAGGTGGGTATGCCCAAGTATACCTTCCCCAAAGCAACGGTTCAGCATCGGGCACCTACACATGCAGAACCGGAAGAGGAAGAGGTGCTGAAACAATTGAAGGAAAAGTATGAACAGGTAGTTCAAAAGAGGGATTGATCGGCCGGTCTGATCAACTCCGGTTTTTTCCATGCCCCCTTCACTGCATGTAAGGAGATACATTATTTTGCATCATATAAAGTATAGGAGGAAACACTATGTTTATGTTCAAAACATCCACGATCTTTAAATCCACATTCGTTTTTTCCCTTTTAATGCTTCTTTTACCGGCACTTTCCCTTTCCCAGGATGCCGATCCGGAAGCGAAGAAAATCCTTGAACAATGGCAGGAAAATTATGAAGCCTCCATTCAGGATATTGAGGATTTTGTGATGGTGAAAGAGAATCACACCATTTACAACAAAAAGAAGACGGATGACGAGGGTCATCCTTATTTCAAAACACGCACGGAATCTGATGCCACAGGAAATGCAAAATCCACTTCAACCGTATCGAGGTCGGGCCTTTTTGATAGAGGATTTCGTTCCGAAGCGAAAAACAAAGCCATTTATAAGGGCAAAGAAGAGGTGAACGGTCATCCGGTTCATGTGGTTTATATCGATAAGCTGGAAGGGATCATGGAAACTCCCGAGCCGGATAATGCCTTAAGGGATATCTACTTGTATATTGATCCGGAAGATTGGGTGGTCCGGCAAATGGAATATTCTGTTCCATTTACCGACGGAGAAGGGCAGGTACGGGAGGTTCATCCTGTGATCCGGAACCGGGATTTTCGCGATGTCAAAGGCATGATGATCCCCTACGAGACGAAAGTCACCATTTCAGGCCTGGCCATGACGGAAGAAGAGCGCCAGGAAGCAAAGAAGTCTGTCAAAGAAGTTGAGGAACAGCTGGAGGAGATGCCCGAACAACAGAGAAAGATGGCCGAACAAATGATGGGTGAAAGGATGAAAGAGGCCAGACAAGCTTTGAAAGAGGACCAGATGGAAAGGGTAAGAGAGGTGAAAGAGGTAAGGGTCAACACCGGGATGGAGGATTTTTGACGACTTGAAGCATCTCTCAGCGCCGACCAGAGCTTCCTCAAACACCGCACCGAAGAAGACATCCGGGGAGAAACCACCGAAAGGCAGGGAAAATCCTGCCTTTTTCTATCTTTTTATTTGGATTGAATTAAAAAACAAGGGCCTGTATTGCGAAGACGCTCAACATTTTT
>JAGXLL010000128.1 GCA_018334675.1 Bacteroidales bacterium | reverse complement strand
GCGATGAAGCCCCTGCAGAAATACAGCATACTATTAAGCCTGTACCTGGCCCAGAGCATTCCGATGAGTTTCTTCTCCACCGTGCTGCCTGTGATCATGCGGATGGAAAGCTACTCGCTCTCCAACATCGGATTGCTTCAGCTAATCAAGATTCCCTGGATCATCAAATTTCTCTGGGGTCCCATCGTCGATCACAATGCCCGCGACAACATGCACTACCGCAAATGGATCATCGCCTCCGAGGTGTTCTATGCGGTAGTGATCGTGGCCATCGGATTTTTCAGTCTGCAGACCCGCTTCACCACCATCATCATGCTCATGGTGGTGGCTTTTGTGCTCTCGGCCACACAGGATATCGCTTCCGATGCATTCGCCGTGCGCATACTCAGGAAGAAAGAACGGGGAATGGGCAACAGCATGCAGTCGTCGGGCAATTTTCTGGGAACCCTCTTTGGCAGCGGGGTACTGCTTTTCCTCTATACCCTGATCGGGTGGCAGTACCTGATGCTGGTTTTGGCCGTGATCGTTTTGGTGGCGCTGATACCCATCATCCGCTACCGGCAAGCCCGGGAGCCGGTAACCGAAAAACCCCGGAGGAACCGCATCCACTTCGCCGATATTTGGGGATTCTTCCGCATCCCGCGTATTGGCCGGCGGGTGGTATTGCTGGTGATCTTTTATTCCGGCTTCATTGGCATACTGGCCATGCTCAAGCCTTATCTGGTGGATTTGGATTACACCATACAGCAGATCGCCTTCATGACCGGCATCGTTGGCACGGCCTTCGGCGCAGGCAGTGCTTTTTTAGGGGGTTACCTCATCAAGAGGTTGGGCAACAAACGAAGTCTGAGGATATTTGCCCTCTACGGCTTTACCGGAGCACTGACCATGGCCCTGATTGCCACTTTTAACCAGCATGTGGCATGGATCTATACCGGTATTGCACTGGTTTGGAGCGCCTATGGCATGGCCTCCGTGGCAGTCTTCACCATCTCAATGAACACCGTGCGCAAAGGTCGTGAAGGCACCGACTACACCATTCAGATCGTGCTGACCCATCTGAGCAGCCTGCTGATCGTAATCGCCAGCGGGCGCATCGGCGACTGGATCGGATACACCGGATTATTTTATACAGAGGCTGCTCTGGGTTTGATCGTCACCCTCAGCATAGGCGCCCTGTATCATGACCCCGAACAAATACAGCAGGAAAATGTCGCGTTATGGAAAAAAAGAGCTTAACACACCAGAGCATGTATATCGACAAAGAGCTGATCAAAAAGTACAACCAACCGGGACCCAGGTATACCAGTTATCCGCCCGCCAACCATTTCACCGAATCTTTCACCTCCGAGGATTATATCGCATTGCTAAAAGCATCCAACCACCAGGAGCCGGATAGCATCTCCCTGTATATCCATATACCCTTCTGTCCACAGATATGCTATTTCTGCGGGTGCAACACCAGTTTGATGAGAAGCCGGCAGCAGTTGAGGCGTTACATCAATGCCCTGAAGAGAGAGATCCGGCTGGTGGCCACACACCTCGACCTTTCCCGGCCGCTGACACAGGTTCACTGGGGTGGTGGCACCCCCAATTCCCTGCCGTTCCATTACATAGGTGAAGTGATGGATCTGATCCGTGAACTTTTCCGCCTTTCAAAAAACCCTGAGATCGCCATGGAGTGCAGCCCGGCCTATCTCGGCCTGAAGGATGTTGTAAGCCTTGCGGGAATGGGCTTTAACCGCATGAGCCTGGGCGTCCAGGATAGGAACCCGGAGCTTCTTAAAAAGCTCAACCGCCGGCCCCAGAAATATCCCCTTGAAGACCTTTACCGCACTGCCAGGAAGAGTGGATTCGAAGGGGTCAACTTCGATTTTGTCTACGGTCTGCCCGGGCAAACCCTCGAGGACCATCTGGCAAGCATCCGGCAGGCCCTGGAGATAGCACCCGAGCGCATCGTCACCTTTTCCTATGCCCATGTTCCCTGGTTCAAGGAACACCAAAAAAAGCTGGAGGTCTATCGCCTTCCCGATGCCAATGAAAAGCTCACCATGCTGGAATCGGCCTTTGAGCTGATCACCCAAAACGGATACATGCCCATTGGCATGGATCATTATGCCAAACCTGACGATGAGCTGGCACAAGCCCTGAGAAACAAAAACCTGCACCGCAATTTTCAGGGATATACCACCCGCGAGAAAACCGGTCAGGTCTATGCCTTCGGTGCCACCGGCATCAGTCAGCTTTCAGGTGGATACAGCCAAAACACCCGCTCGCTGGATGCGTACATGGACTCGCTGGAAAAAGATGAATTGCCTGTACTAAGGGGTTACCGACTTTCGGAAAATGAAAAGGTACGGCGGCGTGTGCTCAACGAGATCATGTGCAACCACTATCTGGACTTTGATGCCGTGGCCCGTGATTTTAACCTGGATGCTGACAGGGTCAGGGAAATCGTGGAATACGATCCCGACAAGCTTGAAGAATTTGCCCGGGATGGCCTGGTAGAGCACAGCGCCGAGAAGGTAGCAGTCACCCCCCGGGGCTTTTTCCTGATCCGCAACATAGCCATGAAGTTTGATCCCCTGATGTCTCAACACCCAAAAGGATACTCAAAAACCATTTGAATATGCAAACACAACGATACGATGTGGTCATACTGGGTGCCGGTCTTACCGGACTCAGTTTGGCACACTACCTGAAAGACAGCGGAATGCGTGTACTGGTACTGGAGAAAAAAGAAAAGCCGGGAGGAGTCATACATACCCGCAGCAAAGACGGCTTCATATTTGAAGAGGGCCCCAACACCGGCATCGTCAAACACGGGGAGGTAGCCGAGCTGTTTGAAGATCTCAAACCCTGGTGTGAGCCGATGATACCCGATGACTCAGTAAAAAGACGCTACATCTGGAAAAAAGACCGTTGGGAAGAGCTGCCTTCCGGGTTGTTGGCAGGCATTCAAACCCCGTTGTTCAGCAAGAAAGACAAGCTGCGCATACTGGCGGAGCCCTTTCGCAAGCCCGGCAAGGACCCCGGGGAGACCCTCGACAAAATGGTTCAAAGGAGGTTGGGCCGCTCTTTCCTCAATTATGCGGTAGATCCTTTCATCCTTGGTGTATATGCGGGTGATCCTGCGGCCATCGTTCCCGCTTATGCCTTACCCAAACTCTATAATCTGGAACAGGATTACGGCAGCTTCATCGGAGGAGCCATCCGGAAGAAATTCGAGAGGAAAAGCGAGATGGAAAGCAAAGCCACCAAGGACGTCTTTTCCATGAAGGGAGGACTATATAACCTGGTGCATGGCCTTTATCAGTCGGCCGGCCCGGGCAACTTCCGCTTTGGTGTGGAAGAAAGTCACGTTACCCCGGCCGACAAACATTTTGAGGTACACTACCTACAACAGGGCAATGAGCATCATGTGGAAGCCGGTTGGGTTGTCAGCACGGCCGGAGCCTTCGAGCTTCCCCGGATCATGCATTTCCTGGGAGAGGAGGAGATGCATCATCTTTCCAACCTCAAATATGCCCGGGTAGTCCATGCTGCCGTTGGTTTCAAAAGGTGGCAGGGACCCCAACTTAAAGGATTCGGCGGGCTGGTTCCCTTTGTCGAACAACGCGACATACTGGGTGCCCTGTTCATGTCGGCTTTCCTGCCGGAACGCGCCCCCTCTGATGGCGAGCTGCTCTCGGTATTCATGGGCGGGGTTAGGAGAGAAGATATGTACCACCTGCCGGATGACCAGCTTACCGATGTCATGGCAAAAGAATTGAAAGAAATGTTCGACCTGCCGGTATTCGACCCCGACCTGCTGAATATAACACGTTATGAACATGCCATTCCTCAATACGGTAAGGAAAGCAAGCAGCGCTTCGAAACCATCCGGAAAATAGAGAATCGTTACAGGGGCCTGATCATTGCAGGTAATCTGCGCGATGGCATCGGCATGGCCGACCGCATCAAGCAGGCGGCCGACATAGCCACCGCTATAGACAAAAGATCAGAAAAATGAATATTGGTATCGGTAAAGTACCTTATAATCGTAAAGGGCATAGTAGACCTCAGCTTTTTCTACAATGCCCTTTTCATTGTAAAAATATTTCTTGTGGGAATATTTATCAGCCATCGAATCATACCATAACTCCTTGCTGAGTCTTCCATCCGGCGTATATTCAAAGATCTTGGAGGTATGCACCTCATCTTTGGGTTGTTCTTTGTGTATCTCTATCAGGTTGTTGTTGCTGTTGTACTTATAGGTTTTATGGTATATAAAATTCCCTTTTTGGTATTTGATCTCATCGGTTTTCAGGTTGTTCTGGTTGAATTCGTATGATATTCTTTTTAACCGTTCTCCCTCGGGGTTATACTCGGTGTACCGGATCAGGTTGCCGCGGTTATCATATTTATTGACAATGCGGGAGAGGAGCTTGCCTTCCGCATTCAGGACCCTTATCCTGGCTACATTGCCCTCGTACGAGAAGATGCGTCTCTGGATCAGGTTGCCATCCAGATCGGTTTTGATGATCCGGGAACGCTTGCCCTGATCATTGTATTGGTAATCAATTACATGGTGTTCGCTGCCATTGTACCGTTGCTCCTTGATCTTCCGGTTCTGGCTGTTGTAATCGATGGTTTGTTTAAAACG
>JAGXLL010000015.1 GCA_018334675.1 Bacteroidales bacterium | reverse complement strand
TGTACATGAAGTGGTTGATGGTATAGGTGAAGCCGGCCAGCCATCCTACGTGGGTCATGATGGCAAAGGCGAAGAGGATGTATCCGAGCTGTCCGATGCTGGAATAGGCCAGCAGGCGTTTGGCATCTTCCTGAAAGACGGCAGTCAGGTTGGCGATCAGGGCAGTAATGGCTCCCAGCCACCCGAGCACATAAAACAAGGTATGGTTACCGGCGCTTTCTGCTCCCATGGAGATGAAAAGCAGCAGCAGGCCAAATACGCCTGCTTTAAGCAGTATGGCCGATACCATGGGAGATACATCCGACTCAGCTTCCGCGTGGGCCCCTGGTAGCCATATATGTAGCCCCAGGGTAGCGGTCTTGGTCATGAAACCAATGGCTATGAGCACAGCCGCCCAGCCAGCCCATTGGGTGATCTGGCCCATGGCATCCAGTCCTGCTATGCCGCTGTTGGCAAAAGCAATACCAAAACCGGCAAGCATCAGGTAGGCACCGCCCACCGAGAAGAGCATGTAGCTGTATCCGTGCCGGAGGGATCGCTTGCCGCGGATGATCAGTATATAGGATCCGATGGTCATCAGTTCCCAGGCAAAAAAGAACTGCACCATGGTTTCGGCCGTGAGCAATTGCCCCAGTCCCGCATACATCAAAAGAGCCGCAGGATAGAAGCCTTTCCTCTTTCCACTGTAGGTGAAGCCGGGCAGCAGGGTGAGGATGCCTCCTATAATGAATATGATCGAGAAGAAAAAGCGCAAGCCGTCGTTTTCATAGAACCCGGGCATGATCATGAGGCCATAGGTTGCCATGCCTGCTATGGCCAGTATATTTTTGATTTTAGCAGGAAGGAAGTCAATAAAAAAGATCACAACGATGAAGCCCAGCGGAAGAAAATGGATGCTGCCTGCCCCGCCGGCAATGGGCGTGGCAAAATAGCCCAGCACGAAAAGGGCGATACCCGATATCCCCACGGGAAGAATCTTACGCCATGGAAGGCTGAAATTGGGTAACTGTTGATGGTCGAGCTTCATGGCATATCCCAGCCACCGGAACAGGTAAACCCCTTCCAGCAGGGATCCAAGCAGAATGATGCCTGCCCAGACGAAACCCGCCCCGGAAGACAGTTGCATGATCAGTTCCCATTTGGCAAAAAAGGAAGGAAAGGGCGGAAAACCGATCAAAGCAAAGATGAATGTCCCGAAAAGAGCGAGCATAAAGGGTTTTTTACGCAACATTGCCCAATCCCTGAGCCCGTCTTTTTCAATTATGCCCGCCATCCAGAACATACCGGCCTTGGCCAGTGAGTGGCTTATCACGATTCCGTAGGCGATCAGGGTGAGCTGATCCCCCAGGTACTGGGAAAGACCCACGATCATCATCAGCAAACCGATTTGACCGGCCGAGGAATAACCCAGCAAACGGCGGGCGTTGCTTTGCTTGATCCCGAGCAGGTTGGATCCAATAAAGGTAAGGGCTCCCAGGGTCGCTACCATGTTTTGCCATTCCCCGCCAGCTATGGGTAGTATCTTGTGCAGCACGAATATCATGGCCGAGGCAAAGCCACCGGACACCAGCGCCGCCAGTCCTGGATGAGCCCCCTGGTACAGGTCGAGTGCCCACCCGTTGGCAGGGAAGGGTTTCAGCTCAAGTGCCAGGGCGATCAGAATGAGGAATACCGCCACCATTCCGCCTTTTACGGCCGTGAGGTTGGCCTCGATGATGTCATCTATATACAGGGAGCCGGCATATTGGTATATGAAGATGATCCCGATCAGCAACAGCCCTGAGATGACAGCTGAAGCGATCAGATATTTGAAACCAGCCGTCATGGCCTTTGTTTCACGGTCCAGCAATACCAGGCCCACAATGGCTACGCTGCTGACTTCCAGGAAGACAAAAAGGTTGAAGATGTCGCGGGTCATCACAACTACATTCAATCCCACAAAGAACAGGAGATACACGATCATGGCGTTTACCCCCTGCTTTCTTAAGCGGTCAAGCAGATACAGGCCTCCCAAAAAACCCAGGATATTGATCAGTGTAGTGAAGAAAGCCTCCATCTTTCCCATCAGAAGATTGATGGAAAAGGGAGGTCTGAAACCAGCCGTATAGGTGTATTGGGGTGTGCCGCCTTCAAATAGAAGCGAAACCAGCCACTGACCCGAAACAAAAGCCATGAAGGCCAGGGTCAACAACATGACCACCCCCGAAATATTTTTTCCGGTCTTCTTGAGCAGGCCCAGCAAAAAGGCAATTCCCAGTCCTGAAGCGACAATATAAATTGGTTCTACCATTTTAGATCATTGAATTTTTGAATATCGAGCGTTTTCCTCTTTTGATAGAGTCTTAAAGCATAAGCCAACATAAGGGCCGTAATGCCAATGCCGATCACGATGGCTGTCAGTACCATGGCCTGCGGCAGTGGATCCACTATTTCTCCAGCGGCTTCTTTTACTTTAACTGCTTCATCCAGAATGGGAGCCGTTTTTCCCTCGAGATAACCCACGCCTACCATGACGATGTGGATGCCGGTATCGAAAAGGGAAAAACCGATGATCATCTTGATGATGTTCTTTTGTGTCAAGATACCCCACAGGCCGGTTAATATCAGCAATATACCTGCAGTGATCGCTATATGGGATAAACTGATCTGTTCCATTATATTTCTTCTTTCTGGGTTTCCTGCATGTTACTTACAATACCCGATAGTTCAGAGCCTACCTTGAGGCCAATGAAGATGTAGATGACGGGGATGGCCCCTGCACTGAAAAGGGTTCCAAAGCGGCCCGGCGCAATAAAGGTGTTGTCAAGAAATCCTCCGGCCAGCAGCAATCCCATCACCCCGAGCACAACAAAGAAAAAGCCGGAGAGGGATTCCACCACCGTGATGATTTTGTGATTGACCGTTTTAAGGGGGTTGGCCAGCAGCATCAGCACCAGCCCGGAAGCCACAATGGCTCCCCCCTGAAAGCCTCCGCCGGGGGTGAGGTGGCCGTTGATAAATACGTATACCCCGAGAAGAAAGATCATCGGAGTGATGATTTTAGAGGCTGTCTCCAGGATCTCACTGGTCTTACGGATGTTGACCGGTGTCTGTATGTCTTCTTTTTTTGTTTTCAGGAAGAAACCAATGATGGAGGCGGTCAGGAAAAGGATGGTTACTTCACCCAGGGTATCCAGACCGCGGTAGGTGACAATGACGGCGGTCACCAGGTTGGCTGCCCCTACTTCTTCCGGGCCTTTCTCGGCATAGCGCGTGGCTACCTCATTGAGCTGCTGATCAGGGCCCATGAATCCGTAGGTGTTGACCAGGATAAGGGCAAAAACCCCAAGTACGGCAGCTGTAAAGATCTTTTTAAGCATGATCCTTTCTGTTTTTACGGATTTTGTTCAGCACATAAAAGAAGATGACCGTCGACAGGCCGCTTCCTATAGCAGCCTCGGTCATAGCTACATCAGGTGCCGAAAGCAAAAGATACAACACCGAGGCAAAAAGGCTTACCACGCCGGCGGCAACAATGGCCACGACCAGTTTTTTGTTGTATACAGCAATGATCGCCATCAGCAGGATGGCCAGTGCCAGTATGAGGGCGATGATTTTGATGATCATGTTTTATCGGATTTTTTTTCGTGAACGGCAATATATTCTTCATCCTCCTGATACTTATCCAGCAGGGTGGCTTTGGTCAGAGGTACCCGAATCCGGTAAGAGGCCCGTGCCAGCACATGTGAGGAAACCGGGTTGGTGATGAAGACCGAGATGATCAGTATCAGCAGTTTGCCCCACCATCCTGGCATGATCAGCAGGATGCCTGCAAAAGACAGAATGGTCCCCAAAGTGGAAGCTTTGGTGCCGGCCTGTATGCGGTTGTAACAATCAGGCATTCTAAGAAGCCCAATGGACCCAAGAAGCAGGAAGATGCTCCCTGCCAGGGTGATGACCGCCCCTATGATAGCAAGTAGATTCATAGTTTAAAATCCTTTTTCCAGATAACGTGCAACAATCAGTACTCCAAGAAAACTGAGGATACCATATACCATGGCGATGTCCAGGTAGATGATCCTGTTTGAAAGATAAGCCACCCCGGCAATGATGGCCAGCGAGGAAATGGTCATCACATCAAAGGCAATGACCCGGTCGGTATAGCAGGGACCCTTGACGAAACGGATGATGCTTAGTATGATGGATAGAAGCATAATCCCCAATGCTATTGTAAGTATTGTTTCAACCATATATCTTCTCCAGGTATTTTTCGAATTTGCGTACAATGTGTTCGGTAGCTTCTTGTGTATCCTCGGTTTTTACATCGATCCAGTGGATGTAAAGGGTATCCTCCATAATGTCGATGGTCAGGGTACCGGGCGTGAGGGTGATCGAATTGGCCAGAATCATTCGGCCCATTTTAGATTTCAACCGGGTTTTTACTTCTACAATCCCCGGATTGATTGGGAGAGAAGGAGTGACAACCCTCCTGGCCACATCCAGGTTGGATTTAATCAGTTCCACAAAGAATACACCCAGGTACATCAAGGTATAGAACAATGCCTGGGGGGTAAGCTTCAATTCGGAGAATACATCACAACGGGAACAGAATATCAGGGACAGGATCAACGAAAGCCCTGCTCCCAAAGCCAGAATCAGTGGATCCAGCGTGTTGTTGAGCAATATCCAGAAGATGAAACCGATCAGGAAGGAGATGAATACATTCTTGGCCTGCATGCTAACAAATTTATTGTTGTAGATATATAAAGTTATCGATATAACAAAATTAGAATTAAATAACCAAAAGCGTTTATTTTGGGAGGTATTGTTCAAAACAAAAACTTGAGACTTCAGGATGGAAATAGGTAGATATAGATTTATTTTAAGATTGATATATGTCAATCCATAAATAAATTTATATTTGCCGGTGGGTTTAACTTTTATAAAAGCCATCATTCATGGCACCGATTGAGGTCTTATGTACGGATTGCGAGCAGAAATCCAGTTGTTTCAAGCAGCTGGAGCTGGAGGAGCTGGAATTTGCCAACAACAGTAAGGTACAGATTCATTACAAGAAAGGTGAGACCATTGCCAAACAGGGGTCTTTTGTAACCCATGTGCTTTACGTTAAGGAGGGATTGGTCAAGGTATATAAAGAACTTGAGGACAATACGAATCTTATATACAGCGTTTTGCCACAAGGATCATTCGTTGGACTCTCCAACCTCTATACCCGCGATACATTTCAATTTTCAGTAGCTGCTCTGACCCATTCGTCCATCTGTTCCATCGACAGGGATGTGTTGGAGCAACTGGTGAGGGAAAACGGATCATTTGCCAATTCAATCATCGAGACTGTCAATCGCGAAACGCATCATTTGAGAAGTAAGATGCTCAGTCTGACGCATAAGCCCATGAAAGGAAGGCTCTCGGATACGCTCATTGAGCTGTCCCGGGATGTTTTCGCAACCACTGCCTTTCCCTGCAAACTCTCGCGCAATGATTTGGCCGAATTTTCAGGTATGTCCATGATGAGTGTGGTTCGGACCATGCAGGATTTTATCAAAAATGGCTATGTGCAGGAGCAGGAAGGAAAAATTATAATATTGGACATGGAGGCTTTGGAGAGAATGAGTCAGGGAAGTTGAGCCAAACATTTTTTTTGGGATATTTGTTGTTGTTATAAGACCCCCTTGGGGAAGTTTCAAAAGATGACTATATTTGTTACAATATTAACAAACTACCAGCAATGTCAAAGGTTTACAAGATTAAGAAAGGATTAGATATTCCCCTTATGGGTGAAGCCGAAAAGGTGGTTCGCCAGGGTGAGCCTGCCCGTTATTATGGAGTCAAGCCCATTGATTTCCATTGGATGCGGACCAAACTACTGGCCAAAGAAGGGGATAGGGTAAAGGCTGGATCCCCTTTGTTTTTCAATAAGCTGCAGCCTGATGTACAGTTTCCCTCGCCGGTCAGTGGAAAGGTCGTATCGGTCAACCGCGGAGAGCGACGTAAGATCCTGGAGGTTGTGGTAGAAGCTGATTCAAAGATGGAATATGAGGAATATGGCCGTGGAGAGCCCCGGGACATGACCCGGGAGCAGGTGACCGATAAGCTTGTGAAATCCGGCTTGTGGGCATTCATCAGACAAAGGCCGTATTCGGTCTCAGCCAACCCCAAAGACGTTCCCAAATCGATTTTCATTTCCGGTTTTGATACAGCTCCCCTGGCACCCGACCATGATGTGATGGTAAAGGGTGAGCAGGAGAATTTCCAGAGAGGTATTGACGCCTTGTCGCAACTCACCGACGGCACCATCCACCTGAATCTGAATGCTGAATACCCGCCCTCAGAGGTTTTTACCAGGGCAAAAGGGGTTCAGCACAATTATTTTAAGGGCCCGCATCCGGCCGGTAATGTGGGTGTACAGATCAACCACATTGATCCCATCAATGCGGGTGATATCATATGGTATGTGTACCCGCAGGATGTGATCACCATCGGAAGACTCTTTGAAAAGGGTATATACGATGCTTCCAAGATCGTTGCCCTGACCGGCTCTGAAGTGGAGAAGCCCCTTTACTACCGGGTTCTCAGAGGAACAAGTATCAAGCCTCTGGCAGGCGGCAATGTAAAGAATGGCGATCTGCGTTACATCAGCGGCAATGTGCTTACGGGTAAGCATATCAACAGCGAAGGATATGTGGGTTTCTTTGATGATCAGATCACGGTCATACCGGAAGGGAAATATCATGAATTCCTGGGCTGGGCCATGCCCGGTCTGAACAAGTTCAGTACTTCCCGTTCTTTCTTCTCTTGGTTGAGGCCCAATAAGAAGTACCGCATCGATACCAACCTCAAGGGAGGGGAACGGGCTTATGTGATTTCGGGAGAATATGAAAAGGTATGCCCGTTGGATATCTATCCGGTTCAACTGATCAAGGCGATCATGATCGGCGACATCGAGCTGATGGAGAAGCTTGGAATTTATGAAGTGGATGAAGAGGATTTTGCCCTCTGTGAATTCGTGTGTACATCCAAGACCCCCGTTCAGTCCATTGTCCGGAAGGGTTTGAATATGATGATAGAAGAAATGACCTGATGTCTAATAACCATTAATCTATATACATGAGTGCATTAAGAAGATATATTGATCATATAAAGCCTCATTTTCAGAAGGGTGGTAAGTTTGAGAAACTGGAATCCACCTTCGAAGCCTTCGAGACGTTCTTGTTTGTTCCCGATCAGGTAACCACCCAGGGCAGCCACATCCGTGATGCCATGGATATGAAGCGGACCATGAGCCTGGTGGTAATGTCCCTGATCCCTGCCCTGCTTTTTGGCATGTGGAATGTGGGATATCAGCACTATTTGGCCACCGGAGAGATGGGAGCAGGTGTTACCACGCTGGATCTTTTCTGGGAAGGCTTTAAGCTGGTCTTGCCCATCATTGTTGTCTCTTATGTGACCGGTCTGGCCATTGAGTTTACCTTTGCCCAGATCCGCAGAGAAGAAGTCAACGAGGGGTTCCTGGTCTCGGGGATGCTGATCCCCCTGGTTTTGCCCGTTGATGTGCCTTTGTGGATGGTGGCCGTTGCTACGGCCTTTGCCGTGATCATCGGTAAAGAAGTGTTCGGTGGCACCGGAATGAACATCCTCAACCCGGCCTTGCTGGCCCGTGCTTTCCTTTTCTTCGCCTATCCCGCCTATATGTCGGGTAATCAGGTATGGACACACGGACTGATGGAAGGCAAGGGTATTGTGGATGGATTCAGCGGGGCTACTCCACTGGCACAGGCAGCAGAGGGCAATGTTGGGCAGATGCCCCCTGCCTCCGATATGTTCTTCGGTTTCATACCCGGCTCCATCGGTGCGACATCAACACTGGCGGTGCTTATTGGCGCCCTGATCCTGCTTTATACCGGTGCGGGAAGCTGGAGGATCATGCTTTCAACTTTTGTCGGTGGACTGGTTATGGGTTTGATACTCAATGCATTTGCCGTAAACCCGTTCATGGAGATACCGGCCTGGCAACACCTGGTGATGGGTGGTTTTGCATTTGGAGCCGTGTTCATGGCCACCGATCCGGTATCGGCCGCCCGCAGCAGGCGAGGCAAGTACATCTATGGATTCCTGATCGGTCTGCTGGCTATCCTCATACGGGTGGTGAACCCGGCCTATCCGGAAGGGATAATGCTGGCCATATTGTTGATGAATGTTTTTGCTCCTTTGATCGATCATTACGTTGTGGAATCCAATATTAATAAAAGACTTAAACGGGCAAACCTTCAAGCGGCATAATAAAATCATCAGTTATGAAGAATTTCACCAACACCTATATTTTCACCTTCTCGGCCATTATGGTAGTGATTGTGGCTGCTGTACTCTCGGTTGTTGCCATGCAACTGCAGCCCATGCAGAAGAAGAACATGGAGATCAATAAGATGCAGAATATATTGCTGTCTTTGAACATACAGACTTCAAAGGACAGTGCCCTGCAGAAGTATGATCAATATATCGTCGATAGTTATGTGATCAATCACAAAGGTGAACGCAAGGAAGGCGTAGATGCTTTCTCTGTGAACCTGGCCAAAGAGATCGATAAGGCTCCCGAGAACCGTGACCTTCCTATTTTCGTGGCCTCGCACGGAGAAGACGGTAAACAGTATGTGGTCCCGGTGCGGGGCAAAGGCCTTTGGGGACCCATATGGGGATATGTGACACTGGAAGACGACTACAATACCATTTACGGAACCAACTTTGCCCACCAGAGCGAAACCCCCGGTTTGGGAGCAGAGATCGCTAATCGTCCATTTCAGAAACAATTCATTGGAAAGAAGATTTTCAATGAGCAGGGAGCGTTTGTATCGGTGGATGTGATCAAGAAAGAGGCACCCCCCGATGCACCACATGCCGTAGATGGTATCTCCGGTGGAACCATTACCAGCAATGGGGTCGATGAGATGCTCAAGGAGATTATAGGCGTATATGTGCCTTATTTTAAAGAGAAGCAAAAAAATAACTGATTATGAGTCAAGATAGAGAACCTTTGTTTTCCTCCAAGAATCTGAAGCTGCTGCGCGAACCCCTGGATGATTCCAACCCCATTACCGTGCAGGTACTGGGAATCTGTTCTGCGCTTGCCATTACTGTAAAACTGGAACCTTCCGTGGTGATGGCCCTCTCGGTTGTCTTCGTCATGGGGGTATCCAATGTGGTGGTGTCATTGCTCAGGGCCAAGATCCCTCCGCGCATCCGGATCATTGTTCAGCTTACGGTGATCGCTTCGCTGGTGATCCTGGTCGATGAATTCCTGGCGGCTTTTGCCTATGAAGTCAGCAAACAGTTGTCGGTATTTGTGGGCTTGATTATCACCAACTGTATCATCATGGGTCGCCTGGAAGCCTTTGCACTGGCTAATAAACCCTGGCCCTCCTTCCTCGATGGAATAGGCAATGCGGCAGGTTACGGCCTCATCCTTGTGATTGTCGGTTTTGTCCGTGAACTTTTCGGGTCCGGCACCATATATGGATACCAGGTCGTACCCGAACAGGCCTATACTGCCGGTTATGAAAATAACGGACTGTTTATTCTCCCGCCCATGGCCCTGGTAACCGTAGGGATCATTATATGGGTTCAGCGTTACAGAAACCGTAAACTCATTGAAGAACAGCAATCTTAAAATTCACAGACTATGGAGAATCTTGTAAATATATTCGTCAAGTCCATCTTCGTTGACAACATGATCTTTGCCTATTTCCTGGGCATGTGTTCATACCTGGCTGTTTCAAAGACGGTTAAGACATCAACCGGGCTGGGGTTGGCCGTTGTTTTTGTGCTGGGCATTACAGTACCAATCAACTATCTGATTCATAATTATATATTGAAAGAAGGTGCCCTCACCTGGATCAGTCCTCAGTATGCCGATGTGGACCTGAGCTTTTTAAGCTTCATCCTTTTCATTGCCGTCATCGCCTCTATGGTGCAATTGGTTGAGATGGTCATTGAAAAGTTTTCGCCTACCCTGTACTCCAACCTGGGGATCTTTTTACCCCTGATCGCAGTGAACTGTTCCATCCTGGGAGGCTCCCTCTTCATGCAGGAGCGGGCTTATAATTCCCTGGCTGAAGCTACTGTTTTCGGCCTGGGTAGTGGAGTAGGCTGGTTCCTGGCCATCATTGGCATCGCTGCCATACGCGAGAAGATCCGTTATTCCAATGTTCCGGCTCCCCTGAGAGGACTGGGCATTACCTTTATCATAACCGGTTTGATGGGGATTGCATTCATGGGGTTCATGGGTATCAAACTGTAACCATTGTAAAATAATAAACAAATGATTTTACTTGCATCGAATACCACTGTAATTTTAATCAGCATAGGTGTCTTTCTGGCTATCATTCTGGCTTTGGTCATAATTTTGCTTTATGCCAGAAAGAAACTGACGCCCCAGGGAGAGGTCAAACTCAAAGTCAACGATAAGCAATACAATGTAGAGCCCGGTGGCACCATTCTGAGTACCTTATCCAGCCAGGGCATTTATCTTCCTTCTGCCTGTGGCGGGCAGGGGACATGCGGCTTGTGTACCTGCCAGATACACGAAGGGGCCGGGGATATCTTGCCTACCGAAAAAGATTTCTTCACCCGTAAGGAAGAGATGGAAAACTGGCGGCTCGGTTGCCAGGTGAAGATACGCAACGACATGACCATCAAAGTACCGCCGGAAGTGATGGATATTAAGAAATGGGAATGCGAGGTGATCTCCAACCAGAATGTGGCTACCTTTATCAAGGACTTTGTCGTGCGGTTGCCTGAAGGGGAGCAGATGGATTTTCAGCCGGGCGGCTATATCCAGCTTGACGTGCCCAAAACCACCGTTGACTTTTCCAAAGACATTGAAGTGGAGGAGGAATTCAGGGACGAGTGGGATCGTTTTGGCCTGTGGGACCTGGTGATGAAAAATTCCGAAGATACCTTCCGCGCCTATTCCATGGCCAACCATCCGGCCGAGGGCAACATCATCAAGCTCAACGTGCGTATTGCCACCCCGCCCTGGGATCGTTCGAAGGGCCGGTTCAAAAACGTCAACCCGGGCATCGCCTCTTCCTATATCTATTCTTTGAAACCCGGCGATAAAGTAAGTATTTCCGGTCCCTTTGGCGATTTCTTTATCAAGGATACCGATAAAGAGATGGTGTATATTGGCGGAGGCGCGGGCATGGCCCCCCTGCGATCCCATATATTCCACCTTTTTAAGACCCTTCAAACCAACCGTAAGGTATCTTACTGGTACGGTGCCCGTTCGCTCAGGGAGATATTTTATGAAGAGGATTTCCGTGAGCTGGAACGGCAGTTTCCCAACTTCTCCTTCCACATTGCCTTGTCCGAGCCGAAAGAAGAGGACAATTGGGACGGGCCGGTGGGCTTCATCCACCAGGTGGCTTACGACAAGTACCTGAGCACCCTGGAGGAACCTGAGGAGATTGAATATTACCTTTGCGGGCCGCCGATGATGAATGATGCAGTACAGAATATGCTTTACAACCTGGGCATCCCGCAGGAGATGATTGACCTTGACGACTTTGGCGGATAAAAAATTCAGCGCTTAGCGCAGCGCTAAGCGCTGAAAGTGTCCGGATATGAACATTTCAATTTCGGTGCTTAGCGCTGCGCTAAGCGCTGAATTTGTCTGAAAATGTTCGGCAACGGCTCCCTTTTTTCTTATTTTTGCTCCAATCAGCCCAATGGTTGCATTAAATGGATTTTATGGCTATGCAAACTACCACCTATAATCGCAGACCCATCAAAAGATGCTGTCCCCTTTTTTTGCTGCTGGTGTTTTTTCTTGCTTCATGCGGCAAGACCGGTTCTTTGGATGAGAAGCCCTATATGGTTATCCAGGGTTTCACCCAGGGAACCACCTATATGGTCAAGTACAGCTCGCAAGACTCAACCGATTATAAATCAGAGATCCGGCAGATTCTTTACGAGGTGGACTCTTCCATGTCAACATACAAGGATAATTCGATCATTTCGCGTATCAACAGGAACGAAGGTCTGGTCCGGATAGATCATCATTTCAGGAAGGTTTTTCAGACGGCGCAAAGGGTCTCCCGCATGACAGGCGGGGCATTTGACATCACGGTAGCGCCGTTGGTCAATGCCTGGGGATTTGGTTTTACCGAAGGCACCGAGCTGGATCGTTCCAAAATTGACAGCATTCTTGATTTCGTCGGTTACCGCGGTGTGCGGTTAAAAGAAGGTCAGATTATCAAGGATGACCAGCGGGTGATGATCGATATGAATGCTATTGCTCAGGGGTATGCGGTAGATGCCATCTGTGGCTTTCTGGATAAACAGGCTATCCCCGATTACCTGGTTGAGATAGGGGGAGAGGTGCGTACCAAAGGTTTGAACCCCGATGGTGAACCCTGGCGCATTGGGATCGATAAACCCATCGACAGCAGCTCAGCCAGGCAGCGTGAACTACAAGCCATTGCGAGTATAGGGGAGCGTGCCGTGGCTACCTCCGGCAGTTACCGAAAATTTTATGTGGAAGACGGGGTGAAGTATTCCCACACCATCAATCCGCAGACGGGTTATCCGGTGCAGCATTCCCTGTTAAGTGCTACCGTATTCGCTGAGGAATGTGTTTTTGCCGACGCGCTGGCTACTGCTTTCATGGTGATGGGCCGGGAAAAGAGCAAACAGATCCTGAAGGAACATCCTTCCCTGGGGGCCTATTTCATCTATTCCGACGATCAGGGCAACTTTCAGATCGATTATACGGAGAACGTAAAAGACCTGATCAGAAACCTCTGATCAGGTCTATGTATGGCATTTTGCTGTTAGCCCCTAACGCGTGTAGGAATGCTGTGGGGCGCATGCATCTTCTTCACCACAGCCGCAAGAAATGCCTTTATCCCTCAATTCGGGAGTGGTATGGGAGCATGATCCGCCCCGGAACTCTCCCTTCTTCTTAAAGAGTAGACGGATGGAGAGCCCTCCGAGGGCGATGAGCATAATCACAATGGATGCTGCTAATATTTTAAGTAGTGCCATAATACACCTCCTGCGTTTTTATTACTTGTTCAACAACGATGGGTTGCCTCCTGTTCATGGTTTCACAAATTTTTTTTGCTCTGAAAGATCATTTTTCAATTCGCCATCGTGTTTGGATTTATCCAACAAAGCTGTTATTTTTAACCGGGAATAAACCAGGATAAATAATCGCTGCATGCTTCAATACTTACGTAAGCCTCTAATGGCCAAAAGTACCCTTCGGCTTATTTTGCTGGCTGCCCTGGTGGGTATCATCTCCGCCTTCATAGCGATTGGTTTTCGTTATTTGCTGTTCTTCTTCCAGAACCTGTTCTTTTACCAGGAGTTTTCCGGCCAGGAGGTAGAGCCGGTAGGTCATGACATGGGTTTATGGGTCATTGTTGTGCCGGCGATTGGTGGGATACTGGTGGGGCTTATCACCCGGTATATAGCCGGGGAAGCCAAAGGACATGGTGTTCCGGAGGTAATGGAATCGATTGCTTTACATGGGGGCAAGATGCGGCCCAGGATAGTCTTGTTCAAGGCTCTGGCCTCGGCCCTTTCCATAGGTTCAGGAGGAGCGGTAGGAAGGGAAGGTCCAATTATTCAGGTGGGTTCGGGGGCCGGATCCACCGTCGGACAGCTCTTGAGGCTTGACAAGGACCAGGTGAAGATACTGGTGGGTTGTGGTGCTGCCGGTGGCATAGCCGCCACCTTCAATACCCCCGTGGCAGGCATCATCTTTGCCCTGGAGATCATCCTGCTGGAGCTCAAATCCCGTTCTTTTATCTCTCTGGTCATCTCGGCTTTTTTTGCCACTACCGTTTCCCGGCTTTTTCTGGGTTCCCATCCCGCCTTTGAGATACCGGCCTATTCTTTTGTAAGCCTGTATGAGATCATCTTCTACCTGGTGCTAGGGATATTGGCCGGACTGACTGCCATTTTGCTTATTCGCCTGGTATATGACACCGAGTATTTTTTTGAAAACAAAATATCCATTCCTTCCCATTTGAAGCCGGCCCTGGGTGGTTTGCTGGTGGGGGTGATCGGTTATTTTCTGCCCCAGGTCTTTGGTTATGGATACGGTACGATCAGCAAGTTGTTGAACCAGGAGATCCTTTTAACCACCATCCTGCTCTTATTTGTCTTTAAGATCATCGCCTTTGTTCTGACCATTGGCTCGGGAGCTTCGGGGGGCATCTTTTCGCCTTCGCTTTTTATCGGGGCTGCCCTGGGTGCAGCATTTGGCTGGCTCATCAATACGCCGTATCCCGAGATTACAGCTCCCATAGGGGCTTATGCCCTGGTAGGAATGGCCGCACTGTTTGCCGCTGTGTCCAGGGCTACGTTTACTGCAATCATCATCATATTCGAGCTGACGCTTGACTACAACATCATCCTGCCCCTGATGTTCTCCTGTGTGATTGCCGACCTGATCGCCTGGAGCTTCTCGCCCGACACCATCTACACCAAAAAACTCAGCATGAGAGGGGTGAAGATATCCCAGGATATGCAGGCCAGCCAACTCGATATTTTGCAGGTGGGGGATGTGATGAACCTCACCTATGGCTCCAATCAGAAGGATTCAGTGGCTTCGATCCATGAACGATTCGTTGAAGGTCACTACAATATGACCTGTGTGGTGGATGATCAGAAGCACCTAAAGGGCATGATCACCCTGAAGGATATCAACCGGATACCCATGGAAGAGCGGAATCACCCTGTTCGTGATTATATGCGACCCCCGCAAGCCGTAGCCTATTCCGACGAGACCCTGAGCGAATGTCTCTACAAAATGGCCAGAAATAAGATGGATTCCCTGCCTGTGGTCACTACCACCGATGAACAAAAAGTGATCGGTCAGATTTCAAGGGATGAAATTATTTCCAAAATGCATTAATTGTTACCTTTGTCCTGATATTAATAGAAAAAAGAGGGGAATAGATGAAAGCAAGCATGAATTATCAGATTGAGCGTCCATATCAGGTTTTTTCCAAAAGGATCCTGCGGGTTGTTGTCAGAAAGTTTTACCTGTATATACCAGATTTAGTATTGATCACCCTGCTGGTGATCCCTCCTTATAAAAGTGAACAGATCCTTATGATTGTCACCGGCCTGGTGATCCTGGGTTTCCGCGATCTTGTGCTGATGAGAAGAAGCATCTATTACCTCAATCAATTCAAGGTTGAAGAACAGTCGGTAAAGTTTTCGCTGATTCGCTACAACGAGGTAGTGGAAGATCATGAGAACCATATTGCCAATGTGGACATAGAAAAGGGATCACAACCTTTCCGTTTGATAATTAAAGAAAACAACCAGGTGGTGCATCAGCAATATGCCATTGGTTACTGGACCAAATCGCGGTTGAACGAACTTTATGAACAGTTTCACAACCTGAAGCAGGATGTCACCCTGGAGTCCATGTTCAAGGGCCATATGATGAACTGACCTGCGAAGATTCTTTCCCGGATGGATCCATTTTCCTTTATAATTCACATGTTGTGGTATAAGGAATTGGCATCGTGGGTTTTAAAGCCTATCAAAACAGCCGTATGATAATTATTTCCATGGGGGGTTCATGATATCCAGCAAAAAAATTGCTATATTGACTCCCAAAATCTTTCGGCTGTGAAGTTAAACCAAAAAACCATATTATGAGTGAAATTCTACAATCCATCGATGATGCCATTGTTGCTTATAATGATTATGTTGGAGGATATGCTTTATTGATCCTGCTGATTCCAACCGGATTATATTTTATTTTCAAGTTGCGTTTTCTAAACATCACCAAGCTGGGGCATTCCCTGAAGGTGATTGCCGGAAGGTATGACAAGCCTGAGGATAAGGGTGACATCAACCACTTCAAAGCTTTGTCCACTGCCCTTTCGGCAACCGTAGGTACCGGAAACATTGTGGGTGTGGCCCTGGCCATCTATTTTGGTGGACCGGGAGCGGTGTTTTGGATGTGGGTGACAGGTCTGCTGGGAATGATACTCAAATATGCGGAATGTACGTTATCCAATAGATACCGTCAGTTTAACTCAGACGGGACGGTTTCAGGCGGCCCCATGTACTATATGCAGATGGGGCTCAAAGAACGGCTGGGCAGGTTCGCCAAAATACTGGCGGTGATCTTTGCTGTTGCCACGGTGGTATGTTCGCTGGGAACAGGAAACATGGCCCAGTCCAACTCGATCTCCGATGCATTATTAACCAATTACGGTATACCCGACTGGGTCAGTGGAGCCGTCTTAACCATATTGGTGCTGCTGGTTATTGTGGGGGGCATCAAACGGATTGCGGAAGTCACCTCCCGGTTGGTTCCCTTGATGGCTGTATTGTATTTTATCAGCGCCCTTACGGTGATCATCTTCAATTATGAAGACGTACCCCAGGCTTTCCAGTTGATTTTTCATGATGCCTTCACCGGAACAGCTGCTGCCGGAGGTTTTGTAGGATCTACCTTTATGATGACCCTCGTATGGGGTGTGAGAAGGGGATTGTTCTCCAATGAAGCCGGCCAGGGTTCAGCGGCCATAGCACATGCCGCAGCCAAGACTAAGTATCCTGCACGAGAGGGCCTTGTTGCATCGGTCGGGCCATTGGTCGATACCCTGATCATCTGTACCCTTACCGCTTTGCTGATTATTGTCACCGGTGCCTGGGATTCGGGCGAAAAGGGTGTAGGCATGACCATCCTGGGATTGTCTAAAGGCCTGACGCGACTGGGCATAGAGCATACAGGCCGGCACATTGTTGGAGTGGGGCTCCTGCTGTTTGCCTTCTCCACTATGATCAGCTGGTCCTACTATGGATCAAGGGCCGCCAACTATCTCCTCGGTGAAAGATCCATCAAGCCTTACCGCTATCTGTTCGGTTTGTTTGTTTTCCTGGGTTCCATATGGGGCATCGATCTGGTGTGGCATTTCGTGGATATGGTCATCACCTTCATGACCATACCCAACCTGATTGCCTTGCTGTTGCTGGCACCTGTGGTGGTGCAGGAAACAAAGAAATACTTCGGGCAGATGGAGAAGATTAAGTATGGAACCGAGAAGTAGGGAAGCAAAGACAGAATAAGGCTAAGGCTAAGGCGAAGCCTTAGCCTTATTCTATCCATCCTACCTGGAAGTTCCAACCCAAAAGGCATGATGAGAAAACTAAAGAACAGCGAGCTGGAGCGGAAGACGGTCAAGGAATTTAAGGCCACGGAGAAATATCCGGTTTATCTGGTACTTGACAATGTTCGCAGCCTGAACAACGTGGGATCAGCCTTTCGAACAGCCGATGCCTTCCTGATCCAGGGCATTTGCCTGTGTGGAATAACAGCCTGTCCGCCGCACCGCGAGATTCATAAAACCGCCCTGGGAGCTACCGATTCAGTGGAGTGGACTTACTACGCCCATACTGAAGAGGCCATTGAGACTTTAAAAAAGGAGGGATATCAGATCCTATCCGTTGAACAGGCGGAAAATACCGTGGACTTAACGGATTTTAAGCCTTCCCCGGATCAAAAATATGCATTGGTTTTCGGTCATGAGATGAAAGGCGTGCAGCAAAGCGTTGTGGATATGAGCGATCAGTGCATTGAGATCCCGCAGGAGGGGACCAAACATTCATTCAATATCTCGGTGAGCGTGGGCATTGTGTTGTATCATTTCTATTACCACCTGCGCTGAGATGGACCCCTCAAAACAAACCCGGGTATAACCCCAACTCCAAACTCAAGCCCAATCCCAAACTCAGATCGTACCCAGATCAAATTCAGATGGGATCCGGGTCATGCCCTGAAACAAAAAAACCCGTCCGGCAGCTGCCGGGCGGGGTTTTTTGTTTCAGTTTATTCCGATTATTTTATATCGTTGCGGAATTATTGAACGATGGATGTAAATGTTTCATTCTGCATGTATTCAACAAATTCCATGTCTGTCATGGCTGTTTCCTTCAGCTCAGGGTTCATGTCGATGGCTGTTCTCAGGTTCGAGAAGACTTCTTCCGCATTGTTGTTCCTTGCAGCAATGACAGCCTGCAGATAGTAGTTATGAGCAGATTTGTCATCGATCTGGTTCAGCATGGTCTCGGCATTGGCTTGCTCGCCACCCAGCAACATGGCCAGCGCAGTGTTGAACGATTCAGAGTTTTGCAGGTAATTGATGGCTTCCTCATATTTACCGTTGATGATGTTGACAATACCCAGGTTGTAATCGACTGCATCACCGGCTTGGGTAGCGTCGAGGAAGTATTGTTCCGCTTCTTCTACATTGCCTTTGTTCAGTTCGACAACACCCAGGTTATTGAGGATATGAGGCTGACCTTCAACCAGGTCGTTGGCTTTTTCAAAGGCGTCTCCGGCGGCATCTATATCACCTTGCATAAGCTTGACATAGCCAATATTGTTAAAAGCTCTTGCGCAATTAGGTTCTTTTTCGGCAGCCAGTTCAAATGCCCTGAGCTGTTGATTGGGATCTCTGGCAAGTTCATATCCGGCATACAACAACTCTTCCAGGCCGAGGGTATCGGGATTGCTCAGTATATATTGCTGAATTTCGGCATCAGAGAAACCTACTTTCTCAACTTCTACCATGAATTCTGATCTTCTGAGTTTGGGCAGGATGTCTTCGGCCAGTACCTTGAAAGTGGTGGCCATGTTCTTGATTTCCTTTTCCCTTACTTCAGGATCGGAGTACATGGAGAGTACCCTGAGGATCAAATCTTTGTCTTCGATATTGGATTGTTGAACCAGTTTTTTGAAGCCTTCCCAGTCTTCAGTGGTGGTTTTGCCTTCATAGATCTTTTTGGCTTCGTCTTCACCCAGTTTTTTCTTATCGACAACCTTGTCGAAATAGCTGTTGGCGGAGTTCTTTCTGCCTTTGGACAGCCTTTCGTTCAGGTCCATCGGTCCGTCGGGAGAAGCATAACCATGGATCTTAATGCCGTTGTAAGATTTATTCTGTGCTTCCTCCACACTTTTAACGAAATCTTCCAGTTTCTTGATGTCGTCCTGTTCCAGCTCGGAATTTCTTACGTTATCCCTTTCGATGACATAGTGGATATCGGCCTTTTCCTGGTGGGAAGTAACGCGCTCAAACTTGTCTGCCATCATAACGGCCTTGCCATCGGTCATGACCAGTTTGGGAGTAGCTTTTACCCCCTTGGCAATTTGCTCCTCGGGGAGGGGCAGGGATTCGTCACCGTCGGCAACTCTGGCTTCCCCTCTGATGACCAGCTGAGAAACCCTCATGTCTTCTTCATAGGTGAAGGAACCATTGAATTCAACGGAGCCACCTGTTTCGTATTCTATGACTTTGTTGTTTGCTTCAACATCAATGCCCTGGAATGTTTTTGATTCCAGCTCTTTCTCGCCTCCTTCATATGTTAAAACCGGAGTGAATTCAACGATCGCTTTCTTATTGAACCACTCTGGCGGTATGTCTCCCTGAATGGAATACTCTACCTCACCACCATGCATTTCCAGCACCTTAGGTGTAGTGGTAAAGGTAAGTGTGCCATACTCTTCTTTCATCTTATCAATGCCGCCGCAGCTGCTAAGTAAGACAGCAGCTATTAAGAAGGATGTTAGATAACTTAACTTTTTCATAATTGCTTCCGATTATTAGTTTATGAATAAATCTTTTGTTTAATGTTCATTCTGATAAGTACAAACTTAATAATGTTTTGACTAAAATAAAAATAAAATGGGTAAAATTATGTCATCTGGGTATTAAAAAATGTAGCGGTTGATGCCCAAAAGATGTTCTTTGTTGAAAATCGCATCTTTAACTCTTTCATAGTCAGGCATCTTCTCGACGAAGTCTATATTGTTCATATCCAGCACGACAATGGGCATATCGGTTTGCCTTTTCATATAATTGAAGTATTCTTTCTCAAGCTGCTTCAGGTAATCGGTTTGAAGATCCTGCTCGTAATCACGACCTCTCTGCTGTATGTTCTCTATGAGCTTATCCACGTTCACATGCAGGTATACATAAAGATCAGGCCGGGGGATGGATTTATAGATGATATCGAAGATCTGTCGGTAGAGTCGGTATTCTGGTTCTGAGAGAGTGATGCGGGCAAAGAGCAGAGACTTGGAAAAGTAGAAATCGGCCAGGGAGAAGGTTTTAAAAAGGTTTTGGTAGGGCAGTTCGTTGACCAGCTGTTGATAACGGGTGGCCATGAACGAGAGTTCAACATGGAACGCGTATTTCTCCGGGTTTTGGTAAAATTTGGGAAGGAAAGGATTGTCGGCAAATTCTTCCAGCAACAGGTTCGCCTGATAATCCCTGGCCAGCATTTTGGCCAGGGTGGTTTTACCGGCCCCGATGTTTCCCTCGATAACGATGTAGTTGTATTTCAAAACCTCTTTTTTTTATGTTAAATGTCTCCGGCATCTGCTGAATGAAAACAGATGCCGGAGGCCTATTTCGTTGAGGCGGTCATTGGATTTATTTATATTTAGGTTCGATGGCCTCGATGTTGTCAAAAACGAAGGACCATAAGTCAGCCTCTTCCTGTATACGGGCGCTGGTTGCCTTACCCGCTCCGTGGCCTGCCTTGGTTTGGATGCGGATCATTGTTGGATTGGGGCCGTCGTATTTTTCCTGCAGGGTGGCGATGTATTTGAATGAATGGGCCGGCACTACCCGGTCGTCATGGTCGGCGGTCATGGCCAGCACGGCCGGATAATTTTTATTTTCTTTGATGTTGTGCAAGGGTGAATATTGATAGAGGTTTTTGAAGGCCACGGAATCCTCGCTCGTACCGTATTCGTCGGCCCAGGCCCATCCAATGGTAAATTTATGGTAGCGCAGCATATCCATCACCCCCACGGCAGGTATAGCCACTTCAAAGAGTTCCGGGCGCTGGTTAACCACAGCCCCAACCAGCAGCCCTCCGTTGGAGCCTCCATGGATGGCTATCTGATCGCGGGTGGTATAATCTTCATCGATCAGGTATTGGGCTGCATGGATAAAGTCATCAAAAACGTTTTGCTTATTGAGTTTCATGCCCTGTTGATGCCATTTTTCGCCATATTCACCGCCGCCTCTCAGGTTGGTCAGGGCGTAAATGCCTCCGTTCTCAAGCCATATCATGTTGCTTCTGCTGAAGCGGGGGGTCTGGCTGATGTTGAAACCGCCATATCCATAAAGGAACACCGGATGGTGCTTATTCATGTCCAGCCCTTTCTTATGAACGAGGAACATGGGGATCCGCGTTTGGTCCTTGCTTTTGTAGAATACCTGGCGGGTGACATAATTCGACGGGTTGAAGCCGGTATGGGCCTTGAAATGGAGTTCGGTGCTTCGGTCATTCAGGTTGTGGCGCCATACCTGGGTAGGTGTAGTAAAGGCACTGAATGAGAAAAACAGCTGATCGCTTTGTGAGCCGGAGGAGAGTGATCTTACCGTACCCAATGTGGGGAGCTCAATGGGATACAGGTGTTCACCCTTCATATTGAAAACTTCCAGCTTGCTGTGGGCATCTTCCAGGTAGGAGGCGATGATGCGGTCCTCAGCTACCTCACAGGACCGTAATACATTTTTCTGCTCAGGGATCAGATCGATCCAGTTACCCACATCGCGCCGGTGTATATCTATGATCACCACCTTATATTTAGGCGCCTGGTAATTGGTACGTACTACCATTTGATCGCCTATGTGGTCGATGATGTTGTATTCATATTTGAATCCGGTGGTGAGTTTCACGAACGGACCGTCGTGCTGCAGATTTTTGATATAGACATTGTTGCCATGCGTCGAGCGGGTCTCATAAATATAAAGGTATTTCTGATCGTCCGATACATTAGGTGAATAATTCCGCCTGGGATGTTCCGGTTTGTTAAATACCGGTTTATCGTCGGATTGATCGGTGCCCAGCTGGTGGTAATATACCTTGTGGTTCTTATTGGCCTGAGAAAGGTCCCCTCCTTCGCGGGGTTTTTCGTACCGGCTGTAGTAGAATCCATCCTTGTACCAGGCTATGTTGGAGAATTTGATCCATTTCAGGTGGTCCTTCAGTTTCTCCTTGTTTTCCAGGTTGATCACGTACACTTCCCTCCAGTCGGAGCCACCTCTGGAGATGGCATAAGCCAGGTATTTTCCTGAATGCGAAACGGAATAATCCATTAATGACACCGATCCGTCTTCAGAGAGTTTATTGGGATCGATCACCACTTGAGCTTCGCCTTCCAGGTCATTTTTCATGTAAAGTACACTTTGATCCTGAAGTCCTGTGTTCCTGAAGAAGAAATACCTGTCTCCTTCCTGACGGGGCACACTCATTCTTTCGTAATTCCAGATCTCTTTCAACCTTTTGGCGATGTCATCGCGGTAAGGGATATTTTTCAAATAATTGAAGGTTACTTCATTTTGAGCTTTCACCCACCGGGCGACCTGTTGGGATGTGTCGTTTTCGAGCCACCGGTATGGGTCCGGCACTTTGGTCCCGAAGTATTCATCCACCGTGTCAACTTTGCGGGTGTCGGGGTAATCATAAGGGCTTTGTTTGCAGGAAGAAAGGGCGATGGCAAGAACCATGAAGAGAGGTATCAGCTTCTTTGTCATAGATCGAAGGGTTGTAGGGTTAAAACTATTATTGACGGGGGATAAATATATAAAAAAAATCAGAAGCTTGGGCTTCTGATTTTTTCGTATTTTGTGGCAGGTTGTGCATTTACTTCCTTGGATTCTGCTTGGGCCTTGGGAGCAGTGCTTTCCTTGAAAGGCGCAGTTTGCCGGTTTGCTTATCGATATCGATCAGTTTGACCTCTATTTCCTGGCCTTCCTTCAGCACGCTTTCGACGCTTTCAATGCGTTTCCAGTCGATCTCGGATATATGGAGCAATCCTTCCTTGCCGGGTATGATCTCCACGAAGGCACCGAACGAGACAATGGACTTGATGGTACCTTTATAGACCTGGCCCACTTCCGGCACTTCCACAATCTGTTTGATGCGTTCAACAGCGGCATCCACATGTTCCTTGTTTTCGGCGAAGACATCCACCTTTCCGTAGTCTTCTTTCTCCTCGATGGTAATGGTGGTATCGGTCTCCTGCTGTATTTGCTGAACGATCTTGCCACCCGGCCCAATCAAAGCGCCGATCATATCTTTGGCGATCTTCACCTGTTCAAACCTTGGTGTGTGGGGTTTGTAGTCGGGTCTGGGTTCGGAAAGGGTTTCGTTCATCTTATCCAGTATATAGAGGCGGCCCTGTTTGGACTGTTCCAGGGCTTTCTCCATGATGTCGTAGGAGAGGCCGGATATTTTGATGTCCATCTGGCAGGCGGTGATGCCGTCGCTTGAACCGGTCACTTTGAAGTCCATGTCGCCCAGGTGGTCTTCATCGCCAAGGATGTCGGAGAGGATGGCGTAATTGCCTTCCTCGTCGGTGATCAGGCCCATGGCGATGCCCGATACAGGCTTTCTCATGGCTATGCCGGAGTCCATCAGTGCCAGTGTGCCGGCACAGACAGTGGCCATAGAGGAGGAGCCGTTGGATTCCAGGATGTCGGATACCACGCGTATGGCATAGGGGTTGGAATCTTCCAGGGGGACCATTCTTTTCAGTGCCCGGTGGGCCAGGTTGCCGTGTCCCACTTCCCGGCGGCTGACGCCTCTCACGGGTTTGGCATCGCCGGTGGAGAAGGGCGGGAAGTTGTAGTGGAGCACGAATTTCTCGGTACCCTGGATGAGCACCTCGTCTACCACCTGCTCGTCGAGCCTGGTGCCCAGTGTGACGGTGGTCAGCGACTGGGTCTCTCCGCGGGTGAAGATGGCCGAGCCGTGTGCTGCCGGCAGGTAATCGACTTCACACCAAATGGGGCGGATCTCGTCGTATTGCCGTCCGTCGACCCGTATCTTTTCCTTAAGCACCAGCGAACGGATGGCCTCTTTTTCTACATCATGATAGTAGCGGTCGATCAAATTGGTAGCTACCTCTTCTTCACCTTTTTCCTCTATCTGCTGGTTGATGAAATCATCCTTGATCTGTGTGAGGGCTTCGGATCTTTCATGTTTGCCTGTGTGGGTCCTGGCCGCTTCGTATACCTTGTCATAAAGCTGATCATGCACCAGCTTTTTCAGATCTTCATCGTTTTCTTCATGGTGGTATTCCCGTTTGGTGACACCCAACTCTTCGGCCATCTCGTTTTGTTTGGTGCACTGTACTTTAATGGCTTCATGGGCAAACTTAATGGCCTCGAGCATCTCCTGCTCAGATACTTCATTCATCTCGCCCTCGACCATCATCACATGTTCCAGGTTGGCCCCCACAAGGATGTTCATGTCGGCACGTTCCACTTCCTCAAAAGTGGGATTGATCTTGAAATGGCCGTCAATTCTGGCAATCCTTACCTCGGATATAGGACCCTCAAAGGGTATATCGGAGACACTCATGGCTGCCGAAGCGGCCAATCCGGCCAGCGAATCGGGTATAATGTCCTTGTCGGCCGATATCAGCTGAATGGTCACGAACGTATCGGCATGATAGTCGTCGGGAAACAGAGGCCGCAGGGCGCGGTCTACCAGCCGGGCGGTGAGAATTTCATAATTGGAGGGACGGGCTTCCCTTTTCAGGAAGCCACCGGGAAACCTTCCAAAAGAGGCATATTTTTCGCGGTATTCAACGGTCATGGGCATGAAGTCCACATCTTCCTTGGCTTCTTTGGCGGAAACCACAG
This sequence comes from Bacteroidales bacterium, assembly GCA_018334675.1. GTDB lineage: Bacteria > Bacteroidota > Bacteroidia > Bacteroidales > UBA12077 > JAGXLC01. The sequence goes on along the minus strand of JAGXLL010000015.1, from coordinate 32,756 downwards.
TGGCCAGCAGCATGGTCCGGCCCATTTTTACCACCACTGCACCGTCAGCTTGTTTGGCAAGCTTGCCCGTTTCAATGGTTATTTTGCGACCTTCACCCAGGTCGATGGTTTTTTCAATAACTTTGTTCATAGGAATTTCTTTTTCTCGGTAAGATTAATGCTCAGGCATAAATAAATGAAAAAAGGCAATGGGGATTGCCTTTTTTACTTACGCAACTCAAGCTTTTTGATAATGGCCCTGTATCTTTCGATGTCTTTTCCTTTCAGATAGTTGAGCAGGCTTCTTCTTTTACCTACCAACTTGAGCAGGGCCCTTCGTGTACTGAAATCTTTCTTGTGCTTCTTTAGATGCTCGGTCAGGTCAGTGATGCGCCTTGTGAATAAAGCAATCTGGCTTTCCGGCGATCCGGTATTCGTATCAGTTCCTCCGTACTCTTTGAATACTTCTTTCTTTTGCTCTGAATTTAAACTCATAATATTTGCTGTTTGAATAAATTGCCACACTTGGTTTAAGGAAGGCAAAATTATGGATTTTTTTTTTCTGAACAATAAGAATCAATAAAAATTACTTTTATTTATCTCATTTTATCTGTTTGTTTTTCAATTAACTTCAGGCCTTCTTCAAAAGAGTGGGGTATGTAGTCCAGTTCTTTTTCTGCCTTGAGCAGGTCGAAGCCGGATTGGGGCGGTCTGCGCGCTGGTTCCTGTAATTCGGCTGAGGTAACCGGAGTGATTAAACCTGCATCGAGCGAAAAGTAGTTGGCTGTGCGGCAGGCTATTTCCTCGATACTCATAAGCTCCCGTCCCGAGATGTGATAAATGCCGGTTTTCTCCATCAGAGCGATTTGACCGATGGCCCATGCCAGGTCTTCACCCAAGGTGGGCATGCGGTATTGATCGTTGACTACCCGGATGGGTTTGCCGTTTTTGAGGGACTGGTATACCCAGGTAACCAGGTTGTTGCGGTTCATCTCGGGTACGTATCCGTAAACCAGAAGGGTACGTATAATGCTCCCTTTCCGGGCATGTGCGATGATGTGATCCTCCGCCTCTTTCTTGGCAAGCCCATAATAGTTGACTGGTGCGGCTTCGTCTTCTTCCTGGTAATTGGTTTTCACTCCTGCAAAGACGAAGTCGGTGGAGAGTTGAATCAGGTGGATGTTGTTTACGTTGGCGATGCGGGTGAGCTCGGTCACTGCTTCGGTATTTATTTTCAGGCATTCGGTCTTTTCCTGCTCGCAACGGTTCACATTAGCCTGGGCGGCGCAGTTGATCAGCGTATGCGGTTGGAAACGCCGGATGAGTTCCTCTGTCTGCCACGACATGGTGATGTCCAAAGTCTGGAAAAGGTACCTGCCCTGCAGCGGATTGACTTCGGGATGCAGGGAAGTGGCCATCAACTCCACCTGATCGTTTTCAGCCAGCTCCTTTTTTATCTTTTGGCCTACCAGTCCGTTAGCGCCCGTCAGTAGAATCTTCATCGGGTATCTGAGTTTTACCTGTTAGTATGTCCCGCAATTTGTTAAGCTGGGCTCTTTTGCCCGGTACAAAAAAGGGATCGTAGGAGGAGATCTTTACCTCCGGTCCGGGATTGACAATATACCGGTTGTCTTTGGTTTTAAGACCGATGGTGCCAACCACCATAATTCCCATCAACAGGAGGATTGCAAGATACATGGGAGAAAGCTTTCCTTTCTGATCTCGTTCTTGTAGTTCATACCTGCAAACTTATTCATTTTTGTTGTTTTTCTCTACTATTAAGGTGATTGTTCTTTTCGGTCGTGGCGCATCAAAATATGGTTGCCGATTTGGCAGTCCAGACATCGGCGGTGGTTGCAGTAGTTGTTTTTAAGCTCCAGCAAGGCCTGGGAATGATAGGCATTGGGGGCATCTATTCCCAGTGCCGACCAGCGGCGTATAATGGAATTTTTTTCCGGATCCAGTTCCAGCAACAGATCAAGGGCTCTTTCCTTGTAGGAAGGTATGTTTTGCTTTATCCCATAAACAAAGAGAAAAGGCACGAGGGTGTTGATGATCAGATTTTGAAAGGCCTCCGAACCCAGGCGTTTGATTTTTCTGGTGCTTGTTTTATGGAATCCGTAATGGGTATGCCAATAGGAGGACGGTTCGACATCCAGCAGGTGTTTCAATTCCCGTATTTGTCTTTTTTCCAGGATATTTGAGAACAATCGGTCGGAGCGATGCATCAGGGCACAAAACTGGGCAATCCGGACAGTGGGAAAATTCACCGGTCTAAGGCGGGCGAATCGCCAGAGGTGCTTTTCAATGGGTTTGAGCTGGAATTTTTTTCTCAGATACAGGTATTCATCGAAAAGCTTCATATGGTAGGGATCATCCAGCCTTTTTTGTTGCAGGAAACCAGCCTGGCCGAAAAAAAGGGCTTCCAGCTGAAACAGGTTGTCTTTATGTCTTGTCAGGTGCTTCAGTGGCAGGCTGCGGGCCAGCAATTCAAACGGCTCGGCATTGACCTTGAAGCCAAAGTTGCGGGCCAGCTTCCTGTAAAAGGCGGATTCCCAGTTGTTTTGGCTTTCCCGCAGGCTTTGTTCAATCTCATGGCTTTTATGCTCCAGGCGTTCGATCGTCAGCCTGCTTAGCCAAAAATCGATAATAGAACGGTCAACTTCCGGCAGCTTTTTTTCGCAGGGTATCCATGATTCATTCTCCAGGAGCTGCCGGTAATGCATGAAAAGCTCATTGTCAAAAAGCAGTTCCGCAGTGGGTATGAGTTCATTGTTGGTTCTTCTCACCGGTTGATTGTTGTTCAGAACCACTTGCAGCACAACATTGTCATAAGCCTTGTCGTGGCCATGACCATGATGGTACCAATCGGAGGCATGGATATGGATCTCCACATTTCCCACCCAGATGGTGGTGCCGATCCGGATGCGGGCATTCTGAAAATCAGGTCCTGCATCGGGGTTGTGCTGCCCCACTTGAATGACCTCCACCTGATCACCGGATTGGGTAAAAAGCTCTGCTTCGGAAAACAAGCGGTGTTTCCAAAGATAATGGAGGAATTTCTCGGGAATATTCATGGACACCCCTGTTAAAAGTTAGAAACAGATCACATCATTTTTCTCATCAGGCTTACGTGCAACGCTGACAAAGGCCTGCCGCAGGATGTTCAACAGATACCCGGGCCTTATTCAAAGATAAGAAAATCATGTTATAACAGGGTGCCATTCAGGGTAAAAAATGCTGTCAGGTCACCTTTTTTTCAGTAAGCAGCCGTTCCATTTGCCGGTTCAGTTTTATGGCCTGATCGCGGGCTGCCACGTCGAAATTCTTCGAGTTGTCGCTGAAGATGATGGACCGTGAGGCATTAACCAGCAGGCCGCCTTCGCTGGTCAGGCCTATGCGGCTTATTTCTTCCAGGTTACCTCCCTGGGCACCTACACCCGGGACCAGCAGAAAGTGGTCCGGAACGATGTCCCGGATTTTCTGCAGGTATCCGGTTTGGGTAGCACCTGCCACGAACATCATGTTTTCCGGAGTACCCCATTTACTGGCTGTTTCGATCACTTCTTCAAACAGATAACGATTGTTTTTGGTTGTCTCGAGCATTTGGAAGTCGGTAGCACCTGAGTTGGAGGTCAATCCAAGCAGGATGGTCCATTTGTCTTTGTATTCAAGGAAAGGTTCTATGGAGTCCTTGCCCATATAGGGGGAGAGGGTCACCGCATCGAAGTTGAGCCGGGAGAAGAAGGTTTCGGCATACATCCGGGCTGTATTACCAATGTCACCTCTTTTGGCATCGGCAATGAGCAGATGTTCGGGGTATTTTTCGCGGATATAGCCGGCGGTCTTTTCCAGGCTTCTCCAGCCTTTGTTTCCCTGGGCTTCATAAAAAGCCGTATTGATCTTGTATGCCACGCACACGTCATTGGTCAGGTCAACGATGCCCTTGTTGAAATAAAACTGCGGGTCCACCTTGCTTTTCAGGTGGCCGGGAATTTTTTCCAGGTCGCTATCCAATCCGATGCTCAGATAGGTTTTGTGCTGCTGGATCAGCTTTAAAAGGTCTGCTTTGGTCATAATATTATTCTTCTAATCCGGTTTCTTTAAGTCTTTCGGCATTTTCGGCCATATGTAGCTTGTCGATGATCTCCTGTATGTTGCCGTCCATGATGGAATCGAGGTTATAAAGTGTCAGGTTGATGCGGTGATCGGTCACCCTTCCCTGAGGGAAGTTGTAGGTGCGGATCTTGGCAGAGCGGTCGCCGGTAGAGACCATGGTTTTCCTCTTGGAGGATATCTCATCAATGTACTTCTGATATTCCAGGTTGTACAGGCGGGTTCTCAGCTCCGTCTTCGCTTTGTGGAGGTTTTTGATCTGCGATTTTTCATCCTGGCAGGTTACCACGATGCCGCTGGGAATGTGGGTCAGGCGTACGGCCGAATAGGTGGTATTCACTGACTGACCGCCGGGCCCCGATGACATGAAGATGTCTTTACGGAGGTCTTCATCTTTGACCTCGACATCGAATTCTTCTGCTTCGGGAAGCACGGCTACTGAAGCTGCAGATGTGTGAACCCTGCCCTGGGTCTCGGTTTGGGGTACACGCTGAACCCGGTGGACGCCCGACTCGTATTTGAGCGTGCCATATACTTTCTCGCCGCTGACTTTCATTACCACTTCCTTGAATCCTCCCATGGTTCCCTCGGAGGCGTCGGTCACTTCTATCTTCCATTTTTTGTTCTCGCAGTATTTGACATACATCCTGTAAAGGTCGCCGGCAAAGATGCTGGCCTCGTCACCGCCGGTTCCGGCCCGGATCTCCACGATGGCGTTCTTATCATCTTCCGGATCCTTAGGCACAAGCAGCAACTTGATCCGTTCTTCCAGGGGCTGCTTCTTGTTGTTCATCTCTTCCAGCTCACTCTTGGCCATCTCCCGCAGTTCTTCATCCTGTTCGCTCTCCAGGATTTGTTTGGCCGATTCGATGTTGTCCAACAGCTGCTTGTACTCTTCATAAGCCTCTATGATTGGCTGAAGATCTTTGTATTCCTTGTTGAGCTTGACATATCTGTCCATGTCCCCCATGATCTCAGGGTCGGTGATCAGCTCACTTACCTCATCAAACCGCATCTTGACCCCTTCCAGCTTTTGTAATATCATGTTGTCTTGGCTCATGGTTCTCCTTGATTTTTACATTTTATTGCTATTCAACGAAACATCCGGTTTTAGGTGTATTCAAATGTGCCCTGGGCACTTTGTATGGTCAGCTTCTTCTGTTTGGAGTCCCTGCAATATCCTATTTTTTGCGCCTCCAGGCCGAAGGATTGGCTGATGTCGATGATCTCCCCGGCGTACTGCTCCGGTATATATATTTCAAAACGGTGCCCCATATTGAAGACCTGATACATCTCTTTCCAGGGGGTTTGGGATTCCTGCTGGATGATACGGAAAACTTCGGGTGTATCAAACAGGTTATCTTTTATAACATGGAGGGCATCGACAAAGTTTAGAACCTTGGTTTGTGCCCCGCCTGTACAATGGATCATACCGTGTATGTTGGGGCGGTGATGCCTGAGTATTTCACGCACTACCGGGGCATAGGTCCGGGTTGGAGAGAGCACCATTCGTCCGGCATCCAGACCTGCTTTGTCGGTGGGATCTGTTAATCGGTAGCTGCCCGAGTACACCAGACTGCGGTCGACAGAAGGGTCGAATGCTTCGGGGTATTTTTCTGCCAGGTAATGGGCAAAGATGTCATGGCGGGCTGAGGTGAGCCCGTTGCTGCCAATACCTGAGTTAAAAGATTCTTCATACCTGGTCTGGCCTGATGAGGAGAGACCGATGATCGCATCTCCGGGGCGGATGTGGCTGTTGTCGATTACCTCGTCCCTTTTCATTCTGGTGGTGACCGTGGAGTCCAGGATCAGCGTTCTGACCAGGTCTCCCACATCGGCTGTCTCTCCGCCGGTTGACCAGATCTCTATGCCCATATCCCGGAGCCATTGAAGTATCTCTTCCGTTCCCTGTATGATACGGGAGATCACTTCTCCGGGTATAAGGTTTTTATTTCTTCCTATGGTGGAGGAGAGCAGGATGTTACCAGAGGCTCCCACACACAACAGGTCATCCAGGTTCATGACGATGGCATCCTGGGCGATGCCTTTCCACACGTCCAGGTGGCCCGTTTCTTTCCAATATAAATAGGCCAGGGAAGATTTGGTGCCGGCCCCGTCGGCATGCATGATGTTGCAGTATTGCGGGTCATCGCCCGTGATATCGGGAGTGACCTTGCAAAAAGCAGCAGGGAAAAGGCCTTTGTCAAGATGTTGGATGGATTGGTGCACATCTTCTTTGGAGGCCGATACGCCCCGTTTGTCATACCTGGATTGGTTTGTCATGATCCTTTTGGGAATATTTGGGTCGACAAAATTACGAATTCAAAATGGATAAAAACAGCATTTCTATATCTTTTGTGGCTCAATGTTCAGGAGCCTGTCACCAGCAAGTTACCCCACCAGGCCTTTGGGCCGGCGGGGGATAATCATATCCCTAAGATGGGGCAATCTTGTCAATAACTGGAAGCGTATGAAGGGGTTAAGGTTCAAAATCGGTGGCAGTGACCTTAAATTCCGTTCTCCGGTTAATCTGGTGTGCGGCTTCTTTCTGTTCTTCGCTTTCCAGGTTCTTAATGAATTCTTCGGTCAATACCTCGCCTTGCTCCAGGAATTCATGCTGCGCGGCAAGTTTCGCTCCCACTTCCTTGGGTTGGGTGGCAGCAAAGCCTTTGGCACGCAGGCGGTCGGGATCGATGCCATGATCGATCAGATAGTTGACCACCGATTCGGCCCGTTTGGTGGATAGCTCCACGTTGAACCAGTGTTCACCTCTAAAGTCGGTGTGGGCTCTCAGTTCGATCACGACCCTTGGATTGTCGTTGAGGGTTTCCACCAGCCGGTCCAGCGCTTGTTTGGATTCCGGCCGCAGGCTCCATTCGTTGTAATCGTAAAAGATATTGGGTAGCTCGATGGGCTCTTCAATGGATGAGAGCAGGATCTCGGGCTTGAAGGTTTTACTTTCCTCCAGGTCGACGGTAGAGGCTTTGCCCTTATTGGTCAGGTATTTCTCCCTGGATGCCACAAAGACATAGTCGGTCTCGGGACGCAGCATGAACTTGAAGGTTCCTTCTTCACCTGTTTGAGAGCTCATGGTCATGCCGTCGCTGCCCACCAGTTTTACTGTTGCATCCTCGATTGGCTGCTCGGTTTTCTTATCCCTGACAGTTCCCTGTACACTGAATTTTAAGGGGGGAAGAACAAAGGAGTAAATCTCATCATCTCCTTCCCGCGCCGAAGAGAAATGGCCCCGTTCCTTTTCCCTTTCGAATATAATTCCAAAATCATCATGGGTGGAGTTGATGGGATAACGCATGTTTTCTACCTGATAATTGCCACTGGCCTGCACGGTGGCTTTAAAGATGTCCAGGCCTCCCATACCCAGGTGGTAGTCGGAAGAGAAGTAAAGGGACCCGTCGCTGTGAATGAAGGGGAACATCTCATTGCCGGGGGTGTTTACATTGCTGCCCAGGTTTACCGGAGCACTCCAGCCCTGGTCGCCTTTGCGGTTCACCTTCCAGATGTCCATCTGGCCGTATCCCCCTTCAATGTTGGAGACAAAATAGAGGGTGGATCCGTCGTCGGTAATGGCCGGATGGGCGACTACCATGCTGTCGGGTGCCAGGGTAAGGGGGTCAGGCTTATCCCATTGTCCATTATCTTTTTGTGTGCGGTAAATTTTACAACCCAGCTTTTTTTTCCGGTCCACTTCGCACCGGGTGAAATATAGGGTATTGTAATCACCGGTAAAAGAGGGGGCGCCTTCCTCTACCCCGGTATTGATCTGATTAGATATGGGTTCGGGTTTGCTCCACTTGCCCGACATATCCTGTTGGGAATAGAAAATATCTGTGAAAGGCTGGCCGGTCACCCCATTTTGCTCCTCGCCACTCGATTCATCCCGTGAGGAGGTGAAATAGATCTCATTGTATTCAGCCTTGGAGTAGGCAGGAGCAAAGTCATCCTCGGTGGAGTTGATGTAGCGCAACCGGGAGACTTTGTAACCATTGGGGTTCTCCATCCATTGCCGGGCCTTGCGGCACGATTCTATACCCATCTGGGCTCTTGGATCATCAGGCTTAAGTTTTTGATATTCCTTATAATTTTCAATGGCCTCTTCAAACTCCTCGTTGGTCTTCAGGGCATTGGCATGGTGGAGGTAGATCAGCGGGTTGTCATATTCCTTGGAGATGGCATTGCTGTACCAAAGCTCTGCTTTTCTTGGCTGGCCGGTCTTGCGGTAGCATTCGGCAATCTTAAAGACGATCTCGGCTTTGATCTCCTTCCCCTGGATCTTGTCGTAGGCGTTGCGATACATATCTACCGCCTTATAATACTGCCCGGCCTGGTAAACCTCTTCGGCCTCATTGAAAAAACGCATTTGAGCAGAGGCCTCCTGAAGAAGCCCCATGCTCAAAAGGAAGAGAAGGAGATATTGGATTCTCATTGTCCGTACTTTTTATTTTCAGCGGCAAAACAACCTACTAATAACGAGACCTGGCTGCCTTTGTTGTTTTGCCACGCTAATGAATTCATTTGTTGCGTAAATGTAAATATTTTTGCTGAAAATAAAAAGACTGACAATCAAAACTCATTAACGGGTAAATAACATCTCCCGGTATTTTGGGAAAGGCCATATCTCATCATCCACGATCATCTCCAGCTTATCGATTTGATTGCGAATGGGATCGAAGTAGGAGCTCACTTCTTTTTCATAAGCATAGGCTTTCTCCCGCATGTTTTCAATCTGGTTTGCTTTTTTCCGATGATTGATCATATCCAGCACATTTTCTCTTATTGAGTTAACATGCCTGGCGATTTTTTCAACCGTATCCATCTGATGGTAGGTCATGGCCTTAAATTCTTCCTCCGGATAGATGTCTTTCAGACCCCGGATGTTCTCCATCAATGAATTTTGATATTTGAGTGCCGTAGGGATGATGTGGTTCATGGCCAGGTCCCCCAGTATTCTCGCTTCGATCTGGGTTCGCTTGGTGTAGCTCTCCAGGTTAATTTCCTGGCGGGCCTTGAGCTCCCGCTCATTTAGAATGTTGTTGTTTCGGAGCAACTCTATTGTTTTGGAAGACAGCAAGGCTTCCAGGGAGCCGGGAATGGAGCCGATGTTGGTGAGTCCTCTTTTGGCGGCTTCATCAACCCAGGCCTGGCTGTATCCGTCGCCCTCGAATCGTATGGTTTTTGATTCAATGATATATTGCTTGATCACGCGCAGGATGGCTTCATCCTTCTTGATCTTTTTGGATTGTATGAGCTGATCCACCTCTTTCCTGAACAATGTCAGCTGATTGGCCACGGCCGAATTGAGTATAATCATCGGGGAGGCTACGTTAGCCGAGGAACCCACTGCCCGGAATTCAAAGCGATTCCCGGTGAAAGCGAAGGGAGAGGTTCTGTTTCGGTCGGTATTGTCCAACAGGATCTCCGGTATTTTCCCAATATCGAGTTTCAGTTCGCTTTTTTCTTCCGGGGTCATCTTGGTGGTGTCGTCAACCCTTTGCTCCAGCTCATCCAGCATTTTTGTAAGCTGTGAACCCAAGAATACAGAGATGATGGATGGGGGTGCCTCGTTGGCTCCCAGGCGGTGTTCATTACCGGTGAAGGCAATGCTGGCCCGCAGCAGATCGGCATATTCATATACGGCCCGTACAATGTTGACCAAAAAAGTAAGGAATTGCAGGTTATTTTTCGGTGTTTTGCCGGGTGAAAGCAGGTTCACACCGGTGTCGGTAAGCAACGACCAGTTGTTGTGTTTGCCTGAGCCGTTGATGCCTTTGAAGGGCTTTTCGTGGAGCAAGGCCCGGAAGTGGTGTTTTTTAGCCACTTTCTGCATCAGGGTCATCAGCATCTGATTGTGATCGGTGGCAAGGTTGGCCTCCTCAAAACGCGGAGCGCATTCAAACTGGTTGGGGGCCACCTCATTGTGTCGTGTTTTCATGGGTATGCCCAACTTGTAGGCCTCAATCTCGAAATCGCGCATGAAGTTTTTGACCCGGTCGGTCAACGATCCAAAATAGTGATCGCTCAGCTGCTGGTCCTTGGCCGAGGCATGCCCGATCAGGGTACGGCCCGTCAGATAAAGATCGGGACGTGTATTGTAATAGGACTCATCCACCAAAAAGTATTCCTGCTCCCAGCCCAGGGTGATGTTCACCTTGTTCACATTCTTGTCAAAATAATGACAGACCTCCGTGGCAGCATGATCTATAAAATTCAGTGATTTGATCAGGGGTGTTTTGTAATCCAAAGCTTCACCATTATAGGAGACAAAAATGGTAGGGATGCACAGGGTGCGTCCATAAACAAAAGCAGGGGATGAAGGATCCCATGCGGTATAGCCCCTTGCCTCAAAGGTGTTTCGCAGTCCTCCGCTGGGCAGGCTGGAAGCATCGCTCTCCTGCTGAACCAGCATTTCCCCTTGAAAATTTTCAATGATCCCACCATTTTCAGCGGGCTCAAAAAAGGCATCGTGCTTTTCCGCAGTGGTTCCCGTTAGGGGATGAAACCAGTGGGTGTAGTGGGTAGCACCCCGGTCAACAGCCCAAGCCTTCATGCCTGAGGCCACCTGGTTGGCGTACTTCCGGTCGATCTTGACACCCCGGTCAATGGCTTCCAGTACATTTTCGTAGGCTTCCCTGGATAGGTATTCCTGCATCTTTTGTGTGTCAAAAACATCTTCGCCAAAATAGCGTGAGGTTTTTACCGCCGGCAATTCAACATGAACCGCAGTACGTTTCATGACTTCTTCCGTGGCTTTGAATCTAATGGTGGACATAATTTAAAATTTTAAGGGGTTACGATGCAAAAATATATATAATTTTTAATTACCCCTAAAAATAACAGGGGTAATTATTAAAAAAGTATTAAATTTTTGCTCGAGTCTTATTTTATGGGAGGGGTGGTATAAAAAAAGCCCCGTCGATGGCGGGGCTTTTTCTCAAAGAGGGGGAAATGCTTGTTTCAGCTTGTTTTGGCATATTCTTCATAGAAATGGACGATGGTTTCGATGCCGTTATAGAATTGATCCAGTGGATAATTCTCGTTTGGGGAGTGGATGGCATCGGATTCCAGGCCAAAACCAAGCAGGATCGATTTGGTTTCCAGCACATTTTCGAAGGTTGCGATGATGGGAATGCTGCCTCCGCTGCGTACCGGGATGGGTTTCTTACCCAGGGTTGTCTCCATCGCTTTGCTGGCAGCTTTATATGCCGGCAGATCGATGGGCGATACATAGCCCTGTCCGCCATGGAGTTCTTTCACTTCTACCTTGACCGATTTGGGGGCCAGGGATTTGAAATGGTCTTCGAACATGCGGGCGATTTTTTTATGTTCCTGGTTGGGCACCAGGCGCATGGATATTTTGGCACCAGCCGTGGAAGGCAGTACGGTCTTGGCTCCTTCCCCGGTATAGCCGCTCCACATACCGTTAACGTCCAGCGAGGGGCGGATGCCTGTTCTTTCCATGGTGGTATAACCGGCTTCCCCATCTACCTCTTCAATATCCAGCGATTTCTTGTATTCCTCCAGGTCAAAGGGGGCTTTGGCCATCTCTTTTCTTTCCTGGTCCGTTACTTCAATCACATCATCATAGAAACCGGGGATGGTGACTTTATTGTTTTCGTCTTTCAATTTGGCGATCATATCGGCCAGCACATTGGCCGGATTGGCCACGGCACCTCCAAAGATTCCCGAATGCAGGTCGCGGTTGGGACCGGTAACCTCTACTTCCATATAGGCGAGTCCGCGGAGTCCGGTGGTGATGGAGGGATTCTTCGGGCTCAGCATGCTGGTGTCGGATACCAAAATGGTATCGGCCTGGAGCATTTCGTTGTTTTGTTCGCAGAACTTCCCAAGGCTGGGTGAGCCTATTTCCTCTTCCCCTTCCATCATGAACTTGACATTGCAGTCCAGCTTTCCGGATTGATTCAGATATTCGAAAGCTTTGATGTGCATGAAAGATTGCCCCTTGTCATCGTCTGCTCCGCGCGCCCATATCTTGCCGTCGCGAACCTCCGGCTCAAAGGGTTGGGAATCCCACTTTTCGATAGGATCAACAGGCATCACGTCATAATGGCCGTAAACCAGCACGGTGGGCTTGGATGAATCAACCATCTTTTCCCCATATACTACAGGGTTGCCATCGGTGGGCATAACATCGGCCTTGTCTGCTCCGGCATCCAGCAATTTTTGCTTTAACGCCTCGGCCATCTTCTTCATATCATCCTTATGCTTTTGCTCTGAACTGATCGAAGGAATGCGGATCAATTCGAACAACTCATCCAGGAAACGCTGTTTGTTGTCTTCAATATACTTTTTGATGTCTTCCATAATTGTGGATTTGTTTTATGATTAAGATTGCCTCGAATATAATAAAACTTTAGTTATTTTGATTAATTATAAATAAATTCATTGACTGGCGGGGAAGAGGAAATTTTTTTCAAGGGGGGCTTGTATATAAAGAAATAATATATATATTTGCCTCCATTGGGGTTCGATTATTTTTGATGAGCCCGGCTTAAAAGATTCAGGAACATGAATTTCTCAGGATTGCATATAAAATGGTGGTGGCACGCAGATAGATTGATGAGAGGGCGTTCATCCTGAGATAATTATACATAAAAATTTTCAAGCCGCAGGTACGACGCCTGCGGCTTTTTTGTTTACCCGGGCCCCTTGGGCCAGCGAGAATTTCAGCGCTTAGCGCTGCGCTAAGCGTACAAATTGTACGAAAATGAACATGCAACAGCGCTTAGCGCTGCGCTAAGCGCTGAAATTCTCTAAAATTGTACGAAAATGAACGCACAACTCAGCTTATGGTGGCGACGGATCCGGTTTCCCTGGCGATGGCGGGAATGGACATCATATGCAAATAGAGCATTTAACCATTTTTTAGTTCTAATTCATTAACAACAGTTAAAAACCACAAAATAAAGTTATGGAAAATAAAGTCAACACAAAAGATAAACTGGTTTATAGCAAGCAAGAGTATAAAAACGGTTTTTTCGGACCCTATGGTGGGATGTACGTACCGGAGGTTTTGCAAAGCAAGTTGGAGCATTTGGCCGGGGTGTTTGAAGAGAAGAAGAAGGATGCCCGTTTCGTGGAGGAGGTTCAATATTATTTCAAACATTATATTGGCAGGCCTTCGCCCTTATATTATGCCGAACGGCTGTCGAAGGAGGTGAATTCCAGGATCTATCTCAAGCGGGAAGATTTAAATCATACCGGAGCCCATAAGATCAACAACACGGTGGGGCAGATCCTGCTGGCCAAGCATATGGGGGCCCGTGAGATCATTGCTGAAACCGGGGCGGGTCAGCATGGTGTGGCCACGGCCACTGCCGCAGCTCTAATGGGGATGCGGTGCAAGGTTTTCATGGGTAAGAAGGACGCCGAGCGGCAGGAGATCAATGTATACCGGATGAAGATTTTGGGGGCAGAGGTAGTGACCACTGAAAGGGGCACAGCCACTCTGAAGGATGCCATCAATGTCGCCCTGGAATATTATGTGCAGAATCCCGATGCTTTTTATCTGTTGGGTTCGGCGGTAGGCCCCCACCCCTATCCCTCCATTGTTCGGTACTTTCAGGAGGTTATCGGACAGGAAGCCCGCCAGCAGATTCTGGAGACTGAAAATCGCCTTCCGGACAACCTATTTGCCTGCGTGGGGGGAGGTTCCAATGCCATTGGGCTTTATGCGGCCTTTTTGGATGATCCCCAGGTGAATATCTACTCAGCCGAAGGTGGAGGAGAAGGTGAGCTGCTGTATAAAACTGCTTCCACGCTTGTGATGGGCAGCCCGTTGGTTTTCCAGGGTACCTATTCCTATTGTCTGGTCAATGACCAACAAGAGTCTATTGACACCTACTCCATGGCGGCCGGACTGGATTATCCGGGAGTAGGACCCGAGCATGCTTACCTGAAGGATACCGGCAGAGGGCATTATTTTTGTGTGACGGATCAGCAGGCCCTGGAAGCCTTTCGTTTGCTTTCAAAACTGGAAGGCATCATTCCGGCCATTGAATCTTCCCATGCCATAGCCTTGGCCATGAAGATGATGCGCGACCGACCGGACCAGCTGAGCATCATTAACCTCTCGGGACGGGGGGACAAAGATATGGGCCGTAAATTGGTCTGAAAATATTCCGGCTCTTAGGGCAATTAATTGATAATTACCGAAGACCGGAAGAGAAAAGTGCTCGGGGCTGGGCTAAATTTGAAACATGCATCCAGGGTGTTCGTTTTCGAACATTTCCAGCGCTTAGCGCTGCGCTAAGCGCTGGAAAATTGCGCTGGATAATTCCAAAAAATCCATTAATTTTGGGGGCTAACAGATGTCTATTGTGGACAGACCCCAGGAACAGACATACAAGGGAGGATGGAAGCTTCCGTTGGTGGAAGCTTTTTATTCCATACAGGGAGAAGGGTATCATACCGGAAAAGCCGCCTATTTCATCCGGATCGGAGGATGCGATATTGGCTGCCACTGGTGTGACTCGAAAGTAACCTGGGACGCCAGGGTTCATCCACTGGTACCGGTCGAGCAGATCGTCACGGATGTGGAGCAGACACCAGCGCGGTCTATCGTGGTAACCGGCGGGGAGCCCAGCCTCTACCAGCTTGATTTTCTTTGTCGCCTTTTGAAGGAAAAAGGCCTGAGAACCTACCTGGAGACTTCGGGTACGGGTGAATTTACCGGGCAATGGGACTGGATTTGCCTGTCGCCCAAGAAGCAGAGTCCGCCGAAGCCTCATTTTTATGCCCGGGCCGATGAGCTGAAGGTGATCATCTTTGGGCAGGATGATTTTCGGTGGGCCGAACAGGCAGCCAGCCGGGTAGATAAAGGAACCAGCTTGTACCTGCAGCCTGAATGGAGCCGTTACCAACAGCTGATCCACCCCATAACTGAATATGTCAAGGCACATCCTCAATGGCAGGTGTCACTGCAAGCTCACAAATTCATGCGAATTCCCTGATATACTACTCTATGATCAGAACGACCCTCCTCATTTTTATGATCCTGTTGGTTTCAAGCGTTGCGCAGGCGCAACAGGAATATACCACCGATTCCCGGCGGGCTGAAGAATCCTTTAAGGAGGCCCTGCAATCCTATCGTCTGCGGGATCATAACAAAGCCCTGAGAAAAGTCAATCGGGCCCTTCAACATGATGAGGATTTCATAGAGGCCTACATATTAAAGGGTCAGATATATGAAGAGCAACAGGATTTGCGCCAGGCCATCCGGCTGTATCGTAAGGTGATTGATATGGATGCGTCGTTCTATCCGCGGCTATTATTCAACACCGGGAAGCTGGAGTTCGAGACAGGTCAGTACCGGAAGGCACGGGTTCATTTTTCGCGATATAAGACCCGGGAAGATACCGGCCCCATCAAAGAGAAACAGGCCCAACATTACATAGAATCCTGTGATTTTGCCATCGGGCAGATGGACGATCCGGTGCCTTTCTCACCCAGCAACCTGGGACCGGAGGTAAACAGCCGTTTTCACGAGTACTGGCCTTCTATCTCGGCCGACGGGCAGACATTGGTTTTTACCCGGCTGATACCCCGGAAGGATATGGATGAGATGGAGCAACGTCTTCAACAGATGGATGAAAAGAGGCGGCGTTTTATCCAATCGATGATGAGCACCGAACAAGAGGATTTTTTCATCAGCCGCAAAAGGGATACAGGATGGAGCCAGGCCGTGGGGCTGGGCGGGCCCATTAACACCAAGAAGAATGAAGGGGCCCAGAGTCTCTCCGCCGACGGAAAAACCATGTATTTCAGTGCCTGTAATCTCTCGGGCGGTGAGGGCGGATGTGATATCTACATTTCCACCCTTCAGGAAGAAGGCTGGAGTGATCCTGAGAATCTGGGACCTCCTGTTAATAGTGATGATTGGGAATCACAACCCTCTATCTCACCTGATGGCAGTGCCTTGTATTTTGCTTCCAACCGGGATGGGGGAAAGGGAAAGAAAGATCTCTGGATGTCGAAGAGAAAAGCCGATGGCACCTGGTCGGAGCCTGTCAATCTGGGAGACAGCATCAATACCTCTGAAGATGAGATGGCTCCTTTTATACATATGGATAACCGTACCCTTTATTTTGCTTCAGAGGGATGGATGGGTATGGGCGGCCTCGACCTGTTCAAGGCCCAAAGGAAAGGGGAAAAGAAATGGACTACCCCGGCGAACCTGGGTTACCCCATCAATACCCATAATGATGAGTTTGGGTTGATTGTCAATGCAGCCGGTTCACGGGCTTTTTATGCCAGCGACAGGAAACAGGGCAACAACCGCGACATCTATTCTTTCAGGCTTTATGAAGAGGCTCGGCCGGTCGCCAGTTCCTATATGCGGGGTAAAGTGTACGATGCCAAAACAAAAGCACCCCTGCAAGCCCGGTTTGAGCTTACATCGCTCGATAGTGGCCGGGTGATCATGGAGAGTTATTCTGATTCCCAGTCAGGAGCCTTCCTCGTTTGCATCCCCACCAACAACAACTATCTGCTGAATGTTTCAAAGGATCAGTACCTGTTCTATTCCGACCATTTTACCTTGAAGGGCCTTCACCAGCTAAAAGAGCCTTTTGAGAAGGATGTTCCCCTTCAACCCATAGAAGCAGGGAGTAAAATTGTGCTGCGCAATGTTTTCTTTGAAACCGATTCCTTCCGGTTGAAGCAGGAATCCAGGCTGGAGCTGAACAAACTCCATCAGTTTCTCACCCGCAATGCATCCCTGCGTATTGAGGTATCGGGGCATACCGACAGCGTTGGCACAGAAGCTTACAACCGGGAATTATCGCATAAACGCGCCAGATCGGTCTACGATTATTTAATCCGCAAAGGCATCGATCCTAAGCGGCTTGAATATAAGGGATATGGTGAAAGCCGCCCGATCGCGCCCAATGCCACGCCTGAGGGCAGAGCCCGCAACCGAAGGACGCAGATACGCATTCTTGACAGTGAATAAATTGTTTCCCGGGTTCATGTTTTTCAAGTTGCAGTGACAGTAGCAGTAGCAGTGGCAGTAGCAGTTGCAGTTACAGTAGCAGTAGCAGTGGCAGTAGCAGGTTTGAATGGTAGATGGTAAATATGGAATCTGACGGAACTGACATGAAATGCTAGTTCAACGTCCAAACGCTTAATGTACAAGTGAAGCTTTGTTTTATCGTTCGGGATGTTCTTTCCCGTTGATGAGCGATTTAATCCGCTCAATCTGTTTCTGTTTGTTTACTTCCCTGAGGCTCAATGCAGTTTGAGTGAAATATTGGTGGCCGGAGATAAATTTAAGCTGCATCTGGTTCCATTGGTTTAGATCACCGATCTTATCCTGTTCCTTTAATTCCTCATACAAGGTATTGGAGACGGGAATAAAATCGCTCCTGCCCAGATAATCGAGATCGGCATCGCACATGATCTTTTCCAACAGGTCATTGGGATTGGGGGGTATTTGAGTGGACATGATCAGGTCACAGATCCGGTCGATCTGCTGTTGGTTATACTGGAATTGTGGAAGGTATTCCTTGGCCAACTGTGTACCGTAAAACTCATGGTTGTCATAACCGATGATATGTCCGGCATCGTGAAAAAGGGCAGCAGTCTTCAGAAGCAATATCGCCTCATCATCCACCCCTTCACCATATCCAATCAGCTCGGCCTGATTGATCACATCAATGGTGTGCTTCACATTGTGGTAATACAGGAAGGAAGGCAATTCCTTTTCCAGGCGGTCAAGGATGTTTTCCTGCAAGTCGGTGAACTGACGTAACAGGTACTTGATCATGAAGATCTGATTGGGCTCTTTCCCCAATCGCCGGTTGACCGCATAGGCCGGCTTGATCTTTTTGACCCGCAGGATCTCCATGTTGCCCTTGTATTTGACCGGGATCTTACCGTTGTAATCGCATTTGAAATATTGCTTGATCATCTCGTAGGTCATGATCGACACATTGATCTCGCAAAAGTCACTGGCTGATGCAATGCGTGTGGCGATATGCACTGTCTCGCCCTTCAGATCGTAAGAAAGCTTTTTCCTTCCATAATAGTTGGCAGTCACAGGCCCGGTATGGATACCTATCCTGAAATCCCAAAACTGCCGGTCCTGGGATTCATATTTTTCCTTCAGGTGGTTCATGTAATCCTGCATTTCCAGAGCTGCCAACACGACATCAATCGGGTTGGTGATGTTCTTCTCCGGGACACCGCCGGCACACATATAGGCGTCGCCGATGGTTTTGATCTTCTCGATCTTGTATTTTTTCACTATGTTGTTGAATTGCAGGAAGATGTTATCCAACTCATCCATCATATCAAAAGAGGAATCTTCCCGGGCAATTCTTTTAATGCCCTGCAAATCAGCATACAAAACAGTAGCCATCTCAAACCTCAGAGCCCGCTGATTTCCGTGAAGCTTCAATTCCTGCGGCAGTTGTTCGGGGGCAATCTGGGCGATGATGTTTTCAAGCTTTTCGTGCTCTTTATTCAGGCGATTCTTTTCATTGGAGAGTTCTTTGAGCTGTTTGGTAAGCTCCTTATTTTCTTTAATCAGTTCACTTATGCGGTAAAGTAATTGTTCTTCCTTGTGTTTGTCCATCTGCTTGTATACTTCTTATATTTTGGTAACGAAATAATACGGGTTAGGTTATAAATTCTGATAAAAAATTTTACCACTCTATCATCAAACTTGTATATTTGTTCGTACTTTTAAAGATTAAACGATCGAACTGAAACGATTTGTATAAATCGTACCTAAACCCTAAAAACCGCCATTGTTATGAAAAAATTGATGTTAAGTGCCTTCAGTATCCTTTTGGTTTCCATTATCATTTGGGGCTGCGGGTCAAACAAAGGAGACGATAATCTCACCACGCTTCCCATGAGCAAGATTGATCAAAAAGTCTCGGAGTTTAAGGAGGTTGAATTAACCGCAGATATCAGCCACCTTTCGGAAGATCAGAAAGAGATGCTCACTCATCTGATAGATGCAGCCAGGATCATGGATGATATTTTCTGGCAGCAGGCTTTCGGAGATAGAGATACGTTGTTGAACCGCATTGGAACCGATGAATTAGAGACCTTTGTTAAGATCAATTATGGTCCGTGGGAAAGGCTTAGTGACAATCAGCCTTTTATTGAAGGTTACGGACCGAAGCCGGCCGGGGCCAATTTTTATCCTCAGGACATGACCAAAGAAGAATTCAACAACTTTGAAGCGGAGGACAAGACCAGTTTGTATACGCTGATCAGAAGGGATAAGAATGGTGATTTGTTGACGGTGCCTTATAGTGAAGCCTATTCGAATAAGCATCAGCGGGCCGCCGGATTGTTGCGGGAAGCGGCAAAGCTTGCGGCAAATGAAAGTTTTAAAAAGTATTTGAATCTCCGTGCAGAGGCCTTGCTTTCGGATGATTATCTGGCTTCCGACATGGCCTGGATGGATGTGAAGAACAATGATGTGGATTTTGTAGTAGGCCCGATCGAGAACTATGAAGACAATCTGTTTGGATATAAAGCTGCGCATGAAGCTTTTCTGCTGATCAAAGACCGCGGCTGGTCGGAAAAGCTCAACAAGTTCAACCAACTCATGCCTGAGCTGCAAAAAAGCCTGCCGGTAGAAGACCAATATAAGCAGGAGATGCCCGGCAGTGATTCTGATCTGGGAGTATATGAGGCGGTTTACTATGCCGGCGATTGCAATGCCGGCAGTAAGACCATAGCCATCAATCTTCCCAATGATGAGCGGGTACAGATCCAGAAAGGCACCCGTAAATTGCAGCTGAAGAATGCCATGAGGTATAAGTTTGAAGAGATCCTCGCACCCATCAGCGATGTGTTGATCGACCCCGACCAAAGACAGTACATCAAGTTTGATGCTTTCTTTGAAAACACCATGTTCCATGAGGTAGCACATGGGCTGGGCATTAAGGAAACCATCAACGATAAAGGTACCGTGCGCAATGCCCTGAAAGAATATTACAGTCCCATCGAGGAAGGTAAGGCCGACATCATAGGGCTGTTCCTGGTTAAACAGCTTGCGGAAATGGGTGAGCTGGAAGACGAGGAGCTGAAGGACAACTATGTGACCTTCATGGCCAGCATCTTCCGATCTATACGTTTTGGAGCCGCCAGCAGTCATGGTAAAGCAAACATGATGCGCTTCAATTATTTTAAGGAGAATGGAGCTTTCACGAGGGATCCCCAGAGCGGAACCTACCAGGTGAACTTCGAGAAGATGACGCAAGCCATGAATGATTTGGGAGAGAAGATTCTGGTTATTCAGGGTCAAGGCGATTACGAGGCTGCTCAAAAGATGGTCACGCAGATGGGCAACATCCGCGAAGATCTGAGAGATGATCTGCAAAGGCTATCTGACGAAGGTATACCCAGGGATATTCGCTTCAAGCAGGGAAAGGATGTTTTGGGCCTTTCTGAGTAGAATGTTGCTGTTTGGCGATCAAACCCAAGCCGGGTGGATTCACCGGTCATGTCTTATCTCTTTTATCATGGTAAGTTACACAAGGCCAATTAAATAAATAAAAAATAATCTTGTGATAAACAAATCCTGTCGGCAGCGGGCTGACAGGATTTATTTATCTTTGACAAGTTGCAGGAATAAAATTCCTGAATTTGGGTTATCTTTAAGCCTTCAAGCTTCCTGATGAACCCCGGTGAGGTTGTCATTTTGGAGGGATATCTATGATGCCAGAAAGAGCATATACAGCCACAGTCGCTTTCCTTTTACTCCTCTTTCCTGCCTCTTTTCAACTTCAAGCTCAGCAGGAGGAGCACGGGCATGAGGCTTCGGGAGAAGGAGACCACCGGGTTTTTATTTATACTGATTCCACGATGGCCGGCGATTCTATTCGATTCTCCATCCCCCGGAAATCTTTTCACGACAGTGAAGAATTTTACGACAGCCTGAAGAATAAGGCCAAACGCAATTATATCACCGGCCTGCTTTATGATTTTTTGATCGAAGAAGAATCTTCTAATGCGCTTTCCAGCTCCAACACCATCGATCAATACTCTACTCCTTACGAGTCCTACCGGGGCAGACCCATCCGAAAAATAGGCATCCGCCAGATGGATGTTTTTGACAGTTACCTGCAGGATACCACCGGTGCATCGCAATGGTACAAAGAGGTGGGCAACTGGATCCATGTACCTACCCATCGGTCTATTATTCGCGAGAACCTGCTTTTTTCGCCGGGAGATACCCTGGACCCCAGTTTGCTGAAGGACAATGGCCGGATCATCAGGAACCTTCAGCACATCAAAGATGCCCGTTTTATAGTGAGCCCTGCACAGGAAGCAGGTGATTCAGTCGATGTGATTATTTTGACACAAGATCTTTGGGCCAAAGGTTTTGATGTGAACCTGGAAAGCATCAGCTCCGGGGAGATTCAGTTTTTTGACAACAATTTCTTTGGAATGGGGCATAAGTTCCAGGCCAACCTGATCTTCGACTATTTTAAACCCTCCAATCCCGGTGTTGAAACGCTCTATAAAGTTAATAACATACAGGGTACATTCCTCCAGGGCCGACTTTACTATCTCAATGCCTTTGAAACGAACAGGTATGGTTTTGAGCTGAAACGCGATTTTTATTCTTATAAGACCCGAATGGCAGGAGGAATGTCTGTTTTTCGCACCCATACGCGAAAGAACATCGTACAGCAGGATACCACATTCCATCAAACCCAATTGGATTTCATCAATCATGATTTTTGGTATGGCTACGCTTTCCCTTTGAATTCCTCCAATGATTTTTTCAAAAACCGCAATCGGCTGATACTATCGGCCAGATACCGGGATGATCGTTATTTTGAACATCCTGAAGTTACCGAACGCTATAATTACCGGTTTCATGATAACCAGCTTTATATGGGTAAAATCAGCTTCTCCCGGGAGAACTTTTATAAAAGCGCCCTGATTTATGGTTTTGGCCGTACGGAGGATATTCCGGTAGGGGATTTGGTCAGTTATACCCTGGGATGGGAAAAGGACCAGTTTTTCAGAAGGTTTTATTCAGGACTTCATTTGAAGCACGGGCAGTTTATCCCCAATTTCGGGTATCTTTCGGCTGGTATCCATGCAGGGGGGTTTATATATGAAGATCGCATCGAGCAGGGTGCGATCCGTTTTGAGAGTCAATACATCAGCAAGCTTTTTACTGTGAACGGACTGAAGATCCGGCAATTTCTCAACCTCGACTATACCCGGGGCATTAACCGTTTTCGTGAAGAGGACCTGGGCTTCGACCAATACAAGGATATTCGGGGCTTTCTTAACGGGGGGTTGTATGGCGATAAGAAACTGGTATTGCAAACTGAAACAGTAGGCTTCACCAATGTATATTATTATGGTTTCCGTTTGGCCCTGTATGGTTTTTTTGATGTGGGTTTTTTGGGTCCGGAAGATAGATTCATCCTGCGCAATCCGATGAAAAGCGGATTCGGGCTGGGGGTACGTCTGCGTAATGAGAATTTTGTTTTCAACACCTTCCAGATCCGTTTGGGATATTACCCCACCCTCAATAACGACCGGCAATTGTTGTTTAATCTATCAGGAGATAAGACCTTGAGCCCCAAGGGGTATGTCCCTGATCCGCCCCGGGTGGTTGAATTTTAACCCGCCTTTTTGCTATCTTTGCCCCCATGCGCGAGTCGTTACCCATTCAGGTTGATCAACCGGAAATGTTCAGGAAGCAGTTGACCGGGCTTGCCAGGTATTTTGATCCATTCGTTTTGTTGGACAGCCACCGCAGCCCGTCGACATATCGCTATACCAACCATGATCGCTACGATTTTCTGGCTGCCCTGGGTTCAGTGGATCAGGTTCAGGGAGGGGATCAAAACGGTTTTGCCCGGCTGGAGCCGTTTGCCAATTCCAAAGCCGACTGGCTGTTCGGTTATTTCGGCTATGATCTGAAAAATGAAACGGAACGGCTTTCTTCATCTCATCCTGATGGCATCGGATTTCCCGCACTTTATTTTTTTCAGCCCCGCTATGTCATCGTTTCAGAAGGAGGATCCGTTCGGCTCGAATATTTACCACAAATAACAAGCAGGGGGGAAGCCCATGACCTGATACAAAACCTTTCATCCCTTGAGGCGGGCCGGCAGGTTGATGAGCGGCTCCCATTACTTCAATCGCGCATGTCCAGGGAGGAATATCTTCAAACGATCCGGCAGTTGAAAGCGCATATACAACGCGGTGACGTCTACGAGGTGACCTATTGCCAGGAGTATTATGGTCGGGGATCTATTGATCCTTTTCAGGTTTACCTGAATCTGGGTGTGTATTCACCTGCACCTTTCTCCTGTTTATACAGGCATGGGGCCCATTATCTGCTTTCTTCCAGTCCCGAGAGATTTTTGAGCAAATCAGGCAGCACAGTCATTTCTCAACCCATCAAGGGGACCGTTGGCAGGGGCAGGACACAGGATGAGGATCATCGGCTTCGCCATCAGTTAGGGAAGGACGTCAAGGAACAGGCGGAAAATGTTATGATCGTTGATCTGGTCCGAAATGACTTATCCCGTTCGGCGAAGATGGGGTCGGTAAGTGTAGAGGAACTTTTTGGTATATATACTTTTCCCCAGGTCCATCAGATGATATCGACCGTTTCGGCTGAGATCGATCCGAAGAACTATCTTCATTGCATCAGGAATGCCTTTCCCATGGGCTCTATGACAGGAGCTCCCAAGGTTCGGGCTATGCAGCTGATCGAGAAATATGAAAAAACCCGGCGAGGATTATATTCCGGGGCCCTTGGGTATTTCTCACCGGAGAAGAACTTTGATTTTAATGTTGTTATTCGCAGCATCCTGTTCAATTCTGACCAAAATTATGTATCTTTTCAGGTAGGTGGAGCCATCACCAGCCTCTCGGAACCGGAGAAGGAGTATGAAGAATGTCAGGTCAAGGCCCGGGCCATGCGGAAGGTTTTGACCCGGCCCCACTGAATGCGATCAGGCCGTTTTGGTTCGGTCCAATCAATGTAAAGCAATAAAAGGGATTAGACATGATGCAGGAAAGGTTTATAGATTATATCCGAACCCATCATCTGTTTGAGCCGGATGATAAGATCCTGCTGGGCGTTAGCGGGGGAGTTGATTCGGTGGTGATGATGCACTTGTTTCTTCAGGCCGGTTATCAGGTTGCCATAGCCCACTGCAACTATCAACTCAGGGGCGAGGAATCCGATCAGGACCATGTTTTTGTCCGGGATCTGGCCCGGGATAACGCTGTACCATTCTACGAGAAACGGTTCAACACCAGGGATCATGCCCATGAGCACGGGCTTTCTGTGCAGATGGCAGCGCGCAGTCTTCGTTATGAGTGGTTTGAACAGGTTCGCTCCCGGGAAGGATATGATTGGGTAGCCATTGGCCATAATAAGGATGATTTGAGCGAGACCTTTTTGATTAACCTGTCCCGGGGAACCGGCTTGAAGGGATTGACCGGCATCAAGGCCCGCCGGGAAAAAGTGGTTCGGCCATTGCTGTTTGCTGACAGGAATGAGATCCTCAATTACTGCCGGGAGCAGGGGCTTCATTACCGGGAGGATTCCAGCAATCAAACCACCCACTATAACCGCAACAAGATCCGTCATCAGATCATTCCTGTTTTTCAGCAAATCAACCCCCGTTTTCTGGAAACCATGAGGGAGAATGTAGAAAGGCTTCAGGATGCTTATGATATTTACCGCTTGTTTGTTGAGGAGAAGAAACAAGAACTGATGCATCAGAAAGGCTCTGATGTGTATATCAGCAAACAAGTGAAGGCAGCAGGTGCTTATCCCACTTTGCTTTTTGAAATGCTCCGCGAATATGGTTTTACCGGCCAGATGGCGAAACGCATTGCGGCGGAAATGGAAGGCATCCCCGGAAAAGCTTATTATTCGGATACCCACAAGCTGATACGCGACCGCAACTGGCTGATCGTTACCTCTTTGTCCTCGCCCGAGCAGGAGCGTTATTACCTGGAGGATGTTCCTGGAAAGGTGAATGCTCCCCTCTCGCTGCAAATGAGAAGGATTGAACAGGCAGGGAATTATCAGATACCCCACCATCCCGATATTGCCAGTGTGGATTACGACAAGGTGGTTTTTCCCCTTATATTGAGGAGATGGAAGGAAGGCGACTATTTTAGGCCGCTGGGCTTGGACCACTTCAAGAAGCTGAGTGATTTTTTTGTTGACAGGAAGTATTCCAGGCTGGATAAGGAACGCGTCTGGCTTTTGACCTCAGGGGAGAAGATCGTATGGGTCGTGGGCGATCGCCTGGACGATCGTTTTAAGATCGATGCCCAAACACAACGCATTCTGGAAATCTCTTACCTGCGGGAAGAAAATTAACTCCCGTCCTTACTTGTTGATTCGGCCGACCCTTTGTTCCTGCAGCATAAAATCGGCCAGCACAAAGGCTGCAGCAGCCTCAATGATCACCGGTATACGAAGGGCAATGCATACATCATGTCGCCCTGTGACCTTGAGCTCTTCCAGGTTGCCAGTTTTCATGTTCAGGGTCTTCTGTTTGGCCGGGGTGCTGGATGGTGGTTTGACTGCTGTACGGAAAACCAGGTCGTTGCCGTTGGTGATGCCTCCGTTGATGCCACCGGCATGGTTGGTCTCGGTCTTGCCCTCCTGGTTGATGATGGCATCATTGTGTTGGCTCCCATACATGCTTGCAGCCTGAAAACCCGATCCGAACTCAACCCCCTTGATGGCGGGTATGGCATATATCAGATGGCTGATCATCGACTCTACCGGGTTGAAAAAGGGCTCCCCCAAACCGATGGGAAGATTCTCGGCGGTACATTCGATGATCCCTCCAATGGTATCTTGCCTGTGAATAGCCTTCTGCACTGCCTGGTCAATGTCGCTGCTGCCTCCGGCCTCAATGATTTGGGCGTTGACAAAGACGGGAAAGATGATCTTCTTGGCAATCACTCCGGCAGCCACCAGACCCAGGGTCAATCGCCCCGAAAAATGGCCGCTTCCCCGGTAATCATTGTATCCCCCGAATTTTCTGAAGGCTGTGAAGTCGGCATGCCCTGGTCTGGGGGTGGAGAGGAAATCATTGTAATCGCCCGAGCGTTTGTTCTGATTATGGAACAAGATGGTTATGGGCGCACCCGTGGTATGTTCCTTGTAAAAACCACTGACAAATTCAGGATGGTCCAGTTCCTTGCGGGGGGTGGTTCCAATCTTACCGCTTTTTCTGCGGGACAAATCGGTATTGAATTCCTCCATCTCTATTTTGATTCCTGCCGGACAGCCATCAATGGTGACCCCAACCAGGTCGCCGTGTGATTCTCCGAAGATCGATATCCTTAAAAGCGTGCCAAATGAATTCATAGGAGGTATTTTTTTGATGATTAACTGAACGATTTTTCAAAAATACAAAAAAAATGCAGCATCACCGGGATGCTGCATTTTTTAATGTGCCTGTAAGTTTGCTATGAGGTGCTTTCTTGTTTTTGGGTATTTTTGTATTCCTGCTCCCAGATATCCTGGGTGAGATTTTCCAACTCCCGGTCATATTCCACCAGTCGCCTGTAATACTGATTGTCCCGCAGGGTTTCTTCAGCCTCTTCTGATTCACCGCGGGCATGATCGGGCAGGATATTTTCCCGGAAGTTGGCGTAGTGGTCTCTGATCGAGCAAGGCATCAGCCAGTTATCCGGATCGTGCGGGAAGGCCTGACCGTAGTTGCGGATCCACGCTCTTCCGTTCTTCATGAAATCGGAGAAGAGGGCATCGACCAGATCCTTGCCATTGTTGTAGAGGTCATAGATATTGTCCACGTAATAAGGGACAAATACACAAGGCATGATGTTGCCGTTCCAGTCGATGTAAATGTATCCGCCTCTGCGGCCATAGGCTATACAGCCGTTGACCAACACACCGCTGTTCCAGAAATCGGCCACACAATATTCTTTTTCGGATATCAGGTACTCCCACTTGCGGTAGAGTTCTACGCGTTTCTTCGGGGGTACCATCAGGTCAAAGTCGTGTGAGCTCCTTCCCATGGGCATGAGTTGGAACTCCCACATATAAGTGGCCCCCTGTTGATTGAAATAATAATCATAGAAGGCATCATCCAGCAGAATATCTGCGTTCTTGCTGGTGGCAGTCACGGATATTCCAATGGGAACGCCTGCATTTCTGAGGTTTTCAAATGCCTGTAGGATCTTTTGATGGGTGCCTTTGCCCCTTCTTTCATCGGTCTCCTTCTCAAATCCTTCTACAGAGATGGCCGGGGTTACATTGCCCATCCTGCCCAGGCGGTCGGCAACCTCTTGTGTGATCAGGGTTCCGTTGGTGTAAACCAGGAAGAACACATCATCATATTTCTCAAAGATGTCCAGCAGCGTCTTGCCCTGGCTTTTATACATAAAAGGTTCCCCGCCGCTGATGGTGACAAAGCGGCTGTGGAACTTGTTGCGCACGTCATATAGAATCTTATCCACCATATCATAAGGAAGAGCTGCACTTGAACGGGCATTGGATGAGGCATAGCAACCCGTACAGTTCAGATTGCACTTCTGTGTGGGGGAGAGGACAATGAAGTTGGGCGGATATTCACCATACTGCTGATTGAATTCCTCCAGCTTTTCACTGTATTTTTGGCGGTTGAGGAAGGAATTCTCTACCAGTACGTGAATGATCCGTTTAAAGACGGCCTTCGAAAAATAGTCCTTTTCTACATTCCTTACTGCCGAGTGCAGCATGGACCTCATGAACCGGTACTTCTTCTTTTGTACCTCTTTCAGAGTTTTCGTGTCATTCTCGACAATCGAACTGTATAGATACGAATCCAGTTTTTTTAGAAGGAAATTGCGTGAGACTTTGTTATTCACAAGCTCATGCAGCACATTAGAAAAAATAAAATTTTTTACTGCCATAGCTATATCTCCTTTCTTTTATTACAGTTAAATTGTTTCTAACCAATTTATTAAAAATTACGGTAAAATGTCAAGAAAAATTATGTTAAATAAACAGGGATTCATCTAAATGGAAAATACCCATTTGAAGATTGTCCTGTGTATTCGATTTGGCGTGTTTTATTGGGTGTTTATTTATAGTTTTGAATGTTTCTAAATTACCATGGGTTGCATTTGCACTTTTCTTATAACTTTGCTTGAAATTTAAAAACAGATGTAGATGGCTATTGTCATTGTTTTATTGGTAGCAGGCATATTTACCGGGTATCTTTTGAGAGACAGAAAACAGCTGATCAGGATCAGTTCCAGGTTAACCGATGCCGCTATCTTCCTGCTTTTGTTTTTTTTAGGGGTTTCGGTTGGAATGAATGAACAGGTGGTTTCGAATTTCAGGTACATTGGTCTTCAGGCGTTTCTTCTAACGGTTTTGGCTACACTGGGCAGTGTGCTGATGACGGGGTTGTTTCACCGGCTTTTCTTCCGTCAGAAATGAAAAACACCCTGATCATACTGCTTTTCTTCCTGGCCGGCCTGCTGGCAGGTATATATTCTTTACTGCCTGATATTTTTTCCGGCGACAGGGTAACCCTGTATGTACTCTACCTCTTATTGTTTCTGGTAGGGGTGGGTGTAGGGGCCAACAAGCATACGCTGAAATTATTGCGGTCGGTGAATCTCAGGATTTTTTTGATCCCCCTTTCTGTGATAGCTGGAACCTTACTGGGGACAATGGTATACGCTATGTTTGATGATAGCCTTACGCTCCGCCAATGTTGGGCAGTTGGTTCGGGATTCGGATATTACAGCCTGTCGAGCGTGCTGATCAAAGAGATTGCTGGTGAGAGCCTTGGAGTCATTGCGCTGCTTTCAAACATCATCAGAGAGATACTTACCCTGGTGCTGTCGCCTTTACTATCCCGGCTCTTCGGTCCTTTTGCTCCTATATCCTCCGGTGGAGCCACTTCAATGGATACCACCCTGCCCATCATCACCCGTTCGGTGGGTACCGAATATGCTGCTATTTCGGTCTTCAGTGGGTTGGTGCTGACCTTGCTGGTGCCTTTTCTGGTGCCTTTGATATTGCAGGCCTGAAGGGTATTTGATAAGTATGTACTGCCGGTGTGGGGAAATGTGAAAATCTTGGTATTTTTGCCGGTCCATCGATTGAATCGGCCTGGTTATGAGTTTACAACCCTTCAGAGTAAAAGGGTTTCACGCTAAAAGCAAAGATTATGGAAAAACGAATGCCTGTTGATATCCGCTCAGAGATCGGCGAACTGGAAGGTGTGATTCTTCATACCCCCGGCCATGAGGTGGAGAATATGACGCCTAAAAATGCCGAACGTTCCCTGTATAGCGACATCTTGAACCTCTCGGTAGCCAGCCGGGAGTATGCACAGTTTTCCGGGGTGCTTGAGAAGCTCACCCGCACTTTCCAGGTACAGGATTTGCTGGCCGATATACTGTCCAATGAGAAGATCAAAGAGAGTTTGCTGGAGAAGATCTGCCGTTTTGAAGGGCGGCCCGATATATTCCCTCATTTGCTTGGTCTCCCTCCTGAGGAAGGGGCCCGGCAATTGATTCAAGGCGTCGTGGAGGTGAAGGACACCCTGACCAAATACCTCAGCACCGAGCGATATGCCTTACGGCCGCTTCATAATTTTTTCTTCACCCGGGATGCCTCCATGTCGGTGCTCGACGATGTTCTGATCGGGCGGATGGCCAATGATGTGCGTGAGCGGGAATCGTTCATTATGGAAGCCATCTTTGATTACCATGATCTTTTCAAAACCCGCACGGTCAATCCGTTGAATAAAAAGCACCTGACTCCCAGCACTTCCATTGAAGGGGGTGATGTACTGGTGGTGCGCGACGACATCCTGCTGATCGGCAATGGTTCGAGAACCACCTCCCAGGGCATCGATTTTATTCTGGAGCAGCTCATCCAGCAAAAGGAGAAAAGGCGCCACATTATTGTTCAGGAATTGCCCCACCTTCCTGAATCGTTCATCCATCTCGACATGGTTTTTACACTGCTGGGGCCCGGTGAATGCATGGTATACGAGCCTTTGATCCTCAAGACCAACAAGTATCAAACCATCCATATCTATGTTGAAGACGGGCGTGTCTCAAAGATACGCGAGGAGGAGAACCTGATGGAGTCCCTCCGTGGACTGGGGATGGATCTGAAACCCATCCTTTGCGGGGGCAGCAAGGATCCCTGGATCCAGGAAAGGGAGCAATGGCATAGTGGTGCCAATTTCTTTGCCGTGGGCCCCGGAAAAGTCATCGGATATGAGCGCAATGTCTATACCCTGGAGGAGATGAGCCGCCATGGTTATGAAATTTTTCGCGCCCGGGACATACTAAAGGAAAGGGTGGATCCCCATCAGCATGATAAGTATGTTATTGCCCTGGATGGTTCCGAGTTGCCCCGGGGCGGGGGAGGCGCCCGGTGCATGACCATGCCTGTGAGCCGCAAACCGGTAAATTAGGAGTTGAATAGTTGAACGATCAAACCTTCAACATGCCAGCGTTCAACATTACATTGCACGTTCAACGTTATAACTGCATTCAAACATTCAACGTTGAATGTAGGATTGCACCAGGTTGGCGGCTTCCTGGAGGGAGATGGCTGATTCGACCTTCAGGCCTGATTCGTCGATCAGCTGCTTGCCCTGCTCAGCATTGGTACCCTGCAGACGCACGATCACAGGAACGTTGATCTCACCCACCGCTTTGTAGGCTTCCACCACCCCCTGTGCTACCCGGTCGCAACGGACAATGCCACCGAAGATGTTGATCAAAATGGCCTTCACGTTGGTATCTTTCAGTATGATACGGAAGCCGGCTTCCACGGTTTCTGGACTGGCCGAGCCTCCTACATCCAGGAAGTTGGCTGGGTGGCCGCCCGATAGTTTGATGATGTCCATGGTAGCCATGGCCAGTCCGGCACCATTGACCATACAGCCTACGTTGCCGTCGAGCTTGATGAAGTTCAGGTTGTGGGCACTGGCTTCATATTCGAAGGGATCTTCCTCGGAGGTGTCGCGCAGGGTCTCATAATCTTTGTGCCGGTACAGGGCGTTATCGTCGAGGTTGATCTTGGCATCGGCTGCAAAAATTCGATTATCAGAGGTTTTGAAAAGGGGGTTGATCTCCATCAGGGAGGCATCGGTCTTTAAATAAGCCTGATAAAGGCGCATCACAAATTTCACCATCCCTTTAAAGGCCTCTCCTTTCAGCCCGAGGTTGAAGGCGATTCTCCGGGCCTGATAGGGGTGAAGCCCCAGGGCGGAATCGACCTGCTCGCGGAAAATCAGGTGGGGAGTCTCTTCGGCCACCCTTTCAATGTCCACACCACCCTGGGTGGAATACATGATCACATTTGTACCCGTGTCGCGGTTCAGCAATACGCTCATATAAAACTCGGCCGGTTCGCTTTCACCTGCATAATAGATGCCCTGCTCGATCAATACCCGGTGTACTTTTTTGCCTTGCTTGCCGGTTTGATGGGTAACCAGGTTCATGCCCAGGATGTTGGAAGCATGTTCACTGACCTGATCCAGGTTTTTGGCAATCTTTACCCCGCCGCCTTTGCCTCTTCCTCCGGCATGAATCTGTGCCTTAACCGCCCAGGTCTGAGCCCGGGTATTTTCCTGTATGCTTTGTGCTGCCTGTCTGGCCTGAGCCGCATCGTCAATCATGATGCCTTCAGGTACAGGGACACCATGGGTCCTGAGCAGTTCCTTGGCCTGATATTCATGTATGTTCATGGTCGAAGATTTTTGCTGTGGATTCCCTCAAATGTATGGAATTTTTCCTTTTTTGCCAATGATCCGGCAGGCACCTGAATGGGTAAGTTGCTGAACCGACCACCGGCACCCGCAAACGTTTTAAGTTGTAGTGTCGTCCGGGCAGGTGAGCAGCCTTGTACCGTATTTTTAAGTAATACGATCCCGGGTTACATGATTGCATCAGGTTTCCATGGCATGATAACCCTTGTGTTTTATTTAGAATGGTTTTAAATAAAGTTGTTAATATTATAACACTGTTAAAAAATTAACAATTATTTTAACTTTGTACCTATGCAAACCCATTCAGGAACCCCACAACAAGCCGTTATGTCCATGACAATCGAAGAGATAGCGAGAGTAACCCAGGCGCGGATCCTGTGCGGGGAGGATGAAAATCCCCCTGTATCCCGTGCTTTTGCCTCCGACTTGATGAGCGATGTGCTGACCCTGGAGACGGATCATACCATGCTGATCACTGGTTTGGGCAATGTTCAGGCCGTGCGTACTGCCGAGATGAGTGACATCAGCTGCATTTTGTTCGCCCGCAACAAAAGGGTGGGTAACGATATGCTCCGGCTGGCCCGGGAGAACAACATTGTGGTGCTGCAAACCTCCTACTCGGTTTTTTATACCTCCGGCCTGTTGTATCAGGCCGGGATCAAACCTGTATTTTAGGCCATGGAATTTGATTACCAGATCAACGGCGGGGATTTTTCCAGTGCTGGATTTGCTTCCAGTCACCTGAAGAAGATTCTCAAGCAGATCAACATCGATCCCAAGTTGATTAAGAAGATCGTTATTGCCCTGTATGAGGCGGAGGTGAATATTGTGGCGCATGCCTATGAGGGGCACATTCATGTTCAGATCGAGCCCGGGCAGATCCGTCTGGAGATC
>JAGXLL010000127.1 GCA_018334675.1 Bacteroidales bacterium | reverse complement strand
TGCCTGTGGCAGCGGGTCGGCCATCGCCGCAGCTGCTTTTTCGCCTTCCTTAGCTATGAAATCCGGTTTGCCCTGGGTGAGTCCTGCCGATATGAATATGAGCAGGTTGGTGGCATTGCTCAGGAAAATGATGCCCAGTATCAGTTTGACCAGACTTCGCCGCAGCAGCAGGTAAACTCCTGCTGTATAGAGCACTCCTATGAGTATAGACAGGATCATTTCCATTGCCATTCCTCCATTATGGTTGTGAATATTAGGTAGATGAAACCAATCACCGTGAAATAGACCCCTATGTCAAAGAGCAGAGGGGTACCCACTTTAATGCTTGCGGGCAGAAATGTTTGGGCCCCCTTGAGCCACAGTCCTTCCAGGAGGGCTTGCTTATTGAGAATGGGTATCATGGCGCTGATAAAAATACTTGCCATTCCTATAGCCAGAAAGGGCAGGGGTTGGGTGTGGTTTTTCGCGGCCCCGGACCCCTGGTCAAAGGCCAGCGGTTCAAA
The DNA here is from genome assembly GCA_018334675.1 of Bacteroidales bacterium. Classification (GTDB taxonomy): domain Bacteria; phylum Bacteroidota; class Bacteroidia; order Bacteroidales; family UBA12077; genus JAGXLC01. The sequence continues at coordinate 4,182 of JAGXLL010000127.1, read as the reverse complement.
GATCAGGGCGCTGCCTGCTATTAATCCGCCAATAAAGCCCCCGCCGGGATAGTTGTGGCCCCTGAGCAGCAGCCAGATGGAAACCACCAGGAAAAGGGGCTTGAGCACGAGTATGGCCATTTTTAGGATTACCGAGTTCATGAGCGGTTCATTTTTAAAAGTGCTACAATACCCAGGGTGGCAATCAGCAGAACGGTGATTTCTCCCAGCGTATCCAGGGCCCTGAAATCAACCAGGATCACATTAACGATGTTATTGCCAAAAGCCTGGTCGGAGGCATTTTCTACAAAATAATCGGATATAGGGGATTTCATATTCAGGTTGCTGGCCTGCAGGGATACACCGGTCATGAAACCTCCTACCGAAAGGGCGATCACCCCGTCGCGTATCTTGGATTTTTTCGAGGAAAGTTTGGCAAACCGCGGCAGCTTGAATACCACCAATACAAAGATCACCATCGTAAGGGTCTCCACCAGCAACTGGGTGATGGCTAAGTCTATTCCGCTGTAAATTAAATATATAATAGCAACGCCATATCCCACTACCCCCATGGATATAATGGCTGTGAGCCGTGATTTGGACGTCAGTGTGAAAACGGTAGCTATCAACATGATGATGGCGATAAGGATGGTGGAAAAGGACATTTGTTGCAGGGACAAATCCATCTCCCAGAAACGCAGCTGAAACAACTGATACCAACCCAAAAGGGCAATGGCTATGAACATGACCAGCAGGTAAAAGCGGTGGTAACCATGCTGGAAAAGCTCCGTGTTCAGCCTGGATATTTTCATGATCCACTCCAGAAAAGAGGAAAACAGGTCACTAAAGCTAAAATCGAAGGCTTTCCTGTTGATCTTCCTGATCACCGGAATGATCCTGTCTCGTAGCAGGAACAGACCTATACCGGAGAGGATCGTCAATAGGCTAAGCAGAAATACCCGGTTAAATCCGTGCCAGAGTTTTAGCTCTACCTTCAGGTTCTCAGCTGTAATATCCCCCAGGGCAGGTTGGATGAGCACTTCTCCCAACTGGTATGGGAACAGCCCCAGTATGAGTCCGGCAAGGGCCAGCATGCCCGGCCCGATCCAGAAGCTGAAGGAGGTCTTCTTTACAGGTAAGGCCCCGTAGTAACTTTTTCTGAAAAACACCCTGTAGGCTATAAACAGGGAGACCCAAACCATAAAAATATTGGCCACCACGCCAAAGAAGGTGACGTAACCGGCAATTCCGGGAGCCTGAATCTTGGCTTCATATATGACTTCCTTGCTGATGAATCCCAGCATGGGTGGCAATCCAGCCATCGACAGAAGAGCCAGCACTGCCACGACTGTTGTTATGGGCATTTTGCGTGCCAGGTTGCCCAACTTATCGATGTCGCGGGTGCCCGTTGACTTTTCTACCGAGCCGGCTACCATAAAAAGTGAGCCTTTGTAGAAGGCATGTACAATCAGATAAATCAGTGCCGCCTTAATGGATAGATGTGTGCCGATACCAAGGAGCAGGATAAGCATACCCAGGGAACTAACTGTGGTGTAGGCCAGTATGGCCTTCAGGTCTTTTTGGGTTAACGCCAGGTAGGCACCGATGAGCATGGTAGCTCCACCAAACAGGGGAATGATGGTATGCCATTCAACCGTGCCTCCCAGAGCCGGGTAAAGCCGGGCCAACAGATAGATTCCTGCTTTCACCATGGTGGCTGAGTGAAGAAATGCACTCACCGGCGAAGGAGCCTGCATCGCACCAGGCAGCCAAAAATGGAAAGGAAACTGTGCGGATTTGCTGAAAGCACCTCCCAGGATCAGGATCAATGCAGCTATATACCAGTGATGTTCTGCCAGGCTGATATTTTGAACAGCGAGTGCCTGAATATCATAGGACCCACCCATGATACCCAGCAATACAAAACCGGCTAACATCAACAGGCCTCCAAAACCGGTAATCAATAAGGCCTGGAGGGCTGCCTTGCGTACATGCTCCTTTTCATGTTTGAAACCGATCAGCAAAAAGGAACTGATGCCCGTGAGCTCCCAAAATACGAAAAGCAATAAAAGATTGGCCGAAAGAACCAGTCCGAGCATGGAGCCCATAAAAACAAGAAGGTAAAAATAGAACCGTTTGGTGTGCGCGTATTCCTTCATGTAATCGTGGGCATAGACCAAAATGAAAGCCCCTATTCCCGTTATTAACAGAGCAAAAATCAAGCTCAATCCGTCCAGGATAAAATGCAGGTTCAAGCCAATCGAGGTCATCCATGGCCAAAAAAACTCCAGTTTGCCCTGCTGGTCAATCAATGGAATGAGCCACAAAAAATATATAAATATACCCAGGGGGAATAAAGCCAGGAGCCAGCCTTTTAAATGGGAGGACCTGGAAGGAATGGTCAGGGAAACTCCCGCGGCAAGAAACAATATTAAGACAGTTAGCTCCACAGGCACTTAGTTGTTTAATGCTCACAAAGGTATATAAAACAATGTTTTTTTGGAAATGTTTATCTTTTGTTAACGGTATCGCGCCCTCTTGCCCTATCAGGGTATTTTCCGCCGGTTGCATCCGTCCATTGAATGGTTGAAGGAATTTTTTCTCCAATGAGTACACGATAGATTCTGCTTTTCTTACGCCAAACTGAGATGATTTCTTCTTGACCAGCAATACCGCCGTCCGGATCTTTTTCAACGTGAACAATGCTGCCACTTTGCCACAATCTCTTCCCCGTTTTTTTATCAGTCTGCTGGTTAACAAAACCTCAGGCGCTCGTGTAAAGTGGCGGAAATGGATTGTAATAGGGCACCTTTTTTTCGTCCTATCCAAAGGCACGCCCATGCAGCAGATGGTTGTTTTTTGCGTATATTTACCCAAACTATAAATCTTAGAAAATCATGAAACCCATCCGCAACAATCGACGTCAGTTCATAAAAAATCTTTCACTTGCTGTGCTAGGCACTACCGCGCTAACCAAAACTTCTTTCGCCCTGAACACCCCATCTGGTACCAGGCTACCCCGTGCTTCAGAGATCATGCATTACAAAACCCTTGGCCGTACAGGCTTCAAGGTTTCCGATATAGCCTCCGGGGCTCCCAACAACGAAACCGTTTTGAAAGCCATGCTGGATGCAGGGGTAAATTTCATCGATACCGGACATGCCTATGGCAATGGGAATAATGAACGGCTGATCGGCAAGGTGCTTCAGAATTACGACCGCAAGAAGATCTTCATCAACAGCAAGCTCCATTCGCCGGAGGGATTCAAAAGCAAGGCGGATGTGATACGCCGTACCAATGAGGCATTGGAACGTTTGCAGACCGACTATGTGGATTGTATGATGATCCACAGTGCCGATAATTCCAAGATTGTTCAGGATGAAGCCTACCACGCCGGTATGGAACAGCTGAAGAAAGAGGGGAAGGTCCGCTCCACCGGTGTTTCTTGCCATGGCAGTGCCTGGTACAAGTTGCCTGAGGAGACCATCGACAAGGTGTTGCTCACGGCCGCAGAGACCGGAAAGTTCGATGTGTTCCAGATGGCTTACAATTTTGTCAATGAGGAACTGGCGGAGAAAGTTTTTGAGGTCTGTGAGAAGAAGAACATAGGCCGGGCGATCATCAAATCGAGCCCGGTGCAGATCTATCAGCTTCTGGAGAAAGCAGTGGCCCGTCAGGAAGAGCAGGGCAAGGATCCTGGCGAAGCTTATTATGCTTACCTGAACCGTTACAAGGAACGAGCTGAAAAAGCGAAGGATTTTTTCAGAAAATATGGTGCCACTACCGATGAAGAGCTGATCAATGCTGCCATTGTCTATGCCTTGCAGAATCCCAAAGCCCATACGGTTTGCCTGGACATCCGCAACCTGGGGGATGTGAAGCGTTACCTGGCTTTATCCGGACAAACCCTCCAAAAAGACCAGGCTTATTTGCTGAAGGATTACCACGAGCACTTTGGATTCCTGAACTGCCGGGTGGGATGCAATGAATGCGAAAAGGCCTGTCCGCATCATCTGCCGGTCAATCACATTTTGCGTTACAATTACTACTACCAGAACAAAAAGGATGAAAAACAGGCCATGAAGCTCTATGCCGATCTGCCGAAGGATAAGAAAGCCGATCATTGCCTGGAATGTCCGGGGTATTGTGAGGAAGCCTGCCCTCATGGTGTCAGTGCCCGCCAACTCATGGCCATGGCCCACC
>JAGXLL010000126.1:2833-4719 GCA_018334675.1 Bacteroidales bacterium | reverse complement strand
GAAAACAACCCATATTTCGGCATAAAAATAAAAAAGAGCCTGCATAAAACGAGGTGCAAACAAATTTTTATGCAGGCTCTTCATAAAAGTGAACTCGTATATGCGGCCTCTCCCGCATGCTGAGATCATTCAGCCAGTCATGGAAAAATGTTCTGCAGGCCCTGTACCTATTATCTCTACAACGGGATATATTAAAACCGTGGGTTGACCACGTTGTTGTACATCGAGCCAAAGGTATAACTCAGCCCTACCCTTGTATAATACTGATAGTTGGTGGCAAGTTCCTGCTGACGGGTGAGGATCTCCTCGGTAGTAGCCTCCCCTTTGGGTAAGGAAATCTGATCGTGAATCAAAGAAGCTCTGCCGTATAAATACACATTCAATCCCTTGACCAGATTCAGGGAGACAGAAGAACGAAAACTCACCCGGTTCTTCGAAAAATCATGGAAATAATGCGACAGGTCCAGGGAAAAATCGATGGACCCCCATTTTTTCTTGACTTCATAATCTATGGCCAGGCTTTCCCGGAAAAGATTCTCCCTGATCTTCCCGAACAGGGTGGTGTCATTATAAAAGTTGTATTCCCAACGCGGACGATACAATATGGTCAACTGCCGGGTAGTGGATTCTGAATAAGGAAAAACATTGAATTCAACTGCAGGAGCAGCCCTGTATGAGATGGCCATATTCCGGTATTTAGAGGAGTAGACACTTCCGGAAGCACCGGCCGACCAGTGTTCGGAAAGGCTTCCCACGTATAACCAGTCAAAATCATAATTGCGATGTATGCTGGTGATGGAGTGAGAATTCACTTCATAGATGTTTTTATCGTAATCCGACTCAAACTGAAGCTCTATCTTTACGTCCTCAGTTACCTTGTTGGCCTGGATCTCCCCACTCAAATCATACCCCTTCTGAGACTCTTCCACATCCAGACGGCCACTGGCAGAAACCTCAAACACCCAGTAATTCCATTTATCTTCTACTTTATCTTGATCTTCGGCAGGCTTGGCATAAGTGATGTTCAGGTTCTGCCAAAGCGGAGTCCTGACCAGATAAGCTGTAAGGCCGGTTCGGAAAGCATGCAGGATCCTTTCCCTTGTCTCTTCCTCACTCACATCAGGTCCGACATTGAACCGAAGCGTATCCCTCAAATTTTTATACCCATTCTGACCAATCATAAAGAAAGTATACCGCCTTCCACCGTTGCCGGCCCGCTCACGCGCCCCTATAATGTGAACATCCGCATCCTTGCGGTCACGAACGTAATTCACGTAATCGATCTCTCTTCTGATATGATCCAGATCACAAAAATAACAATCCAAATAAACGTTGGGCGCCTCTTGCTTTAAACTGTCCTGTGAAGTGGTATCCTGCTGAGCCCTACCATCCGGCAGATGGATCAACATCATCAGAATGAAAAAAAATATCATACTCACGGGTGTATACTTTCCGGACCTTCCTGCTTCTTTCATCATAAAGACTTGCTGTTTTTAAGCTATTTTAGACATTTACAAAAATCGACCGTAAAAATAATGAAGAAATCTATCGATAAACTGTATCGATTACACCTAGAAACGTCCATTGTTCAGTTCCGATTAGATTTGTCTCTCTTTCAACGGTTTCATTAAACCGATCAAATTCACCAATGATCTAAGCACCCATCCGTCCAATGGATTTTTAAGAAGGATCGATTGGATATGGGAATATTCTCATTAATTTTGTCCATAGGCAAGATTCAAACCCCAAACACCAATCAACCATGAAACTGACGATTCTTTACGACAACACGGCCTTCAACAATGAGCTTACCCCCGACTGGGGTTTTGCTGCCCTGGTGGAAGCCCATGGACGGAAAATCCTTTTTGACACCGGGGGGGACGGCG
>JAGXLL010000126.1:0-2297 GCA_018334675.1 Bacteroidales bacterium | reverse complement strand
TTCATCAAACTGAGCTTGTTAAATCAAATCAAGGAGGGCACCATGGAAAAGAAACGAGAGATTTATGAACAGCGATCGGAAATCCTTACCAAGAAGCTGCTGTCCAAGATCTATGCGATGGAGGCGAGCTATCTGGAATCCAGGATGAAGGCAAAGAAGAACATGGATCAGGTGAGCGAACACATGAAGGATTGGGAACAACAACTCAAAAACCTGGATGAAGAGAGAAAAAAACTGAATCAGCTTTATCAGGATATGATTGGTTCAACCCAGGCCAAATGGGAAGAAGCATCTGCTGCTTTCGAAGAATATGCTGAGCAGGTCAATGCAGAAAAGCAAGATTTCTATGAACGAACCCAGGGCTGGATGGACGATTTCGGAGCCTGGATCAGCGACCTGGAAGAAAGAGCCAGACATTCATCGGGTCAGTTCCGCGATCAGCTGAACCATCAGGTCGAATATCTTAAAAACCAACAGACCAGTCTGGGAAAAAGAATGGGCGAGTTGCAGAAGAACACCGGAGAAAACTGGGATAAAGTCACCACCAGCATCAACAATGAGGTCAGGTCGATGAGATCATCGATCAATAAGGCTTATCAAAGCCTGCTGTCATCCGGAAGCCGTGAGAAAGATGAAGCGCAGCCTGAATCTGAACAATAAATTTCATAAGGCTCCCCGGCATCTGAATGCTCAATTTCTGAAAAAAACAGAAAAAACGGTTTTTTCTGTTTTTTTCATGCCAAATAATTAATTAAAAGAACAACGATCCAAACAAAAAGTATCGAAATGAGAAACCGTGCTCAAAAAATTCGACTGGGGGTCTTCCTGTTTATCAGCCTGGTGATATTGCTTTCTGTGATCGGCTTTTTAACGGCCAGGGAATATTTCGAGAAAGAAGATATCTATTACGTCTCATACGAGGACATTTCTGTGAGCGGCCTGGAAGTAGGCAGCCCGGTAAAATACATGGGCATCAAAGTGGGCACCATTCAGGACATCACCATCGATCCGGATAACGTAAGCAAAATCATTGTGGAGCTGGCCTTGAAGCCCGATACCCCCATCAAGGAAGATGCCCATGCCGATATCACCTCCATCGGGATCACCGGCCTGAAAGCCATAGAAATAAGCGGGGGCACCAACGAAGCGGAACCCCTGGAACCCGGATCTTATATACCTGCCGGCTCATCCATCACCCAGGAGATTACGGGCAAAGCCGAGATCATCGCTCAGAAAGCAGAAAAGGTGCTGAACAATCTTCAACTCTTCACCCAGCCGGATAACCTGGATAAGATCACCGGTATGGTTGATAAGATCACCATGCTGGCCGAACAGACCAATCAAACCGTCATTAAAATCGACACGATTGTCGAGGAAAACCGGGCTGATATACGTGAATCCATTGCTCCAATGAAAGAGGTGAGCCAACGGCTGGAAGAATCCAGCAAGTTACTGGAAACTACTATGAAAACCATCTATCTTAAGGTGGAAAGCGACACCATCGACCAGATCATGACCAACTTCAGGGATGTTTCCATGAAACTTAAAGAAACCAACATCAAATCATTGATAGAGAACATTGCCATCATTGCCGATCAAACACAAAAATTGCTGATCAGGGTGGACAACGACCTGGACCGCAGCAGCCAGGACTTTTCGGAGAGCTTGCATCTGCTGCGGCTCACCTTAGAAAACCTCAACGAAGCATCGCGCAAGATCAACAACGATCCCTCTATACTGTTAAGAGGTATGGAAACCAAAAATCCTCCGGACCAAAACTTAAATGAATAAGCCATGCGTATACCATCTTTTCTCCTTCTGATTGCCGGAATGTATCTGTTATCCGGGTGCATGAGCCAAAAAAAGCCGACCGACAAATATTACGTGATCGAAAAAAACGACAGCCTGGAAACATTTACTTCCGCGCAACAACCCTGGCTGGATGGATATTGCGAGATTGTGCCGGTGCAGGTCTATCCTGCTTATGCCACCCAGCAAATTGCAAAAAAAAATAAGACCCACGAGATCACATACTACCGCTACCATCACTGGGCTGTTCGCCCGGAAGAGGCTCTGAACCTTTTGATTGAAGATCACCTGAACCGTACTTCCCTGTTCAAAAGGGTTTCCAGAAGATACTGGCGGATCAACCCGGCCTATAAGCTGGAAACAACTGTATATAAATTGGAAATACAGCAGCAGCAGGAGACTTACCAGGGCCATATCGCTTTCAGGTTCGATCTGTTTCATATTCCTTCCGGAGATCTGCTGGTTAGCCACGAAGCTGACCGGACGGA
>JAGXLL010000014.1:4570-57616 GCA_018334675.1 Bacteroidales bacterium | reverse complement strand
AAGCTGCAAGCCTGCGAACAGTAGCTACACGGACACGAAAAAACTCATCGCGGTTGTTGGAGAAGATCCCCAGAAACCGCATCCTCTGTATCAAAGGATTGGTCCGGTCGGCCGCCTCCTGCAACACCCGGTCGTTAAAAGACAACCAACTGAGCTCCCTGTTTATAAATCGTCCTGAATTGTTGTTTGGTTCCATATCTTTTGTTTCCATACCTTTTATACTTTTGCTGGGACATGAGCACATTTTATTTCAACTACCCAAAAAATTCAATCGGAGCCACGATTATCAGAAGTCGATGTTCTCTTCCCAGTAAAGAACATGGTTATCCAGGTCAAGAGCTGCAAGGTTGCCCATTTCCGGGTAGACATTGTATACACACCCTGCGTCGACATTGACAAGCCTGGGATGGTTCTTCCTTAATCGTTTGCGAATCTTTTCCAGCGGGGTAGGTGTATGACCGGATACCACCATACGGTTGCCGGATTGCTTCAAATCATTCCTGCAGTTCCTGCACCAAACCATCGAACGGGTATCCTTAAAAGGCTCCCCGGCCTTGAAATTAATGCCGGCGTGCACAATGATATAATCCTCCAGCTCGATATAATAAGGTAAACTGCGGAAAAAATCAACATGTTCCTCAGGCAACTCATTCAGGCAGGCTTCATCCATGTATCTTTGGGATTCAATACCATAGCTCAGCAGGGTTTCTTCGGCCCCATTGAGCATCCAAAGCATAAAAGGATCCGGGGTCTGATGAACCCAGGCATCGATCAGCATCTCTTCATGGTTGCCCCGAACCAGGTGAAACCGATAACCCTGCTCTTTGCGTTCCATCAGGTAATCTACAACCTGACGCGATCGGGGCCCCCGGTCAATATAATCCCCCACAAAATAGATCTCATCCTCCTTTTGTACTTTAAGATTCTCCTCGACCAATCTTACCAGGGTTTTATAGCATCCATGAATGTCACCAACTGCATACCTCATAGAAAAAATTTAATGTCTTACATTCCAAATCCCATTCTGTTCAAAGCTGAACGGCTTAAAACATTGTTCACCCTGCCAACACCCTAATCCCCGCAACACTAATATGACCGGCATCAAGCCTTTTGATTCATCTGTGATCTTATGTTAAGAAAAAAATCACATTTTCACCAACAAAAATAATGGAATATATTTTAATTTTGATATAGTGGAATATTAACCTGCATTAATTCACAGACGACCAAAGTGAAGTATATGAATGCGGGAAAGCCTGCATTAGAAAACCAGCTTTTTGCGAAAAATCCTGGAGCAAAAAGACAGGTTTTTTTCAATAGCACCTGACTTATTTGTGAATAATTCGGGTTAAAGCTTGATTGTAAGAAAACGAATCCTGGCTACCACAAATTTTTTCTTATGGACATCAAACCCGCACAAGAACAGGATATCATCGATGTCCTATATTTACTAAAACAGGAGAAGGACCTGGCCTGTGTTCCCAATACCGAAAACCCGATGCCTGAATATACCACCCTCAAGGAGGAAATTGACAAGGGCAAAATATATCTCCTTGAACATCAAAAAATTTCCATTGGCACCTTTTCGCTTTGTAATCCCGCAGAAGAAGATGAGGGGGAACAAATCGGGACTGCCCTTCAAATCAACCGCATAACCATTGCCTCCTATTGGATCAACAATGAAACCCTTGGAGAGATCCTGAATTTCCTGGAAGAATATGCACACGAAAACCGCTTCACCACCCTCCATTTCCTGATCAACAGCCGAAACGGCAAGATGAACACTTTTTATCATAACCTGGGCTTTACTTTCCTCGGGCAGACCTCATCACCGGATGATCATGCCAATTGCAATGTTTATGAAAAAAAGCTCGGGGATCTTTCCTGAAGGGTTTCCCTGTCACCAAGCTGTAACTAGGCCAGGTGAGAGTTTCCTAGAAGTTATCGTAGAAGGTACGGTTTTTCTTGTATTTGAGGAAATCGCGAAGCATAGAGGAGTTGACCCGGATGCTAAAATTGTAGCTCCTTCTGTAGCCAATGGGTATCCATTGAAATGACATGGTAAAGCAATGCAGGTCGCGGGTGAGGTTGATGGAAGTGGGTCCAATCTTGTTCTTCTGAATGTCATAATTGCTGTTAAAGCGGATCTGCCACTTGGGCGTCAGGCTAAAATTGCCGCTTATTCCGATGGTTTGGGTAATGGTAGATTCAAATCCGGGTTTGCGGTAGTTGAATGAATAATCCAGGTTCAGGCTCCAGGGGATGTTAAAGTAGTTATAATCTCCTCCTGCATCTGGCTGGGGCGCAGATGCTCCGGGCTGTTGCTGCCCGGGTTGTGCCGCCTGGGAGCCTCTTTGCTGCTGCCCCCTGCCCTGGTCGTTACCGTCTCCCCCTCCTGAGCCTAGCTGAATGCCTGTAGAAACCCTAAAATTGGTTAGCCGGACCGGTTTGCCGCTGGCCTTCAGGGCACTGGTATTGATGGTGCGGCCCTGGTCATTCAGGGCATAGGGGTCCAATGTGCCGCCAAAATTCAGGTTCAATTTGTTGTCAAACAGGCTGGTCCGTCCATTGAATCGAATGGGCGACCAATTGAGCGAATCGGCAAACAGGTTGTAGCTGGAATTGAAGCTGAGGTTGTCCAGCAGCTTCACTTTCTTTAGCTCATCGGTGGTATCGGCACTGGACCGTACCTTCATCTCCAGGTTGTTGTTCAGTCCTACATTAATGCTCCCGCTCCGGCGGGGTGAAGAAGGAGGGCTGTAGAGCTGACCGTCGAAATAGGAATACTGGCGGGTATCGCCCTGCTCGTTGATCTGAACACGGTCGTAATATTGATCGGTCATACCTCCCAAATTCGGTCTGAAACTCAGGCTGGCGCTGGGGGTGATCACATGGCGAATGGCCTGCACCTTGGAACGGGGGTTCTTAAACTGAAAAATTCCAAAGATTTTCGGGCTGGCGCTCAGGCTGACCGAGGGCTCCACAGAATGGGCATAGCGAATATTCCGGATGGTATCCTCTACAATACGGCCATAGGTGGAATCCAGCTCCGGGTCATAATAACGCGGCTGCCACCTCTTTTGTATGTATTCCGGATACAATACCCCTTTGTAGTTCACATTGGGGGTGATGTTAAAATACTTCAACACCTTAAAGTTCAAACTCATGGGAATGCGATGCTGGAAGCCATTTCTAAAGTCACTGAATTTGGTGTCCTTGAAAAGCAGGGTATCCTTGGTGGTGAGTTTATTTTGCATATCGGCGCTATAACTGACCTGCAGGTTCTCATACCAGTCGGTTTGGCTGTTGTTGTCTAAGCCCCGCAGCGGATACTGCCGGCTCATGTTGAAGGACGCCGTTGGCAGGGTAAAATCCACATTACGGGTTCGGGTGTTCTGGTTGAGTCTGAGTCGGGAGTTCAGGGTGAAGGGACTATTGGGCCAGCTCCGGCGGTATGAGACGTCGGATGACTTATTGCTGGATACCCGGTCCTGCATCGTCTGACCGTGGCGCTTGTCGTAGCCTGAAGTGCTGTAATTGACATTGGCGCTGAAGTTGCTGTAGGGGTTGGCCTTGGAAGCCTGGGAGTGGTTCCAGCTGATCCGGAAAGTGCGGGATGTCTCATAATCCGGCGATCCTTTGTCACCAAATACCTCCCGCTGATAATCCGCACTCAGCCGACTGGTATATTTATAGCGTTTCTGCAGGCGGTATTGCAAATTGGCACCCCAACTGCCCTTGCTGTATATTTCGCCACTGAGCTTCACATCCATATAATCGCTGATGGCCAAATAAACGCCAAGGCCATCTAAACTGAAGCCTTTCTGTGGATCTTCACCTATCCCGGGAATCGTAATCCCGGAGGTCTGCCGGCTCTGGATAGGGAAAAAGCCGAAAGGAACCCCGATGGGTAGAGGAATGTCCTCGAGCACCAGATAAGAGGGACCGGCCACAATGCGTTTGTTGGGAATGACCTTGCCCTTGGTCATAGCAATATAGAAGTCGGGATGGGTCTTGTCGCAGGTGGTATATTTGCCGTTTTTGAAGTGAAACTGGTTGTTGCTGTGCTTCTTGGTTACCTCACTGTGGAGATATCCTTCCTGTTCCTGAGTGATGATGCGCCGGATATAACCCTGTTGGGTTCTAAAGTTATAACGCAGTACCCGTGCATCATAGGTCTTATCCCCCTCCTTAAAGACCGGCATGCCAACCACTTTGCCCGTGGAATCCTTCACTCCCCTGGCAAAAACCATATTGCTGTCCTGAATGTATTCAATATAATCGGCTGTCAGTTCAATATTGCCATAGGTAACCTTTGCATCCTCGTATAAATAGACCTTATTATCGACCCGGGAGAACACAATGGAATCTTTGGCATCATAGTTGATTTCGGTTTCAAGGAATGTATCTGTGGTGTCGCCCTCTGTTGCAAGGGTATCGCTCCGGGAAAGAGTATCAGGCATCATTCGGGTAGTATCCTGAAAATAGGCCCGCATCCCGGAAAATATCTTATCGGAGGCAAACACATGGCTGTCGACCGGTGTTAGTAATAACAGGACTGCCAAATGCAGAAAGCCTGTTTTTAAAATATTATTTACTAATTTTATTTGCAATTTGTATGTGCTATTTTTGCAGTATAAAACGGCAGGTCAAAGCTAATGAAAATATTATGTTCGATATGGTAATGAAATTAAAAATTCGTGCCAAACTCCATATATTCCCAATCATTTTCATATTCATTCTGGGGTTTTGGAAACTGCCGGCATCGGCACAGGAAAAGGAGGAATACCATCTGAGAACGGTAGTGATCGATCCGGGCCACGGCGGAAGGGACATTGGTGCACCCGGGGCCCTCAAGCATGAAAAAGACCTGGTGCTGGAGATCGGCCTCAGGCTGGGAGAATACATCAACAAGCACCATCCCGATGTGAAGGTGATCTACACACGTAAGACCGACACATTCATACCCCTGATCAAGCGTTCAGAGATGGCCAACAAGCATCAGGCCGATCTGTTTATCTCCCTTCATGTCAATGCCAATGAAAACAAGCACGTTAAAGGCACCGAAACCTACGTGATGGGCCTGCACAAAACCCAAAGCAACCTGGAAGTGGCTAAGAAAGAGAATGCGGCCATTTTGTATGAGGAAGATTACTCGCGCAAATATGAAGGCTTTGATCCCAATTCGGCTGAGTCCTATATCATCTTCTCCCTGATGCAGAATGCCTATCTCAAACAAAGTTTGAAATTCGCCTCATCGGTGCAAAAAAATTTCGGTTACTCTACGGGTCTGATCAACAGAGGTGTTAAACAAGCCGGCTTTTTGGTTTTATACAAGACATCCATGCCCAGGGTGCTGGTTGAGGCAGGTTTTATATCCAACCCCGATCAGGAGAAATACCTCAACACAGATGACGGGCAGAGAAAGATTGCCCATGCTATCGGCCAGGCTTTTGACGATTATAAGGAAAAACTCGAACAGCAAAGTGTGATGCTGGCTTCCGACAGCCTGGAAAATCAACAGGAGGAATCCATCCGGTTCAAGATCCAGGTAGCGGCCTCGAGTGATCCCATCCCCCTGGAGTCAGACTATTTCAAAGAATACGATGATGTACAGGAACATCGGGTGGCCGGACAATATAAATATACCATCGGCAGTTTCAGCAATTATCAAGAAGCCCGGCAATTCAAGAAAAAAATACGAAGAGATTTTCCAGACGCCTTCCTTGTAGCCTTCAAGGATGAACAAACCATACCCGTTAAAAAAGCCCTGAGCGAAAGCAACCAATAATAAAACCACAACATGTCAAAAGAATTAAAAATAGGACTCATCGCCACTTTTCTGATTGCCCTGCTGATATGGGGCATCAATTTTCTGAAAGGAAAAAACATTCTCAAAAATACCCAGCATTTTTATGCTTTGTACCAGGAAATAGGGGGCCTCGAAGAAGCCAGCCCGGTCTATCTCAACGGTTATGAGGTGGGATTGGTGGAGAAGATCCGCCTGACCGGCCATAACATGAATCAGTTGCTGGTACGATTTACCCTGCGCAAAAACCTGAAGATACCCCGTAACTCAAAATGCATCATCTTCAATGCCGACCTGATGGGCACCAAGGCCATCAAGCTCCATTTCACCGATCAACACAAATATTATGAACCCGGTGATACCATACCTTCCGACCTGGAAGCCAGTGTGACCGAACAGATCTATACCGAGATTCAGCCTATCAAGAGCCGTGCAGAAAATGTTCTTTCTGCTCTGGACTCCGTCATGATGGTATTTGACCAGGTTACCCGTAAAAACATCCGCCAATCGGTCAACGATCTAAACGCCACCAGCGACAACCTGCGCAGCAGCTCGGAAAGCCTTCATCAAATGCTGACGGAGAACAATCAGAAAATCCGTGAGATCATCGACCATACCGCTTCTGTGACCCATAACCTGAAAAACAACAACGAAGAGATTTCCAACACCATGCAAAACCTCTCTTCCATCTCCGATTCCTTAAAAAAGGCCAATCTTACCCAAACCATTCAACATCTGGAGAATACCCTATCCTCCACCGACAGCCTGATGGCAGGGATCCGCTCAGGCAAAGGATCCCTGGGAAAAATGGCTACCGATGATTCCCTGTACATCCATCTAAACCAAACAACTCACAACCTCAATGACTTACTGAAGGACATGAAGCAAAACCCTGGCCGCTACATCAATATATCGGTATTCGGGAAAAACAAGTAAGCTTTTTCCTACAAACTGACCAGGTTATATCCTTCTAATTGGCTTAACACTTTAGTTAAACAAAATATATATTTAATTAACAATTATTTAAACTTGAATTACCTCAAATAACTGAATATCAGAAAAAAATAAAAATTATAAAAATGTTAAAAAATATATAGCTGATTAAAAATCCCATACGATTTTAAAGAAAAATGCAAATCTGAGAGCGTTTTTTTTTAAAGAATTTTTTACCACATTTGTTAGAGAACAAAATCAGTGTGGAAATTTTTAAATACCTAAAAGTAAATGAACGATCAAAAACACGTTGAAATTTGGAACCGCTGTCTGGAAATCATCAAAGATAATGTTCCGGCAATCAGTTACAGGACGTGGTTTGAGCCCATAGTACCCTTAAAACTAGAAAACAATGTTCTCACCATCCAGGTGCCGAGTCCGTTCTTTTACGAATACCTGGAAGAGCAGTATATTGATATTCTCCGAAAAACCCTGCATAAAGAACTGGGAAATCAGGCCAAGCTTGAGTACAGCGTGGTCATGGAGAACAATGGGTCGCGTCAGCAAAAGCCCTATACGGTAAAATTTCCCACCAACAACAAAACCCAGCTTAACAACAAGCCGGTGACCATGCCGCTAAAGACGGAGGAAAATTCGATCAAAAATCCTTTTGTCATTCCCGGCATCAAGAAGCTGCATGTGGATCCCAGGCTGAATCCCGACAACTCCTTCACCAACTTCATTGAGGGGGAGTGCAACCGACTGGCCCGCTCAGCCGGGAAAGCGGTAGCGGAGAAACCCGGCGGCACAGCGTTCAATCCCCTTTTCATCTATGCTGATTCCGGTCTGGGTAAAACCCATCTGTCGCAGGCTATCGGAATAAAGGTCAAAGAAAAGTATCCCGAAAAGACCGTATTATATGTTAACTCCCACAAATTCCAAACCCAGTTTGTGGAGTCGGTGCGCAACAACAACAAAAATGATTTCCTTCATTTTTACCAGATGATCGATGTTCTGATTATTGATGACATCCATGAACTGGCAGGAAAGGAGAAAACCCAGGAAATATTTTTCCATATTTTCAATCATTTACACCAAACAGGTAAGCAGTTGATTCTTACTTCCGACAAGCCCCCTATTGAAATGCAGGGTATTGAACAGCGTTTGCTCTCCCGCTTCAAATGGGGTCTTTCCGCCGACCTGCAAGCACCCGGCTTCGACACCCGCATCAAGATCCTCCAGCACAAAATTTACCATGATGGCATCGATATGAAGGATGACATCGTTGAATACATCGCTTCCAACATTACCGTGAACATACGGGAACTGGAAGGAGCCCTGATCTCCCTGCTGGCCCAGTCCACCCTGAACAAGAAAGAGATCAACATTGCCCTGGCGCGCCAGGTGATCGACAAACTGGTAAAAAACTCCAAGAAAGAAATATCAGTGGATTACATCCAGAAAATCGTATGCGACTACTTTGAAATCTCGCCCGACCAGTTGCATTCAAAAACCCGTAAGCGGGAGATTGTACAGGCCAGGCAAATAGCCATGTATTTCTCCAAATCGCTTACCAAGGCCTCCCTGGCTTCTATCGGATCGCAAATCGGTGGAAAAGATCATGCCACCGTATTGCATGCCTGTAAAACAGTGAATAATCTGATTGATACAGATAAGCGGTTCAAACAAACCGTTGATAACATCGAGAAAAAACTCAAGATATGAAAAGAACACTACACTGTCTAATGCTGGAAAACAGGTCCTTCAAAACGAAGACCTGTTTTTTTTTCTCACCCATACACCTTACTTTTGCGGGTCAATAACCCTGGCAAAACAAGATCATGATATTTCTCCTGCTCAGCATCCTTTCCTCTACTTCCCTGTTTGTCATTTTTAAATATGTGGATAGATATGGCCTCCGCAATTTTGATGTGATCATCATCAATTATATTGTAGCTTCCATTCTGGGCTTCTCCATCAGCAAATATGACCCTTCCATATTCCCCCTCTGGGGCAATCCCTGGTTTCCTTATGCCATGACCATCGGCATTTTGTTTGTGATTGGCTTTGTTTTGATCGGTAAATCCTCCCAAAAAGTTGGCATTGCCATCACCACGGTAGCCAGTAAAATGTCGGTAATTATTCCCATCACCTTTTCCCTGCTTTATGATCCCTACGACCACATCACCAACCTGAAGCTCACCGGGATCCTGCTGGCCCTGATGGCCGTCTTTTTAACCGTATACCGGAAAAGAAAAATCGATTTTGACCCAAGGAACCTGTATCTGCCCATCATACTTTTTCTGGGCATGGGGGTCATCGACTCGATCATCAAACTGGCTCAGTTCAAATACATCGACAACGGGATATCCACCCTTTTCTCGGCGGTCTTGTTCTCCATTGCTGCCATCACAGGCATCCTCACCAACCTGATACAGGGCACCTCCTTCAAATCCCTTTTACGCCCCAGGACCCTGATGTGGGGTACGCTGCTGGGTCTGGGCAATTATGGGTCCATCTGGTTTCTGATCCTGGCCCTGAACCATAAAATGCCATCCGGTGTTCCTTTGGACGGATCGGTGGTTTTTGGCATCAACAATATAGGCATCGTGGCAATGTCGGTGATCATCGGGCTGATTGCGTTCCGCGAGAAACTGACATTCCTGAACTGGGCAGGTATTGCCTTGTCGTTCGTAGCCATATACATCTTATCATATACAACATGAGGGATTATGGAGAAAGATGAATATCTTACCCTGGCCAAGCCCTCCGAGGGATCATACAAGGAAAAAAGCAGCAAATTCCTGGGATTTGCCTATCCGGTAAAAGATGAACAGGAAGTCAAAATCAGGCTGGAACAGCTGAAAAACAAATATCACGATGCCCGCCATCATTGCTATGCCTATCGGCTGGGGCCGGAAGGCGAGAACTACCGGATGAACGATGACGGAGAGCCATCTTCTACTGCCGGCCGCCCCATTTTCGGACAGATCCAATCGCATGGCGTAACTGATGTTCTGGTGGTGGTGGTTAGATATTTCGGCGGGACACTTTTAGGCACCAGCGGATTGATCCGCTCCTATAAAGAAGCTGCCGGCCAGGCCCTTCAACAGGCACGCATCATAAAAAAAACCATTCAGGCGTTGTATCAACTGGAATTCGATTACGCATTGATGAACGATGTGATGAAAGTGCTGCATGAAACCGGTATACAGCCATACAAAAGGGATTTTCAGGAAAGGTGTACCTTCCGCATTGGGATACGCAAATCGCAGGAAAAACAAGTGGTGGATCAGTTCAGGCGGATCCATGAACTGAAGGTGAAACCCCTGGATACAAATGCTTTATGAATTGTTTGATAAATTGTTATTAAAATATATGGAAAAATTTCGATTCATGGACCGGAGTGTTTAATTTTATGCTACAAAAATCACCGCACGTAATGAAAAACAAAAGCCTTATCTCAATCAATGATTACTCGAAAGAGGACATCATCCGAACACTGGACCTTGCCGAGGGGTTCGAAAAAAATCCCAATCAAAAATTGCTGGAGGGTAAGGTCATCGCTACCCTCTTTTTTGAACCCTCTACCCGGACAAGGCTCAGTTTTGAAAGCGCGATCAACCGCCTTGGTGGCAAAGTCATAGGTTTTGCCAGCAAGGACAGCTCCAGTGTTCAGAAAGGGGAATCCTTGAAGGACACCATCAAGACCGTAAGCAATTACAGCGATCTGATCGTCATGCGCCATCCCCTGGAAGGCAGCGCACGTTATGCCAGCGAGGTGGCCGACGTACCCGTGATCAACGCCGGTGACGGAGCCAACCAGCACCCTACCCAAACCATGCTGGATCTGTATTCCATAAGAAAGACCCAGAACAGCCTGGAAAACTTGAACCTTTTCGTGGTGGGCGATCTCAAATATGGTCGAACGGTTCATTCCCTGCTGATGGCTATGGCCTATTTCCAAACCAGCTACCATTTTGTCTCACCCCCGGAACTCAGGATACCTGAAGAATATAAGATGTTCCTCCAGAAGAAGAAGCTGGATTACCACGAGCACACGGATTTTTCCGATATCATCAGCGATGCCGACATCATTTATATGACCCGTATCCAGCGGGAACGGTTCTCGGATCCCATGGAGTATGAGAAAACCAAAAACTCCTATGTGCTGGAAAACACCATGCTCGAGGGTACCAAGGACAACCTGCGCATTCTGCATCCCCTGCCCAGGGTGAATGAGATAAACGAAGATGTGGACAACAGCAACAAGGCATATTATTTTCCTCAGGCTCTTAACGGAGTATTTACAAGGATGGCTATCATGAGCTCCATCCTGGGACTTCAATAATCCAAAAAAAACAAGAAAATGGCAGACAGCACCAAAACAAAACTTCAGGTAAGCGCCATCAAGAATGGCACGGTGATCGATCATGTACCAGCCAGGCATCTTTTCAAGGTCATCTCCATCCTCGGTCTGGAGCACATTACCACCCAGATCACCTTTGGAACCAACCTGGAAAGCAAAAAACTAGGCTACAAGGCCATCATCAAACTTTCGGAAGTATTTTTCAAGGATAAAGACATCAATAAGATCGCACTGATCGCGCCCCATGCCAAGCTGAATATCATTAAGAACTTTAAGGTAACTGAAAAAAGGGATGTTCAGGTGCCCGATCAGATCACCGGCATTGCCAAATGCGGCAATCCCAACTGCATCACCAACAACGACAAGGTCAATACGGTGTTCTACGTCCAGCCGAAAGATAAAGAAAAGGTGGCCCTGAAATGCCACTACTGCGAGAAAATCACCGATCCGGAAGACATGGAGGTCTTCTAGCAAGCCATGCTGCCACTGCTACTTCTTTTGCTCAACATTCAGCGTGGAACACGAACACGCAACATATAATCGCTTATCGGATTCTGTCGATCGAGCGAATCAGCGCTTCATCCTTTCCAATGGCCCGGATGGCCAGGTATGAAAATATAGCCGACACAACGGGAAAAGCATCAAAGATCTTATAGGTCACTGCCTCCGATTCCAGACGCTGCGAAAAATCGCTTACATAAAAGTAGCTGAGTCCAATGAATCCCAGCATCAAAAGAATGTTGAAAAAGCTGATGCGCATTTGAGTGATGCGGTGTTTATATAGGAAGATGGTGATGAAGTTGATCGCCACGATCACAGAAAGCAGGATGATCGTAGGAATGGTTTGTATATACACGCTCTGATGGTCGATGTAGTGCAGTCCGTCAAACCGGAAAGTATATACCTGACCTTCAGAAGACAAGATCTCGGCCAGCGGGAAGAAGAACATCATCAACATCAGTATAAAGGAAACAAACAGGTAGAGGGTCTGTATTCTTTGTATCATCTTGCTTTTTTCTACAAAGATAACATTTATGCAACAGATCATAAACACATCAGCCAAAAACCTGCCTGAAAAGCTTCCACCTCCCTCCTTCTTCCAATATGTTATAAAATAGCCAAAAAGCCTTAAAATTCATTGGTGGGCATTTGACAATCAAAAAACTTTTGCTTAAGATTGTGCTTCCTGAAAATTCAAAATGTTAACCGAATAAAATAATAAGGGCTATGGCAACAACGACCTCTATGACCACACAAGATTATATGAAAAGAGAGGAGCAATACGGGGCTCATAATTATCATCCCCTTCCGGTAGTATTGGACAAAGGAGAAGGTATCCACGTATGGGATGTGGAAGGCAGGCAGTATTATGATTTCCTTTCCTCCTACTCTGCCCTCAATCAAGGACACAACCATCCCAAGATTGTGAACGCGCTGAAACAGCAGGCAGAGAAACTTTCACTCACCTCTCGTGCTTTTTACAACAGCGTTTTGGGCGAATATGAAGAATTCGTCACCAAATATTTTGGTTATGACAAGGTGCTGCCCATGAATACAGGTGCCGAAGCCGTTGAGACGGCCATCAAGCTTGGCCGCAAGTGGGCATACAAGAAAAAGGGTGTTGCTGAGAACCAGGCCAAGATCATTGTCTGCGAAAACAACTTCCATGGCCGTACGGTTACCATCGTATCGATGTCAATCGATCCCGATGCCCGTGCCGACTATGGCCCCTATACCCCCGGTTTTGTTACCATTCCTTACAATGACACCGAAGCGCTCGAGAAGGAATTGCAGGATCCCAATGTAGCTGGTTTTCTGGTGGAACCCATTCAGGGAGAAGCCGGTGTCAACGTACCCGGCGAGGGATATCTCAAGAAAGCCTACGATTTGTGTAAGAAGCACAATGTGTTGTTCATGGCCGATGAGGTACAATCAGGCATTGCCCGGACTGGTAAACTGCTGGCTTGCGATCACGAATGCGTTCGCCCCGATGTGCTGATCCTGGGCAAAGCCATCTCCGGTGGTATGTATCCTGTTTCTGCCGTGCTGGCAGACGATCCCGTGATGCTCACCATCCAGCCCGGTGAACATGGATCGACCTTTGGTGGGAACCCCATTGCAGCCAAGGTAGCCATTGCCGCCCTTGAAATAGTTCAGGAAGAAAAGCTGGCTGAAAACGCCGAACGACTGGGAAAAATATTCCGCGATGAATTCAAAAGCATACAATCGGAGATGATCGCCGAAGTAAGGGGCAAAGGCCTGTTGAATGCCGTGGTGATCAAACCTAAGAACGGCAAGACTGCCTGGGATGTTTGCGTGGCTATGAAAGAGCACGGGGTCCTGGCCAAACCCACCCACGGCGATATCATCCGCTTTGCACCTCCATTGGTGATCAATGAGGAACAACTGCGCGAGGCCATGGATAAGATCAAAGCGACATTCAAGGAATTCGAATAAATTTCTTGAAATACGCATTAAACGCTCACCCAAAAAAGCTGTCCAAATGCACTTAGACAGCTTTTTTTTATCACATCCCAATCCATTTCAACAAAAACCCAACAACCATGAAAATCAAACCCATTATTTTTATATTGACTATGATCACACCGCTGCTTATAGGCTCCTGCGGACAGGATCCGGAAAAACAAGACCTGGATGTGAGTTACCTCAACGACTCCATCGATCCGGGCGATAACTTTTACCGCTATGCCAACGATGGCTGGATGGAAGCCCACCCCCTGCCCGATGATGAAAGCCGCTTCGGTTCTTTTGACCTGTTGGCCAAAGAGACAAAGAAAAAGGTACGCGACCTGGTGCAGGATTTTGCCCGCGCCAACCCCGAGCAGGGAACCATTGAACAAAAAATCGGCGATTTTTACAGCCTCGCAATGGATACCCAACAAATAGAGGCGCAAGGACTCACGCCTATCCAGGATAAGATAACACAGATCCAAAATATCCAAACCCGCGAACAGATCCTGGAACAAATCCACCATTTCCATCAATACAGCATTGGCTCGCTGTTTCGGTTAGGTGCCAGCGCCGATGCCAAGAACAGCGATATGGTCATCGCCCAGCTGGCTCAGGGTGGCCTGGGTATGTCCGACCGCGATTATTACCTGAATAAAGATAAGCGTTCAAAGCAGATCCGTTCGGCCTATCAGGATTATGTGACCACCCTGTTTACCCTGTCCGGTGAGGATGAAAATAAAGCTTCAGAAAAGGCCCAGACCATCATGGACATGGAAACCCGCCTGGCCAAAGCTTCCATGACCCGCCTGGAAAGAAGAGACCCGCATAAAACCTATCATAAAATGGGATTAAGCGAAGTACGGGATTTGTGTCCCGATATCAACTGGGAGGGCTACTTCGCAGGTCTCAATATTGCCACACCTGAAGAAATCAATGTACGCCAGCCTGAGTTCTTCAAGGAGGTCAGCCAGATGCTGAAGGAAGTACCTACAGATCAATGGAAAACATATTTGCATTGGAATTTGCTGAACAGCTCAGCTTCCTATCTGAGCGAAGACTTTGTCAATGCCCATTTCACCTTTTATGGCAAGACCATGCAGGGTCAGCAGGAAATGAAACCCCGATGGAGAAGGGTGCTCGATGTGACCAACCGGGCCCTGGGAGACGCCATTGGTAAAAAATTCGTAGAAGAACATTTCCCGCCTGAAGCCAAAAAACGAATGGTTAACCTGGTCGACAACCTCAAGGAGGCGTTTGCCCGGCGCATTGAAAACCTGGAATGGATGGGCCAAGAAACCCAAAGTAAGGCCCTGGAGAAACTCGAGGTGATGAACGTGAAGATTGGCTATCCCGACCAATGGCGCGATTTCTCCGACCTGCAGATCGGTTCTTCTTCCTTCTTGGACAATGTCATGGAAAGCAGACGCTTCAACAGGAATTATCAGCTGAATAAGATCGGTAAGCCGGTGGATCCCGATGAATGGTTCTTCCCGCCCCAAACCGTCAATGCCTACTATGCCCCTTCGATGAACGAGATCTGTTTCCCCGCCGGCATCCTTCAGCCTCCTTTCTTCTACATGGAAGGCGATGATGCCATTAACTACGGGGCCATTGGAGGTGTGATCGGCCATGAGATGACCCACGGCTTCGACGACCAGGGCCGCCAGTACGACAAGGAGGGTAACCTGAACAACTGGTGGACGGAAGAAGATGCCGAAAAATTCAATAAACGCACCAAAGTACTGGTCAAACAATACGACAAGAAAACTGTACTGGATACGGTTCATGCCAATGGTGAACTGACCCTGGGCGAAAACATCGCCGATCTGGGCGGATTAAGCATATCCTATACCGCATTCCATCAAGCCATTGCCGACAAGGAAGTGCCGGAAAAAATAGACGGTTATACGCCCGACCAGCGTTTCTTCCTTTCATGGGCCCGTGTATGGGCACAAAACATCCGCGATGAGGAAATCCTAAGAAGAACAAAAGAGGATGTGCACAGCCTGGGTCTCCACCGTGTCAACGGCCCACTGGTAAACATAGACGCTTTCTATCAGGCTTTCAATGTGACCCCCGACGATGAGCTTTACCTCCCGGAAGACAAACGGGCAAAGATCTGGTAACCTTTACTTCTCTCATTCCAAAACATTATCCGTCATGAAAAAGATCATCCAAACCTCCAAGGCGCCGGCCGCTATCGGGCCCTACAGTCAGGCAGTAGAAATAAACAAGACCCTTTACATCTCCGGGCAGTTGCCCCTGGATCCCCAATCAATGGAGATGCCCGAGAGCATAGAGGAGCAAGCCGATCAGGTAATGAAAAACATCGGTGTGATCCTGCGGGAAGCCGGATATGATTACCACCATGTAGTCAAATCCACCATCTTCCTGGCCGACATCGGGGACTTCCAAAAGATGAACGAGGTATACGGCAAATACTACCAGCAAGACCCCCCGGCCCGCTCAGCCTACCAGGTCGCCAACCTGCCGAAAAATGCGAAGATTGAGATTGAGACGATTGCAGCCAAATAAGCCTTAAACGTTTCCTGTTGAACGTTGGAACGTCGGAACGTTGAACGTTCAACATTCAAACTATTATACTACAGGCATAGCCCATCTCGTTGCTTGCAAAGCGATGTAGATTCGATTGTCGTATTGTATTTATTTTTATTAATTTTGTGGCTCGTTCACAACTATTAAAGAAAACCGCAAGATATGTTTGAGAGTCTATCAGATCGTCTGGAACAGTCATTTAAGATGCTCAAGGGGCAGGGCCGGATCTCGGAGGTCAACATTGCCGAGACCCTGAAGGATGTAAGAAGGGCCCTGCTGGATGCAGACGTCAATTACAAGATTGCCAAGAACTTCACCGATACCGTTAAGGAAAAGGCCCTGGGGCAGAAAGTGGTAGAATCCGTCAAGCCTGGTCAGCTGATGGTCAAGATCGTTCATGACGAACTGGCCAGTCTGATGGGCGGCACCGCCGCCGAGATGAATCTTCAGGGTAATCCCACCGTGATTTTGCTGGCCGGGCTGCAGGGTTCGGGGAAAACCACTTTTGCCGGTAAGCTGGCTCAATTCCTGAAGAAAAAACATAACAAGAAACCCCTGATGGTTGCCGGCGACGTATACCGTCCTGCCGCCATCGATCAGCTGAAGGTGGTTGGAGAACAGACCGGGGTGCCTGTTTACACGGAAGATGGCCAGAAGGATCCGGTAAAGATCGCCAAGTCCGGTATCAAACAAGCCAAAAAAGATGGCCAGGACCTGGTGATCATCGACACGGCCGGACGACTGGCTATTGACGAGCAAATGATGAACGAGGTGGCAGGCATCAAAAAAGCCGTTGAACCGCATGAAACCCTTTTCATCGTCGATGCCATGACCGGGCAGGATGCCGTGAACACCGCCAAAGAGTTTAACGAGCGCCTCGATTATGAGGGCGTCATACTCACCAAGCTCGATGGTGATACCCGCGGGGGTGCAGCCCTTTCCATTCGCGCCGTGGTGGATAAACCCATCAAGTTTATCGGTACTGGTGAGAAGATGGAGAACATAGATGTCTTCCACCCCGACCGGATGGCCGACCGCATCCTGGGAATGGGTGATATTGTATCGCTGGTGGAGAAAGCCCAGGAACAATACGACGACAAGGAAGCCCGCAAGCTCAGCAAGAAAATCGCCACCAATGAATTTGACTTCGATGATTTCCTTTCGCAGATACAGCAGATCAAAAAGATGGGAAATTTCAAGGACCTGGCTTCTATGATCCCCGGAATGGGAAAGGCCTTGCGCAACATGGATATGGACGACGACGCCTTCAAGGGCATCGAAGCCATCATCCGTTCCATGACACCCGAAGAACGGAAGAATCCCAAGGTGATGAACGGCAGCCGGCGCAAGCGCATCGCCGAGGGAAGCGGTAACAACGTGCAGGAGGTCAACAAACTCATCAAGCAGTTCTCCGAGACCCGCAAGATGATGAAAAAGATGAAAGACGGCAAGGGTGGCATGAAAAACATGATGCAGAATATGCAGCAGATGAACGGCAACATGTAATCAAACCCTCAATATATGAAACTTATTGACGGAAAGAAGATATCTTCGCAGATCAAAGAAGAGATCGCTCAGGAAGTAGAACAAATCAAAAGCCAGGGAGGTAAGACCCCCCACCTGGTTGCTGTTCTGGTAGGCAATGACCCCGCCAGCGAAACCTATGTCTCTCACAAGGAAAAAGCTTGCAGCAAGGTCGGTATGGAATCGCAGGTACTGCGCCTGGATGACGACATCTCAGAAGAAGACCTGTTAAAAAAAGTCAACGAGCTCAACAACAATGATCAGGTGGACGGTTTTATCGTGCAGCTGCCCCTGCCCGATCATATTGATGACCAGAAGGTCATTGAATCCATAGATCCCAAAAAGGATGTCGATGGTTTTCATCCCATCAACATGGGGCGCATGGTGATCGGATTGCCGGCTTACCTGTCTGCCACACCAGCAGGCATCCTTGAGTTGCTTAAACGCTACGACATTGAAACAGAAGGCAAGAACTGCGTGGTACTCGGGCGAAGCAACATAGTAGGCAAACCTATTGCCAACCTGATGCTTCAAAAAGCTTATCCGGGAAACACTACAGTCACCGTGTGCCATAGCCGTACAAAGAATCTGGAATCCTATACCCGCCAGGCCGACATCCTGATCGTGGCTATGGGCAAGATGGAATTTGTTACGGCCGATATGGTGAAAGAAGGTGCCGTAGTAGTCGACGTGGGCATCCACCGGATCAAATCCGATAAGACCAAATCGGGATGGAAACTCAAAGGTGATGTGAAATTCGACGAGG
This sequence comes from Bacteroidales bacterium, assembly GCA_018334675.1. GTDB lineage: Bacteria > Bacteroidota > Bacteroidia > Bacteroidales > UBA12077 > JAGXLC01. The sequence goes on along the minus strand of JAGXLL010000014.1, from coordinate 39,187 downwards.
TCAGCGAAAAAAGCAGCTACATCACACCCGTACCTGGCGGTGTGGGTCCCATGACAATCGTCTCGCTGCTGAGAAACACCATTGCCGCCTCACAGAAAAAAATTTACGGATAAACACAAATGTCATAAGCTTCAGATACTTAAAGGCCGGATCCTCAGAGAGGGTTTGGCCTTTTTTAATGATAAAATTAGGCTGAGCCTTACTCTGAACCCGCTCATTCCATCATTGTCAAAACCCGGCAATATCCATCAGCACGGTAGGTATCAGCAGGAGGATGCCCAGCACCACCAGGATTCCCAGGAAGGGAATGAACCAGCGGAACCATTTGTCGTAGGGTATCTTGGCCATGCCCAGCACACCCATCAACACGCCCGAGGTTGGAGTGATCATGTTGGTGAATCCGTCGCCAAACTGAAAGACCAATACGGCGGTTTGCCTGGAGATACCGATCAGGTCGGAGAAAGGAGCCATTATGGGCATAGTAAGGGCAGCCTGTCCGGAGCCGGAAGGCATCAGGATATTCAAAAGGGTCTGGAAAACATACATCACACCTACCGAACCGACCTTACCCACATCTTTCATTCCCTCGGCCATGTAATGCAGCAGGGTATCGATGATGTTGCCTTCTTCCAGCAGATAAACAATACCACCGGCCAATCCCACGACGATGGCGGCGGTCATCATATCCTTGACTCCCTGGAGGAATTGTTGGGCAATGTTGTTGCCCGACTCATTATAGGCGATGCCCGAAAAGATCCCCATGGCCAGGAAAAGGGTGGCGATCTTCATGATATACCAGTCATAACCCATAACTCCGACGATCAAAAAAAGGATGGTATATAAGAGCAGGTTGAGAATGTAAAAGTGAACGGACCTTCGTAGTCCTACAAATGCAGTAATAGCATAGAGGCCTGTTAGAACAGGAATCGCAGGAAAATGAAATGAACTCTTACCGACCTCCAGGGTCGTCATGGAATAATTCACTGAAAAAACCACCAAAGCAACCCCTATGATGAAGTAGGTGATCCAGGCCGAAACAGGACGGCTGTATCCGATGCTTTCAACATCCTGGCGGCTGCTGTTGCGCCATTGCTCATCATCGTCATATACAGGGGAGCGGGTAGGATCTTTCCTGAGTTTTCTTACATACAAAAGCACATAGGTGATACCGGCTATATTAAGCACGATCCAGGTAAAAAAGCGGTATTCGATTCCGGAAAAAAGAGGTATATCGGCCAAACCCTGTGCAATGCCAATGGTAAAGGGATTGAGCATCGCCCCGGCAAACCCCAGTCCGGCAGCTACGAAACACATCGACACCCCGACAATGGAATCATACCCCATGGATATGGCCAGGGGCACAAAGATGATCACGAAGGCGATGGTTTCCTCACTCATTCCGAAGACCGCCCCAAAGAGGCTAAACATCAACATGATCAGGGCAATCACAATGTTATCCACCCCCAGCATCTTAATGATCCGAAAACGCTCAAGTTTTCTGGTGAAACGCAAAAAAGAAAATATGCCCACATCAATGGCCCGGCTCTCGTTCATGATCCAAAAAGCCCCGCCAACCATCAGGATAAAAACGATGATGTTGCTCTTCGAGATGAAGCCATGGTAAAGCGAAGCAAAAACCTGCCAGGTCTGGGGTTCATTCTGGGTATACTCAAACGATCCGCTTTTTACCACTTCCCGCTCCACCCCGTTGTCCATTACAACCTCACGCTCATATTCTCCTCCGGGAATAAACCAGGTAAGCAAAGCACCTACCACGATGATAAAAAAGATGATCACGAAAGTATGGGGAATATTGCTTTTCTTTAGCATACAAGCCATATTTTAATTACAGGCAGGTAAAAATAATAGAATTTTGCCGTTGAACATGAGCCGACAAACTGTTATTTCACATCGATGCTCAGCCCGTCATGAGCCAGCATAACATTATCGGGCAATTCGGCATTGACTTGTCTGTGCAGGCCCATCTGATGGCTCATGTGGGTGAAGTAGGCCTGGCGGGGGCTGAATTCACTTACTACTTCCAGGGCCTCGGAGAGGGAAAAATGAGAAATGTGCTTCTTGCGCCGCAAGGAATTAACAACCAAATACTTAGTACCTACTATCTTCTGCTTCTCTTCTTCAGGAATATAATTGGCATCGGTAATATAGGTGAAGTCGTCTATGCGGAAGCCCAGCACGGGCAATTTATAGTGATACACCCGGATGGGAGTGATGGGAATGCCGTTCACCTCAAATCCCCGGCTCTGTATCTCATTTAGATGAATGTCGGGGACCCCGGGGTATTTATCCTCCTTGAAAGCATAGGGCAACATCTGTTTCAATGCCTCCAGCACCCTTTCTTCGCCATAAACCTGCATGGGCTTTTCCTTGAGAAAATTGATGGGGCGCACATCATCCAGCCCGGCAATGTGGTCGCGGTGCTCATGGGTATAGAGAATGGCGTGGATGTTGGTGGCTTCTGCCCGCAGCATCTGCTGACGGAAATCGGGACCCGTATCGATGATCACTACCTGATTCCCCCATTCCACCATCACCGAAGCACGCAGCCTTTTATCCTTTTCATCGCTGGAACGACATACCCGGCAATGGCATCCGATCACCGGAATACCCTGTGAAGTTCCTGTTCCTAAGAAGGTTACTTTCAATTTCGCACCAATTTTGTGATTCGTTTTTTGATGTCAAGAACAACAAATATAATAAAACTACAACAGCAAAGACAGCTGAAGGAATGGCGGCCTGCTCTCCGAAAAGCGAAAAGGCCGTTATGAGAATGAATCCCGAACTCTTGACAGTCAAAAGCAAAAAAAACTATAATCATTCGATAATTCTTGATAAATTGGCCACCAATTGTCAAACAGATTTACCATTCAGATAAGCAGCATCATGAAAGGAAAGTTGTACCTCATACCTAACGTTCTGGGTGAAAACTCTATAGAGCAGGTTATACCGCGGGGCGTCTCCACCATTGTCAGTGGGCTGGACCACTTCATTGTGGAAAATGTGCGAACTGCCAGGCGCTATATACGGAAACTGGATACCCAAAAACCGATTGATCCCCTCACCTTTTACACCCTAAATAAACATACATCCGGGGAAGAAATGGAAGAGATGACTGCTCCGCTGAAAGAGGGCACCGACATGGGGCTTATGTCGGAGGCAGGTGCCCCGGGCATAGCCGATCCGGGCGAGGAGATTGTAAGGATTGCCCAGCGACACCTTATAAGGGTGGTACCCATGACCGGCCCCTCTTCTATATTTCTGGCCCTGATGGGGAGCGGACTCAATGGAGAAAGTTTTGCATTCAACGGTTACCTGCCCATCAAAAGTGGAAATCGCATCAAGAGAATCAGGGCTTTAGAGAAGAAATCCAGGCATGAAGGCCAGACTCAGATATTCATGGAAACCCCTTACCGCAATGACAAGCTGCTGAGCGACATCCTTTCTCACTGCAGGGAGGATACGCTCTTATGCATAGCATCGGAGATCACCACCGAAAGGGAGATGATCCGCACACAAAGCATACGGGAGTGGAAGAAAAATACACCCGGGCTTCATAAAAAACCCAGCATTTTCATTCTTTCCGCATCGGAATAAAATTTACAGCGCGAGCCCATGGGGCCCATGTGACCCCTACCTGATAAGGCTTTGCTTGAGGATATTTTCGGCATTGGGCCCTTCATTAAAAAGCAGGTCGATGATACTCAAATTGGGAATAAAGCCGTATCGTTCATGAAATACCTGATGGTAAAAAGCAGGGGTGAATGCCGGGTCGGGCTTTTGCATCCTCTTTTTTGGATGGATGCTATCGCGCAGGTCATCTGTGGTATCATCCGTATGTTTGACATATTCAGTTGTTTTCTTAACAGGAACATCTATATCCAGGGTTTCCAGCACCACCTGCTGCAGGTCCAGGATGAAATCCAGCAGGAAAGGATATTGTCGGTTGTAAAAAGGGGCAAAATCATCGGCCAGAAATTCAAAGAAGGGGGATGAGCTGTATGCCGACTCAATCGAAGTCCAGTGGTTTTTTTGCCATTCCAGGGTATTGTCAATGCGCATGTCCCGGGTTTTTACCCTGGGCTGACCCTTGGTGACAGGGATGGTTAGAGCCATTTGGCCGTTGGCAGAGAGAACATTACAACGGTTCCGGTAACTTTGCTTCTGGTAGTTCTCCTCGGTCTCCAGCCAGATGGCATCATACAGCAGGAACTTGGTGAAATACTGCACCGGTGCGAGATAAGCCACAGAAAGCAACGCCTGGTTGACCGAAGGCATAATGAAAAGATATTTTATATCTGTATGTATTGAAGCGTACGATCCCGCATACTTTCAGCGCTTAGCGCAGCGCTAAGCGTTGTTTTTTTTGCCTGGCGCTTAGCGCTGCGCTAAGCGCTGAAAGTGTCTGAAATCGTACACCACAATTTTAATTGATCACTGTAAAAAGCCGATCCCAGCGAACCCGGTCGACGAAGCTGCCGTAACGGTCGACAGACAGCCAGATAAACACAGCCTTGCCCACCACATGGTTTTCAGGAACAAAGCCCCAGTACCTTGAATCGGCGGAATTATGGCGATTATCACCCATCATAAAGTAATAATCCATTTCAAAGGTGTACCGGTCGGCCTGTTCACCATTGATATAAATGGTGGAATCGCGCACCTCCAGATTGTTTCTTTCAAAAGTCTCAATGGCCCTTTTGTATAGGGGTAGGTTATGGAGGGTCAGCGGCACGTTTTCTCCTTCTCTGGGGATATAAAGGGGGCCAAAATTGTCTTCGGTCCACCGGTAATCCTTATCAAAGGGGAAAATGGCATGGTTGACGGATTGGGATGAAGTATTTTCATATTTACGAACATTGACCACATTGGAGAAGTTTTGGATCTTCTGCAGGTTCTCCTCGGTCAGGGGCATTTGATAAAGCGAACTGGAAGGGATGTAACTGATATCGTTGCGGTTGATGCCCATTCGGTCCAGCAACACTGAATTGATCTTGGTTCCATTGGTCTTGACATAATAGTTATACTGCATCTTCTCAAAATGCTGTTGTTCCTGTCCGTTGATGTATACCTGTCCGTGGTTGATCTTCAGGGAATCACCCGGCAGCGCCACACATCTTTTGATGTAATTGGTTCTTTTATCCACCGGCCGGGTAGTGACATCATACTGGTCCTTAATGTAGTTGCGGGCCATGGATCTATATTCACCCAGCGATCTAATCGCGCGTCCGTTGTTGATGTCGCGGTTCTTCAACTCATGGGCGTATTGCCTGACGATCGAATAGTAGTCCTTGTCCTGCATCTGAAGGATAACGGTATCTCCAGCGGGAAAGTTAAAGACCACAATATCGTTTCGCTCTACCTTTCCCAGCCCGTCCAGTCGGTTGTAAGGCCACCTGACCCACTCCAGGTAGGACTTGGTCTTGTTGGTCAGGGGCAGGGTATTGTGAGCAAAAGGGAAAGAAAGGGGTGTATTGGGCATCTTCGGGCCGTAGCTCACCTTGCTGACAAACAGGTAATCTCCGGCCAGCAGGGTCTTTTCCATGGAGGAAGTGGGGATGGTATAGGCTTCGATGATAAAAAGCCGGATCAGGGATGCGGCTATAACAGCAAATATCAGGGCATCTACCCATTCAATCAGTTTGGAGGGCTTTTGGCCTTGTTTCTTCCAGAAAGTCCAGTTGACTCTCTTTGTAATGAACCAATCAAAGATAATCGCCAGGCCCAGCAGGAACCAGGGCTCTTCAAGCCATATGACCCAGAGAATATAAATGGCGGCAGTGAGGCCAAACTTAAAATAACGGTTTCTAAAAAAATCTTTCATGCTCATATTTTGGGGTTTTATCTATGTCATAAATTAATGGATGCGGTCTTATAAACCCATGCAGGTTTTCAGAAGTTGAAATATCCTGCCCGGTCATATATAGAGAGTTATCAAACGATGCATCCATTCAAACAAAGGTATTACAGGTTCAACAGATCATCCATGGAAAAAACCCCCTGTTTGCCCTGCAGAAATTCGCCCGCCATCACGGCACCCAAAGCAAAGCCTTCCCTGCTTTTGGCGGAGTGTTTGATCTCTATATCATCAAAATCAGAATGATACATGACTCGGTGAATCCCCGGAACCTCATCTTCGCGAATGGACTTGACGGCCAGATCCTCCGGCTTCTCTGCTGTTTCTTTCTTCCAGTTCTTTTTCCGTCCGATAGCCTGCAGAAGGATATCTGCCAGCTTTTTAGCTGTTCCGCTGGGTGCATCCACTTTGTGCACATGATGGGTTTCCTCAACCTCGATGTCGTAATTGGAGTAATTATTCATGATCCGGGCAAAATACTCATTGAGTTTAAAAAAGAGGTTGACTCCGATGTTGAAATTGGCGGCATGGAAAAAAGCCTGATCGTGTTGGTGGCAATATTCCTCTACCTGGGGCATCTTATCCAGCCATCCGGTGGTTCCTGAAACCACTGGCAGACCCGCCTGCAGGCAGGTCATGATGTTGTTGTATGCGGCATCTGGCAGGGAAAACTCAATGGCCACATCGGCTTTTTGCAGGTTGGTGGGGGTCATTTCGTTTTGGTTTTCCTGATCGATGGTCATCAGGACCTGATGCCCTCTTTTTTTCGCTACCTTTTCCACCTCATGGCCCATCCGGCCATAGCCAATCAATATGATCCCAAGTTTTTCCATTGCGTGAAAGCTTTAGTATGCCAAACGGATGCTAATTTATAATTTTTCGGCAAGATAACCGTGTTAAAAAAAATGAAAAACGGGAAGCCTTGAATAAGCTTCCCGTCATATAAGTGATTTAAGAATTCTCCAAAGACCTATGAGTTAACTTCATCGACAACGGCTTTAAAAGCCTCGGGGTTATTCATGGCCAGGTCGGCCAGTACTTTGCGGTTAAGATGAATGCCTTTCTGGTTCATCTTACCCATAAATTCTGAGTACGACATACCATGCATACGGGTGGCAGCGTTGATCCGCTGGATCCATAAACGGCGGAAATTGCCTTTTTTCTTTCTGCGATCCCGGTATGAATAAAGCATTCCTTTCTCCACGGTATTCTTGGCTACCGTATACACGTTCTTCCTTGCCCCAAAATATCCTTTGGCCTGTTTGAGGATCTTTTTTCTTCTTTTCCTGCTTGCTACTGAATTGGTTGATCGTGGCATTTTGATTTGATTTTTGAATGGTTAGCGGTTCCGCAAGTGCGGGACTCTTTCAGCTAAGTCACTCTGGTTAACAACTGTTTCGTTTCTTACTTAATACCCAGCAAAAGCCTGATGTTGTTCCGGTCGGTTTTCTCCAGGTTGGTGTAATACCGGAGATTTCTTTTCCTCTTCTTGGATTTCTTGGTCAACAAGTGGCTTTTGTAAGCATGTTTTCTCCTGATTTTCCCTGTCCCGGAAATCTTAAAGCGTTTCTTTGCTCCGGGGTTGGTCTTCATCTTTGGCATAACTGTTCTTTTTAAATATCGGTTTATTTCTTCTTTTGGGCTTTGGGTGCGATAAACATGGTCATTCTTTTCCCCTCAAGCTTGGGCATCTTCTCCACTTTACCATATTCTTCCAGATCCCGTGCCAATCGCAGCAGCAGGATCTCTCCCTTATCCTTGAACAGGATGGAGCGGCCCTTAAAAAACACAAAAGCTTTCACTTTAGCCCCTTCCTCCAGGAACTTCTGGGCATGATTCAGCTTGAACTGGTAATCATGTTCGTCGGTATTGGGACCAAATCGGATTTCCTTCACCACCACCTTGGTAGTTTTGGACTTCAACTCCTTTTGCTTCTTTTTTTGCTGATAAAGGAACTTTTGATAATCGATAATCCGGCACACCGGAGGATCGGCCTTGGGCGATACTTCCACCAGATCCAGCTCCTGATCGTCGGCCATCTTGATGGCCTCCTGAATAGAATAAACACCGGGATTATCCACATTATCGCCAACAACCCTTACCTCTCGGGCCCTGATCTGCTTGTTGATACGGTAAGAGATTTGTTGTTTTTGATTTTTGGGACCTCTTCTTGCTATATTACTGCCCTCCTTCTTTTTGGGTTAACAAATAAGAATTTATTCATGGATATCAGCGGTTTGCTGACGCTGATGGATCTGATTCCAAATAAAGTCTCTAAATTCATCCAGGCTCATGGTGCCCTGGTCGCCTTCACCCTGCTTCCTGACCGATACCTTTTCATTCTCAGCCTCTCTTTCTCCCACGATCAAGAGATACGGGATCTTTTTGGTCTCGTTGTCCCGTATTTTCTTGCCTATTTTTTCGTTGCGCTCGTCTATCAAAGTGCGAATATCGGAATTATTTAGAAAATTCAAAACTTTTTTCGCATAATCATTGTATTTTTCGCTGATCGGCAATATCACCGCCTGATCGGGGGCCAGCCACAGGGGGAACTTTCCGGCGGTGTGCTCAATGAGAACGGCTACAAAACGCTCCATGGAACCAAACGGGGCCCGGTGGATCATCACCGGACGGTGCCGCTGGTTATCGGCTCCTATGTATTCCAGATCAAAGCGCTCGGGCAGGTTGTAATCCACCTGGATGGTACCCAGCTGCCATTCACGGCCCAGGGCATCCTTCACCATAAAGTCCAGTTTCGGCCCGTAGAAGGCTGCTTCTCCGTATTCCACCTTAGCCTCAATACCTGTCTCTTCAACGGTTTCGAGGATGGCCCGCTCTGATTTTTCCCAGTTCTCATCGCTTCCAATATACTCTTCTTTCTTATTGGGATCACGCAGGGAGGCCTGAACCGTATAAGTATCGAATTCCAGTGCATTGAAGATCTTCAGGATGATCTCCATGACCTTTTTAAATTCTTCCTTCAGCTGGTCGGGCCGGCAGAAGATGTGGGCGTCATCCTGGGTAAAGCCTCGCACACGAGTCAATCCGTGAAGCTCCCCACTTTGTTCGTAACGGTAAACGGTACCGAATTCAGCAAAACGAACGGGCAGGTCCTTATAGGAATACTGGGTATGGCGATACATCTCACAATGGTGCGGGCAGTTCATCGGCTTAAGCAGGAACTCCTCGCCTTCATAGGGGGTGCGGATGGGCTGGAAGGAATCTTTCCCGTACTTGGCATAGTGACCTGAAGTCACGTAGAGCTCCTTCTGACCGATATGGGGAGAAATCACCTGCTGGTAACCATACTCTTTTTGTATCTGCTTAAGATAATTCTCCAGTCTTTCCCTCAAGGCAGCCCCTTTGGGCAGCCAAAGGGGCAAGCCCTGCCCCACCTTCTGGGAGAAAGAAAAGAGCTCCAGCTGTTTGCCCAGCTTGCGATGATCGCGTTTGCGGGCTTCTTCCAGCATCTCGAGATACTCATCGAGCATCTTCTTCTTGGGGAAGGTGATACCATATATTCTTGTCAGCTGTTTGTTGTGCTCGTCGCCTCTCCAGTATGCGCCGGCTACACTTAAAAGCTTGATGGCTTTTATATATCCGGTATGGGGCAGGTGCGGACCGCGACAAAGATCTGTAAAGTTGCCATTGGTGTAGAAAGAGATCTCTCCGTCCTGCAATTCACGGATCAACTCCACCTTGTATTGATCGCCTTTCTGGTGGTAATAGTTCATAGCCCTTTCCTTGGGCACTTCTTCCCTTCTATAAGCCTCTTTGCGGGCGACAATCTCCTGCATCTTCTTCTCTATCTCAGGCAAATCGGCATCAGTAATGATGCGATCGCCCGGGTCCACGTCATAATAAAAACCCTGGTCGATGCTCGGGCCTATTCCAAATTTGATGCCTGGATACAGTTCTTCCAGGGCCTCAGCCATCAGGTGCGCCGAAGAGTGCCAGAAGGCGTGCTTGCCTTCTTCGTCATCCCAGGTATGCAATTTGATCTTGGCATCATGATAGATGGGCCGGTGCACATCCCAAACCGCACCATCCACTGTGATGGACAGTACCTCTTTGGCCAGCCTGTTGCTGATGCTCCGGGCTATATCCAAACCACTTACGCCTTCTTCAAATTCCTGTACTGTGTTATCCGGAAAAGTTATTCGTATCATGAATCGGCATTTATGTTAAAGGGTGCAAAGATATAAAAAATCGACATAACTTGTAACCAGGTTATGGGATAATGCGATTAATTATTAGGTGATTAATCTTACAAAACCCGCGTAGATTTTGTTCAGGCCAGTGAAAATCAAACAATCCTCCAAGCTACTTGTTAATTTTCGTAATTTTGCCTGGAAAAGATCAATGTGCGTGAAAAATTTCAATAAAATGATGAAAACCAAGAGCCTGGTGCTTATTGGGGTATTTGTGTTCACCTTTCCGCTAATGGGCCAGGCCCAGGATCTGACCCAGACCATTCGGGGGCGGGTGGTCGATAAGCAAACCCATGCCCCTTTACCCGGTGCCACGGTTGTTCTGGCTGATTCTGAGCCCACCCGGGGCACAGCCACCGGAACCGACGGTTGGTTTATCCTGCGGGAAGCACCAGTAGGCCGGGTGGACCTGAATGTTTCCTATGTGGGATATGAAAGCCGCAGGGAACCTAATTTGCTGGTTACATCGGGGAAGGAACTGGTGGTTCACCTTGAGCTGGAAGAAAACGTACAGGAGCTGCAGGAAGTTGTGATACAGGCAGGCAGGAAGGACCAGCCCAGGGACGAGATGGCCAAAGTCAGCGCCCGGTCATTCACCATTGAAGAAACCGAGAAATACGCGGGTAGTTGGGGCGATCCATCCCGTATGGCTCAGAACTATGCCGGGGTGGTCTCGGCCGGTGACCAGCGCAATGACATCATCATCCGGGGCAATCCACCTACCGGGCTATCATGGAGGCTTGAAGAAGTTAACATCCCCAATCCCAACCATTTTGGAGCTTTGGGAGCTACCGGAGGCCCGGTGAGCATACTCAACAACAACCTGCTGACCAACAGCGATTTTTTCACGGGGGCCTTCCCGGCCGAATACGGCAATGCCCTATCGGGCGTATTTGATCTGCAAATGCGCAACGGCAACAACCAAAACACAGAATACACCGGGCAGGTGGGCTTCAACGGTTTCGAACTCGGAGTGGAAGGCCCTTTCTCCGACAGCTCCAGAGCCTCCTATCTGGCCAACTACAGATACTCTACCCTCTCAGTGGTCGATAAGCTGGGGCTCAACCTGGGGGTAGGCGCCATACCCGAGTACCAGGATCTCTCCTTTAAAATACACATACCCACTAAAAGCGGACATATGTCGCTCTTTGGCATTGGAGGCACCAGTCATATTGAATTGGGACAGGACGGGGAAGGCGGTTCCAGTGCCTATAACACCCCAGAGAGATACCGAACCACCAATGGTTCGGACATGGGTCTGCTGGGAGCTACTCTGATGCATTTCTTCAACGAAAACACGCGGATAGAAAACAGAATCGCCCTGTCCGGGCATGGTGTCTCCACCACCATCGACTCACTGGGGCTTGGCGGGGCAAAACGCTTCTATCATGAAAACAATGAACAATGGAAGCTGGGGTGGTACAGCGACCTGACCAAAAAATTCGACGCCCGAAATACACTGGAAGCCGGAGTTAGTCTGGAAAACCACTCTATCAGTTATATCGACAGCATCTACACCGGATGGACCAACCAGGAAACAGACCGCGAATATTTGCTTCAGACCAACACCAAGAAGGACAACCTGCTGTTGATCCAGGGATATGCCCAGTACCAACACCGGTTCAGCAACCATTTTTCCCTATACGGCGGGCTCCATTATCAGCATTTCACCTTCAACAACACCCGGTCCCTTGAACCCCGTTTCAACATGGAATGGAAACCCCGGGCAAACCAGTCCCTGAGTTTCGGCTATGGATATCACACCCAGCTCCAGCCCCTTTTTCTGTATTTCGTAGAGACTTATATACCCGAAGGACAATATCTGCAACAAGGTAGGTATATACAAACCAATGAATCGCTGGGCTTTACCAAGAGTAATCAGTGGGTTCTTTCGTATAACCGAAGTTTCAGCAAAAACCTGCGTGTCAAGATAGAGACCTACTATCAGCAGCAGCACGATATCCCCGTAGAAAGACGGGAAAGCTTCTTTTCCCTGGCCAACTATGGAGCAAGTTTTCATCAGGCACGCATCGACAGCCTGACCAATTCAGGCACCAGCAGGAATTACGGTGTGGAATTGACTTTTGAGAAATTTTTTTCCGGCAACTATTATTTTTTGCTCACCGCCTCTGTCTTCGACAGCAAATACAGGGGCAGCAATGGCATTCTGCGCAATACCGCCTTCAACGGCAACTACGTGGTCAACCTGCTGGGCGGATACGAGCTATCGGTGGGAAAAAGAGGCATCCTGGCGCTCAACCTTCGCTTTGTGACAGCCGGAGGCAAACGCTATACTCCGCTGGATTTGGAAAAATCCATCGAGAACGACAACCCCCATTATATAGCGAAAAAGGCTTATAAGAAACAGTACAAAGACTATTTAAGGCTGGACGGCAGGCTCAGCTTCCGGCTCAACGGAAGGAATATCACCCAGGAATGGGCGCTGGATGTAGCCAATCTGACGGATCACAAAAACGTCTTCAGCAAAAACTACAACCGTCTGGAAAACCAGGTAGTCACCGAATATCAGCAGCGCATTTTCCCCATGCTATTATACCGGATTCTTTTTTGAGCCCATACTGGAACTCCCAGTTTCTATCGCTTGTTTCTGGGTAAAAACGTCCTTCCCTATCCCTGTGGAATAATGCAACCTCCTGGTCTGCCCGCAAAATACAATCAGCCACATTGTTGAAAGCAGCCTGCTTAAGCCGTACCTATCAATTCCCTGGTTGCGTTGGCCGGGTCTTCCAGATCGAATTGAATCAATGCCAGTTGGTGTTGTTCGACTGAAGCATTGAACATCCAGGTGTTGCCAAGACGGCTGCTCCACTGGCCGGTCAGGCGGGATGCTTCATGAATATGTCCGTGCATGGTAAGCAGGGGTTGGCGGGCCTCAATAAAACGCTGGATGGCGATGCTCCCAACATGCACATCGAGGGGGACATGATCCACCATCTGCCCGTCCAAAGCCGCCCGGTCAAGAGGCGTGTTGTAGGGAGGTGAATGGAACAAAAACACCGAACGGTCCAGTTCATCGTCCCCAACCATCTCCTCCAGGTCCTGTTTGATATTGGAATACTCGGTATCGTAATCGGGGGGAACGCTGCGCATGCCTTCATAAGGATGGGTACACCCGGGGTCCACATAACGCGACACATCATACTTCTCCCAATCCTTCAAACCAAAGGGAGATGGGGGAATAAAAGCATAACCATAAATATCATACTGCCCATATTGCACCTTCCGGTTATGGATATAGCTCCAAATGCCATATTCTACCCCTGCATCAAGAATCCTCTTTTCGTTGATGCGGGGATCATCATTTCCGAGAATCAAAAACACCTGCGGATAGCGATCCCGAAGCTTCTGCTTCAAATCCTGAAAACCAGCTATCAATACTTCTTGAATGAAACCGTTGCCTTCCTCGCCGGGGGCATAATAACCATGGGGCAGCAGGTCACCTCCCAGGAAAACTATGTCGGGCGGTGCTTCATCGATACGCTGAAAGAGCTTTTCGTACCTCCTGTTGTGGCCATGTAGATCGGTAACAAAATAGCAATGCGGCATGGTTATCTCTCTGTTTTCTTGATCAATCTGGCGGAATTGGAATGACTGTCAATCATTGCCGCGAAACTGTTTTGTCCCTGGAGGATATCAGAATCGGTAACGAGATGCAGATCAATTAGTCCTTCCCTGATCTCCAACCCGGTCCGTTGCTGATTCCATTTTGCCAGACACATGCTCCATCCTTTTATATATTCTTTCAGTTGTTGCCGCTGGGAATCATCCCCCCGGAAGTGTATTAAAAGATCGATATCACTCTGAGGTCCTGACCTGGCCTCCTTGGTACTGCCAATAATATACAGGGCCCTGATCCCATACCCTTCAAAATCGGTAACCTCAGCTAAATATTGGACCATCTGATAGCGCCATTTCCAATGTTGATGGGAAGGTTCGGAAAAAAACGGATCCTGAAAATGATCAATCCTTTCGTGCAGTTTTTGGTTGGCAAGGTACTGGGAAATCTGCTGGGCTATAATATTGAGCAGTTCTTTTTCTTCAGAAAGAAAAAGATTTTCTTCCCGAATCTGCTCTTTATAATATACCGATACATTCCCCTCCCGACTGCCTTCAACGATGATGTCGCTGCTTTGATACCAGCGGGTACTGAAAAAACCCGGAGAAGTAATAACGGTATCCTGATATTCGATGCGGGCCATACATATACCCGGGAACTGCCAACCTTCGGGAATGATCCGGACCAACTTCCTGAAAAGATCCGTAACGGTAGATTCCTGATCCTGCAACACCTGATGTACCCGGTGAATGCACCTCAGCTCCTTTTCTCTTTCCCGTAAATTCATCTTTTCCTGCATATCTCCCTGACCTTGAATCCCGCTTCAAATAAATCTATATTGTTTTCAATCCAATACAAACGAACAAATAAAAATACAAGATTATTTTCAGAATGCTATGAATCATTCCATTATCTCACTTAATTCAAACCATCGTAGGGTTTTTTCGTCAATCTGTTTCGTCAGTTCTCCCAAGCGGTTGGATTGCTTCACCACCTCATCATTGGACAACCCCCCTTGACTGATCTGATTCTCAATTTCTTGCTTTTCTTCTTCCAGGTGCTCAATTTCCCGGGTCAATTGCTGATATTCTTTTTTGAGTTTATAGGAAACGGCTTTCTTTTTGGGCTTCTGGGACTTGTTACCGGAATTTTTATGGGGGGTTGCAAGCTGATTGTTTGAGGAAGTGAATCCTTCCATGATCTGCCTGCGGTACTGGGTGTAGGTACCCGGGAAATCCTTAAGCTGCCCCTGACCCTGAAAGGCAAAAACATGGTCCACGATGTTGTCCATAAAATAACGATCGTGGCTGACAATGACCACACAGCCCTTAAAATGGCTCAGATAATCCTCCAAAACATTCAGGGTCATGATATCCAGATCATTGGTGGGCTCGTCGAGTATCAGGAAGTTGGGTTTTTTCAGCAGTACCGTCAGCAAATACAACCGCCGTTTTTCTCCCCCGCTTAGTTTGGCCACCCGTACGTATTGTTTGTCGTAATCAAAAAGGAAATAATCAAGAAACTGCTTGGCTGTTAAGGTTTTACCATCACTCATAGTAACGGCTTCTGCCACATTACGTGCCACATCAATCACACGCTGGTCCTCATCAAAATGCATTCCTTCCTGGCGGTAATATCCTATCCGGAGGGTCTCACCGGCTTCTATGGAACCCTGATCGGGCTGGTCTGTCCCGGCCAGCAAGTTCAGAAAGGTAGTCTTACCGCTTCCATTGGGGCCGATGAGGCCAACTTTTTCATTGCGGTTGAACTGATAGGAAAAGTCCTTTATAAGCGGCGTATCATCATACGCCTTTGTCAGATGCCTGACTATCATGATCTTCTTCCCAAGCCGGCTGGACTCAAAATCCACCTTCATCGTTTCGTCCTCCTTTTGTTGCGAGGCCACATCCTTAAGATGGTAGTAATTGTCGACCCGGTATTTGGCCTTGGTACCACGCGCCTTGGGCATACGCTTGATCCAGTCCTCTTCCTTGCGGAGCTGATTTTTCGCCTTCTCTATTTCTCTTTCCTGATTATGAATTCGTTCTGCCCGCTTCTTCAGGAAATAAGAATAATTGCCCTTATACCGGTACAGGTCCTGTTCGTCGATCTCCAGAATATCATTACAAACCCGGTCGAGGAAATACCGGTCGTGGGTGACCATAAGCAAGGTGAAGGCATGGTTCTTGAGATGATCTTCCAGCCATTCGATCATATTCAGATCCAGGTGGTTGGTCGGCTCATCCAGGATCAGAAAACCAGGTTGCTGAATCAGCACCTCAGCCAGGGCCAGCCTTTTCTTCTCCCCTCCTGAAAGGCTTCCGATCTTACGGTGGAAAACACCCACATTCAACTGAGTCAGTATCTGTTTCACCTTCACTTCATAATCCCAGGCCTTAAGACGGTCCATCTGTTCGATGCTTTCACCCAGTTCCCGGTCATCATTGCTTATCAGGGCCTCCTCGTAGCGGCGTACCGCCTTCATGATCTCATCGGAAGAATGGAAGATATAATCGCGGGTGGTGGATTCAGGATCCATCACGGGCTCTTGTGAGAGATACCCCACTTTAACTTCGTTGCGATAGATCACCTCACCGGAATCGGGCGTATCTTTTCCGGCCAGTATATTCAGCAAAGTAGTCTTACCTTTTCCGTTTTTGGCGATCAGGGCCGTTTTCTGATCTTTGGCGATACCAAAAGAAAGGTCTTCAAAAAGGGTCAAATCCCCGAATGATTTGCTTATATGTTCAACCTGCAAATAACTAATCATATTCCCCCTGTTGCTTGTTTGTGAAAAGATCCATGCCCTGAACCGACATTTCAGAATCGGGCCCGAAGTATGTTTCATACCATCGAGGCTTGAGGCACAAAATTATATATTATATATTATATTCTTTGAATAATCCTGCTAAATTTGTTCCACGAAATGGTTTGTATTAATTTGGTCTATCTTTTTTAGAAGATCGGGAAATTGACACCTATATTTTTAGGGATTGTATGCGGTTACTTTATTCCAAACTAATTTTGATGGTTTGCCTGTTGACCCCGGTTGTTTACGGGGGTGAAGATACTCCAGGGAACACCCCCGGGGAGTTTCCGATGTTGGATCAGGTGAGGAGATTGATCGAGCGCAATGAGATGGATTCAGCCAGGCAAAAGCTAAGAAGTCTGATGCAGGATATGGGCGAGCCTGAGAGTGAAAAGCTGGTTGTAGCCTACAAGCTGCTATCAGAGGCTTACGAGGAGCAATCCCTGCTCGATTCGGCCGTCTACTATATGGAGCAAGCCTGGAGCCTGGCAAAGAAGATTAATCCTTCCAGGTATGCCGGTCAATACCCTCAAACGCTCGCCTATTATTACTGGGAGAAAGGCAACTACAGCCAGGCCCTGAAAAATGCCCAAACCACAAAAAGATATCTCAACCGCGAGAACAAATCAAAGAACCTCATGAGACTCGACAATGTGCTCGGACTTATTTACAGGGATCTGGGCAATTATGAAAGAGCTGAAACACATTTCAAAAAGGCCATATCCCTGGCTAACCAGCTCAAGGAAGAGCATTATAAAGGCATCATTATGGCCAATTTGGGGTCGCTGTATCAGAAACAAGGAGATTATAACAGGGCCATTTCCTACTATGAGCGGGGCAGCAATCTTGAATTGAAATATGAAGATTATACCGCAGCGGGTCGATCTTTTGTAGTGATAGGTGAATTGTATACGGGCCTGGCCGATTATAGCCAGGCCCTCAGCAGCCTGAAAAAAGCCCGGCTTTACAATTCCAGGGCCAATGATCTGGTGGGGCTCTGCCGAACCAAAAATGCCATGGGAAAACTATTCAGTCAAACGGGCGCCTATCAAAAAGCACGCAAATTCTTTCTGGAGGCTGAGAAGATGGCTGATAATCAAGGCGCCCGCAAGCAACTCATGAAAAGTTACGAGGGACTTTATCAAAACTACCATCAAACCGGCAACCCAAAAAAAGCTTTCCACTATCAAAGTAAGTATCTGAACATCTATAAAGACCTCTACAGGATACCGGAGATCGTTCAGTTAGAAAATCTGCAACATAAACTCAATTTGCAGCGTGAAAAGAACAAGAATCAACAGGAACAAATCGAAAAACAGAACACCATCAACCGGTTACTGCTGGCCCTCGCCTTACTATCCGCCGCATTGACCGCTGTTTTTATCCTTCTGTTCATTCGGATCCGGCTTTCCAAAAAATCGCTCCAACAGAAAAATAAGGAAATCCATGGTCAAAAGGAGAAGCTGGAAAAACTCAACCGACACCTCAATATTGCACGAGAAGAAGCTGAACAATCGGAGCAGCTCAAGGATCAGTTTTTAAGAAACATTTCCCATGAAATTCGAACTCCCCTGAATGGCATTCTCGGGTTCAGTTCCATCATAGCAGAAGGAGAGATCAACAAGGATCAGCGCAAGGAATACCATACCTTTATCAAAAGAAATGCCAATCTGTTGCTCTCGACCATTGACGATATACTGGATATAGCCCGGATCCGGACCAAGCAGGTGGAAGTATTCAAGGAACATTTCCGTGTTTTCAAGATGCTGGAAGAGCTGAAGAAAACATTTTCCTTCGACCAAGCATACTCAAAGGGAGAAAATGTAGATGTTAAAATCGATGAAAGCCATGCCGTCTCTGATTTCAAGCTCTATTCAGATGCCACCAAAATCCGGAAGATCCTGGTGATCCTCATTGACAATGCCTTGAAATTCACCCGGGAGGGATTTGTCAAAATCGGTATGAAACCCAATGGCCGGGAAGTGATGTTTTTTGTACAGGACACCGGCATTGGCATATCTCATGAAAATCAAAGTATGATATACGAAAGCTTCCGGCAGGCTGATTCGGAACTTAATCGTCAAGTCGACGGCATGGGTGCCGGTTTGTCAATTGCCAAATCTTTCGTGGAGATATTAGAAGGGAAAATATGGTTTGAGAGTGAACCTTACAGGGGTACCACATTTTATTTTACCATCCCCCATGAAAAAGTTGCCTAAGCTCTCCCTCCGCAATTGCCATTTTTTTTATAAATTTATTGGCTCACCCAAGTTCAGAAGCTGGATCTGATCTAAAAAACACGGGCGCATGACAAGGAAAGAACGTACCCGCCGGGTCATGGAATATTTCAAGGTTAATCACCCGGTAGCAGAGACCGAATTAAAACACAACAGTCCCTTCGAGTTGGTGGTAGCAGTGATATTATCGGCGCAATGCACCGACAAGCGGGTTAATATGCTAACACCAGCCCTGATGGAAAGGTTCCCTACTCCTGAGGCAATGGCAGAGGCTGGAAAAGATGAGATCCTCTCTTACATCAGCAGCTGTTCCTATCCCAATAACAAGGCCAAACATCTGGCAGGCATGGCCCGGGTATTGACCGAAGAATTTGATGGAGTGGTACCGGATGATGTGACCAACCTCCAAAAATTACCCGGAGTAGGAAGAAAGTCGGCCAATGTTATTGCTTCGGTGATTTATGACAAACCGGCCATGGCTGTAGACACCCACGTCTTCAGGGTTTCCTGGAGAATAGGGCTGACACGCAATGCCAGGAATCCGCTTCAGGCTGAGAAACAACTCATTGAAAACATCCCGGAAGAGCTTATACCCCGGGCCCATCACTGGCTGATCCTGCACGGGCGTTATATTTGCACGGCCCGCAATCCCAAATGCCACCAATGTCCACTGACCGATCTGTGCCTTTATTACCAGAAGCAGGTCAAAACCGGGTAATCGCAATGCCCTGTTAAACGCAACCTGTTTCCTGGCATCAATAGATAATGCAACCGATGATAAGAATTAAAATAATTGCTTTATGAAGAAAAAAATCTTAATGATTGTACCAGCCCTGTTTTTTTTCCTGGTCGCCTTTTCCAGCCAGGCAAATGATAAGGATTATTTCGCCCGGTACCCGTCTCTCTCCCATGACGGGTCGAAGATAGCTTTTGTATACCAGGGAGACATCTGGGTAAAAGATCTGGACGCCTCATCGGCACCCAGCCGCCTGACCATTCACGAGGGATACGACCGGATGCCCCGCTGGAGCCCGGACGATCAAAACATTGCCTTTACCAGCAACCGCTATGGACACAGCGATGTATATGTGATTGACCAGGATGGCAGCAACACCCAACGCCTCACCTACCACTCCACGTCGGATGTGATCAGCGACTGGTATTCGGGGGAAGAGATCATGTTCACCACCAACCGGGCCTTTGCGCAAGTAGAGCGTGAAGATGAAGTCTATAGGGTTTCTCTGGATGGAGAAACGCCCCACCGCATGATGGATGCCGTCGGCTACCAGCCGGTTCGCTCTCCCAACGAACGTTTCATTGCCTTTGTCAGGGGTTCCTGCCGGGAAGAACGCGAGGCATATAAGGGGCCCGCCAACAAGGATATCTGGGTATATGATACCCAAACCGAGGACTACCATCAAATCACCGAATACGAGGGCAACGATTTTCAGCCCCGCTGGGCAGGCAACAACACCCTGTATTTCATTAGTTCCAGACCGGGCAAATACAACATCTTCAGCATGAACCTGGACAATGGACAAAAAGCCGGGGAAGCCGTTGCAAAGACCGAGGCTCAGGCGTTTGGCATTCGCTATTTTGATGTGAGCCCCGAGGGTGAAACCCTGGTCTACGAAAAAGGCATCGACATTTTTCTGAAAAAGAAAAATGACCGCACTCCGGAAAAGCTTGCCCTGAAGATGACCCGCGATTACCGCTTTACCCCGGTTCAGCACAAAACATACTCCGGCGACCTGAGCGATTATGCCCTCTCCCCCAGCGGAGAGTATACCACGTTCGTTATACGGGGTGAGATTTTTCTGGTGGATAACCAGAAGAAGAAGAGCCGTACGGTTCGTCTGACCAAGCATCCGTACCGCGATTTTGATATCGACTTTGTCAACGATTCCACCCTGATCTTTGTCTCCGACCGCTCGGGCCAAAGAGAGCTGTACCTGCTCCAATCGGCCGACCCCGATAAGACCGGCTTGTATGAGTCCCTCAGGCACCAGGCTATTCAAATCACCCAAAACAACGAGCCTGAGTACAACCCGGTAGCCTCGCCCGACGGTAAGAAGGTGGCCTTTGCCAGGGGCAATGGCACCTTTGTGGTTGCCAACATTGACACCGAGAAAGGCCGGCTCTCCAATGAAAAGGTTCTTCGGGAAGAGGGATGGTCCACCCCCTCGGGCCTCACCTGGAGCCCCGATGGCCAATGGCTCGCCTACAGCATGGATGACCTCAATTTCAATTCCGAGATCTTCATTCATCCCGTCGATAACAGCCATAAGCCTGTGAATGTTAGCATGCACCCCAAAGGCGATCATAGCCCGTTCTGGAGCCCCGATGGCAGCAAACTGGGTTTCATCTCCGAGCGCAACAACGGCGACCGCGACCTTTGGTTTGCCTGGCTTAAGAAAGAAGACTGGCAAAAAACCCGGGAAGACTGGGAAGAGATGGATGAGCAACAAGAAAAAGACGATAAGGATAAGGACAAGGACAAACCCGTGGACATTGTCATTAATCTGGAAAACATCCACGACCGGCTCGAACAGGTCACCAGCCTGCCCGGAAATGAAGGGGAGCTGGCCATCTCGAAGGACGGAAACACCTTTTACTTTGTCACCAACCGCGGCGGAAGAAGAGATTATGACGCCGACAGCGACCTCTACAGCGTGAAATGGGACGGGGAAGAAATGAAGCGCCTGACTCAGAACGACCAGTCACCCCGGGGTGTGACCATAGACCATAAGAACAATACCCTCTATATGCTTAAACAGGGTGGCAGACTGGCCAAACTCAACACCCAGGACGAAGCGCTCAAGTCCGTTTCTGTGAAGGCCGAAATGGATGTCCACCTGAAAGAGGAAATGGAACAGCTCTTTGAAGATGGATGGATGATCATGCAGGAGAAATTTTACGATCCTCAGTTCCACGGAAATGACTGGAACAAGCTGAAAAAAAGATACAAGCCCCTGGCACTGGCTGCCTCTACGAAGCATGATTTCAGGGATATGTTCAACATCATGCTCGGACAGCTCAATGCCAGCCATATGGGTATGTATGGCAGCGATCTGGCAGAAACCGAAAACGAAAGGACCGGACTGCTGGGCGTTGAAGTGACACCCCACAAGAAAGGAGTCGAGATCACTCATCTAATCCCCAACTCACCTGCTGACAAAAAATTCAGCAAGCTCCGCGAAGGCGAGGTGATCACCCTGGTCAATGGCAACGAGATTGCCAACAACAACCTATATGCCAGCCTGATCAACAAAGCCGATGAAGAAGTCTACATGGAAGTGATGGATCAGGATGGCAACACCCGGGAAGTGATCATCCGCCCCACCAGCAGCCTGAGACAGGAAAAATACCAGGAATGGGTGGATAAGCGCAAGTCGCTGACCGATCAATACAGCGGTGGCAAACTGGGTTACATCCACATCCAGGGAATGAACTGGCCAAGCTTTGAACGTTTCGAAAGAGAACTCATGGCCAGTGGATATGGCAAAAAGGGAATCGTCATTGATGTCCGATACAATGGCGGAGGATGGACTACCGACTATCTGATGTCTGTGTTGAATGTCAGACAACACGCTTACACCATCCCCAGAGGCGCCACCGACAACCTCGAGAAAAACCATCAGAAATTCCGCGAATACTATCCTTTCTCGGAAAGGTTGCCACTGTCGTCCTGGACAAAGCCCTCGATTGCGCTTTGCAATCAAAACAGCTATTCCAATGCCGAGATCTTCTCCCATGCTTATAAAACCCTCGATCATGGAAAACTGGTAGGTATCCCGACTTTTGGAGCCGTCATCTCCACCGGCGGCAGAAGACTGATCGATGACTCCTATATCCGCATGCCCTACCGGGCCTGGTATGTTAAGAAAACCGGTGAAAACATGGAACACGGGCCGGCTGTTCCCGATATCATCATCAACAACCGCCCCGACAGCAAGGCCGAAGGCCGCGACGAACAACTGAAGCGAGCCGTCGAGGAATTGCTCCGGCAAATCGACAAGAATTAATAAATCCACAGGCTGCCTGAAAAACCTGAAAATCAAGGAGGTTTTTCAGGCAGCCTGCTTTCGGGATCAACGGATAAATCTCAGCAAGGGTTCTTTGAACAATACCCATCTTCTCATGTAACAATTATAAGGTATTGACAATGGATATATTAAATAACCACAACGGATTCTATGTCGACCTCTATGAGCTGACCATGGCTCAGGGGTATTACTTTGCAGGCAAAAAGGATGAACCCGCATCCTTCGACTATTTCTTCCGGGCGAATCCTTTTGAGGGAGGATATGTTATTTTTGCGGGATTATGGGATTTGCTCAGATCCCTGGAAAATTTCTCCTTCGACCAGGAGGATATTGAATACCTGCGAAATCAGGGATTCAAGGAACCGTTCCTGGAATACCTGCGTGAGTTCAGTTTTCAAGGTACCATACACAGTGTCCGGGAGGGCGAGGTCGTTTTTCCGGTGGAACCGGTGCTGCGGGTAGAAGGCAATATCATTGAATGTCAACTGATAGAGACCATTCTGCTGAACTATCTGAATTTTGAATCGCTGGTGGCCACTAAGGCTTCGCGCATCAGGCGGGTAGCAGGAGACCGACCTGTCAGCGACTTCGGCCTGAGGCGGGCTCAGGGCCTTGGAGGCTTGCAAGCCAGCCGGGCAGCCATCATCGGAGGGGTCGATGCCACTTCCAACGTGTTGGCCGGATTTGCCTACCGGGTTAAGATCACAGGCACCCTGGCCCATTCATGGGTTCAGAGTTTCGAAGATGAACTCACGGCTTTTCGCCAATATGCAGAAGTATTTCCCGAAAAAACCGTCCTGCTGGTTGATACCTATGACACCCTAAACCAGGGAGTGCCCAATGCCATAATGGTCGGACATGAACTCAGGGAAAAAGGATACCGGCTGCAAGCCATACGTCTTGACAGCGGCGATTTGGCTTTCCTGAGCAAAAAAGCCAGAAAAATGCTCGATGATGCCGGATTACACGAGACCAAGATCCTGGCCTCCAACCAGCTGGATGAATATGTGATACGCAGCCTCCTGGAACAGGGAGCTCCCCTCGATGGTTTTGGAGTCGGCACCGAGCTGATCACAGGTAAGAAGACAGCTGCCCTCGACGGCGTATACAAATTGTCGATGAATAATCACGAACCTAAGCTAAAACTCTCCGATACCTACGAAAAAATATCTCTGCCGGGAGTCAAGAAACTTTACAGATATTTTGACCAGGATGGTCTGTTCTATGCTGATTGCATCGCACTGGAAGATGAACAGGAACCTCAGCTGATGCATCACCCCCACGAGGCAAATAAAAAATGCAACTTATCGGCTCTAAGTAAAGAATCCCTGTTTGATCGGGTATTCGAGAAAGGCCGGATCATTCATGCCGAAAACAATACCGAGGCCATACAGCGCTATGCCAGAAAAAGACTGTCCCAATTGCCCCTTGAACATCATCGGTTCGAGATGCCCCACATTTATAAGGTGGGCTTATCCGACCGGTTAAACAATTTAAGAAACCAACTTGTTTTGGAACTGAGAAGCACAATAGAAAACAGGAGGTAGCCATGCGAGCTCTTATTATAGTGGATGTACAAAATGATTTTTGTCCTGGAGGGGCGCTCGAAGTGCCCAAAGGCGACCAGGTGGTTCCGGTGATCAACGACCTGATACCCCGCTTTGACAATATAATACAAACCCAGGACTGGCACCCTAAAGGGCACTGGTCCTTTGCCTCTTCCTACCAGGGGAAGGAACCTTTTGAAACCACCAACCTGGATTACGGCGATCAGGTACTCTGGCCGGACCACTGCGTGCAGGGAGAAAAAGGCAGTGAATTCCATCCCGACCTGAATACCACCCCTGCCCAATTGGTCATCCGCAAGGGATTCAGAAAGGCCATCGATTCTTATTCAGCCTTCTATGAAAATGATTTTAAAACGAAAACCGGTCTAACGGGTTACCTGCGCGACCGGGACATCGATACCCTCTATGTCACAGGTCTGGCGACCGACTTCTGTGTGAAATGGTCGGTTCTGGACGGACTAAAAGAAGGTTTCAAGGTTTATGTGGTGACAAATGCCATCCGCGGAATCGACATCAACGGATCCGAACAGCAGGCCCACGATGAGATGAAACAAGCCGGGGCCGTTTTCGTCCAATCCAACGATGTAAAATAAATTAGTTGAGCGTAAAAACGTTGAACGTTTGGAAGGTTGCAAGGTTTTAAAGTTTCTTTAAACCTCAACGGGTCAACATTATAAATCTAAACAATAAACAATTTATCGTTCGATCATCACCATTTGGAAAGGCATGTCGATCATCTCGGAGAAGTCCTCTCCCACCTCCAGTATATCCTCATCCCCTTCTTTGAAATACCAGTATAACTTCACCGGCATGCCTTTTTTGTGGTAGTTACCGATCATTACCAGGATATCGGAAATAAACTTGGCCGAGGAAGAGTTAAAGTATTCCAGCTTAAACGTGCACTTCAGGGGTTTCTCGTCGGTAACGGACTCTTTTTGCCCCAGAAATTCCTCGAGGTTTTTACGCAGCTTTTCCATAACAGGAATAAAAAAGTCCCGTACATTTTCCGGACGGGAGACGCCTTCCATCTCAAAAGTCTTGTTCTGAGGATCAAAAAATATGCCCGGTGATTTATCAGTCGCTTCTAACCTGATTTTTTCCATATGGTGTTGTTTTTCCTATCTGGTAATTCGAATGATCAATGTAAAGTAGGCATGATCGGTGCCTATGGGTGTAAACCAAAATCTCATGGGCTGCCGGGTGGTTTTTGCCAGCACGATCAGACCCAGCCCGGCTCCCCCTTTGTCTGAGAGGGTGGCTCCCTGGCGGATGGTATCCTTGAAAAGCTCATTGACCTGATCCCGGTTGAGTTTGTTGAGCTTCTTCAGGCGTTGCTCAATGGTATCGGCTTCGATTTTCTGCAGTACATTGGATACCTGAATCTGAAAGCCCTCGGAGTCTTCCGTTAACAGGAAAAAGGACGGATACTGACGAAACTGTTCCTCACTAATCGACTCCACATCCGCATGCTTGGAGATATTATCCAAACATTCCACCGAGACCGAATAAATGCGTTTGCGGGTAAGCAAACCAATATCCATTGCCACAAGTTTCTCATGAAGGTCTATCAGGAGTTGGTCAACCTGGTCGGTTCCCAGATGCCCTTCATATCGAACGATATCCCTGGTGTTGTTAGCCATAATGGATGTTCACTGAGTCAAATATAGCAAAAAGACGGCACAATCGGCTTGATGCGTTGAAAATTTTGATGTAAGGCATTCACCTTTACACCAATGGCATTGCTTTTGAAGATCATATCTTTCATCTCCTACCTCTGTTATTGACGAAACAACCATCTATAAAGAGACTCAGGAAGAATTAACGAAAATTTAACACAGTGAGTTGAACCATCATCCTGAATAATTCTACATTTGCAAAGGACCATCTGAGATCCTAAACGACTGAAAATTATCGATAGATGGAAAATATATATCTCATTATTGTAGTAGTTTTATTCGCCCTGGCCATTTCGGACCTGATCGTCGGGGTAAGCAACGATGCAGTTAACTTCCTCAATTCATCCATAGGATCCAAGGCAGCTCCCCGTTTCATCATCATGATCATTGCCAGTGCAGGGATCGTGGTAGGAACCACGTTTTCGAGCGGTATGATGGAAGTGGCAAGGAAAGGGATCTTCCATCCCGACTTGTTTTATTTCTCGGAGATCATGATGATCTTTCTGGCGGTGATGCTCACCGACATCCTGCTGTTGGATCTTTACAATACCTTTGCATTGCCCACTTCAACGACCGTTTCGATTGTCTTTGAACTGCTGGGTGCCTCGGTAGCCGTATCTTTGATCAAACTGGGCTCGGATGCAGAAACAGCCGGCACACTGGGTGAATACATCAACTCCACCAAGGCCCTGGCGATCATATCCGGCATTTTGCTTTCGGTTATCATCGCCTTTTTAATAGGGGCCTTTGTTCAATACATCGTACGTCTGATATTCTCTTTCCAATATAAAAAATACCTGCGGTATTTTGGTGCCGTTTGGGGTGGTATGGCCATCACAGCCATCACCTATTTCATCGTGATCAAAGGAGCCAAAGGCTCCAGTTTGATCACTGACAGCGGACTCACCTGGATCAAGGAGCAAACCATGGCCATTCTGCTGATCAGTCTCGTGGGATGGAGCCTCATTCTGCAGGTGCTCTACTGGGTCTCGAAGGTGAATGTATTCCGGGGTATTGTCCTGATCGGTACTTTTGCCCTGGCCATGGCCTTTGCCGGCAACGACCTGGTCAACTTCATCGGGGTGCCGGTAGCCGGCCTGAAAGCCTTCCAGAACTTTTCCCAGGCGGGGGGCGGTGTTGCCCCCGACAGCCTGTTGATGGACGGGCTCACCGGCAGTGTACAGACCAATACTTTCCTGTTGCTATCGGCGGGGATCATCATGGTGATCACCCTATACTTCTCCAGGAAAGCCCGGTCCGTGACCCAGACAGAGATCAACCTAAGCCGGCAAAGCGAAGGATACGAGCGTTTTGGCTCCTCCCATTTATCCCGGCTGATCGTAAGAAAAGTCATTGAATTTAATCAATCTGTCAATGCCCTGCTGCCAAAGAGCTGGCAAAGATCGATCCGAAAGCGCTTTGAGCTCGATGGAACCGAAGAAGCTCAGAAAGCCAAGAAAAAAGACAAAGCCTATTTCGACCTCGTACGGGCTTCGGTTAACCTGACGGTGGCCAGCATCATCATCTCGTTTGCCACCTCTCTTAAACTCCCCCTCTCCACCACCTATGTCACCTTTATGGTAGCCATGGGTACTTCCCTGGCCGACCGGGCATGGGGCCGCGAGAGTGCCGTATACCGCATTACAGGCGTAGTCACGGTGATCGGAGGATGGTTTTTCACCGCTTTGATCGCCTTTACGGTGGCCTTTATCGTAGCCAATATCATCACCCATGGGGGCATCATAGCCATTGTCGGTATGCTTCTGATTGCCCTGTTCTTCCTGATCCGAACCCATGCCATCCATAAGAACCGCTCTACCCGGGAAAAAGAGCTGGAAGCCCTTTCGGAAGAAGACATTGAGGATGGAAACGTTGTAGAAAAATGTACGCGGGAAATCAACCATATGCTCAATACGGTGATCAATACCTTCAACGAGACCATTGACAGTGTCTCGAAAGAGGACCGCAAAAAACTTAAAGAGATCAACAAGAAAGTGGAAAGACTCAACGATGAAGCCAAATCGATCAAAAACAACGTGCATTATACCCTGAATAAGCTTGAGGAAGATGACATAGAAACCGGGCATTATTATGTACAGGTAACGGACTATCTCAGGGAGATGGCCCACTCACTTACCTTCATCGCCGGCCCCAGTTACGACCACATCGCCAATCAGCACAAAAGCCTGAACAAGGATCAAATCCGGGAGCTGAAGGAACTCAACAAGCAGATTACCCTGCTGTTTACCAACAGCATGCACATTATTGAGAACAATACCTTCGAGCAAATTCGGGAAAATGTGGTCAACCAGCAGCAGGAAACCCTTGATTTCATTGATGAATACAGAAAATCGCAGATTAAACGGATTAAAAAGAAAAAGACCAGCACCAAGAACAGCATCCTCTATCTGCAATTGTTGAATGAGATGAAGAATTTCACCCTGCACACGGTGAACCTGTTGAAAGCACAGCGGGACTTCATCACCAAGGAGAAAGTGGACCAGGAAGTGTGACTCCCATTCTTTTGGCCAGCAGCATTAAAAAAGCATCCCTGGCAACTGTTGGGGATGCTTTTGATTCTATCTCCTGGTCAAATTTTCTTCAGACTCAAATAAGGGCTGCTTCACAGGTTATTCCACATATTTATAGCCCACCCCCTTGACCGTCTTAATATGCTCACCGCCTATCTTTTCCCGCAGCTTTCGGATGTGCACATCAATGGTGCGGTCACCCACCACCACATCTTCCCCCCACACCCGGGAGAAGATCTCTTCACGGGTAAAAACCTTATCCGGCTTGGAGATGAGCAACAAAAGCAGCTCAAATTCCTTCTTGGGCAACACCAGGTCTTTATCTCCCTTTTGTACCAGATACTTCTCTTTATCAATGGTCAAATCCGCCTTCTTAATAATGGTTTCATCTTCTCCCTGGTCTTTGACCTTTTCCTTATAGCGCTTTAGCAGGGCCTTTATGCGGCTGCTCAGCACCCTGGGCTTGATGGGCTTGGTAATGTAATCGTCGCCGCCGGCCTCGAAGCCTGCTATCTGGGAATAGTCCTCCCCGCGTGCTGTCAGAAAGGCAATGATGGTATTATGCAACTGTTCATTTTTCCGGATCTCCTCGCATGTCTCAATGCCATCCATCTCAGGCATCATCACATCAAGCAGGATAAGATGGGGGTTCACCTCTTTGGCTTTTTCAATGGCATCCCGGCCATTTTGTGTGGTATAGACCTGGTAACCCGATTTTTTCAGATTGTATCCGATAAACTCCAGTACATCGGGTTCATCATCCACCAGCAAAATTCTGTGAGCGCTACTTTCCATAAAGTTTTGAGTTGGTGATCTACAAAGACCAAAGTAAACAAAATTTTGTTAACAGAAGGCTAAATTTTCCTTAACCAAGCCTTAAGCCTAAGTTAAGAAATATCACCGGAATTAGTAAATACTTAAAGCAACATTAAACGTGAAATAACACCTTGTCATGACATATGGTTTTTATTTGTATTAACGATTTTGAAAAAACCACATGTCAAATCCAAAAATAGAAAAAAATGAAAAAAAGTATTCTGAAAATCAGTGCAGGCCTTTTGCTATCCTTAATGATCGGCTTTACAGCCTGCGAGGAAGACAACAACAACGATCCCGAACCAAAGGAGGAGGAACCAAAGGAAGAAACTTTTGCATACATGAGCGCCTATGTAGAAGGTGATCATGGGTCTCTTCCCGAGGATTATGTAACGCAACTCAAAGACCATTTCAACAACAACGGCAATGCAATAGACAGCACAGGAATGGTCAGTCTCATCTATGACGACATCTTAAACACCATTGTGCCAGCTTCAGGTGAAGCCGGGGGTGGTGAAGCGGTTTCGGGCGATAATTTTTTTGATGAAGTATCCTATCAGGGTGCTTTTGAACCCGGTGGGAACAACTGGGCAAGCTGGACGCTCACATATGATATGGAAGACTATAAAAATGGCTCTTACACTTACAATGCAACAGCTACACAAACCATCTCTGAGAACATCACCAGCGATCAAACCTGGAACAAAGAGACCCTTTACAAGCTGGACGGTTTCATTTTCGTGACCAATGGTGCCACCCTAACCATAGAGGCCGGTACCATGATCCAGGGTAAGCCCGGTCAGCAGGAAAATGCATCCGCCCTGATCGTGGCCAGAGACGGGATGATCGATGCCAGAGGCACTGCACAAATGCCCATTGTCTTCACCGGAGATGACGACACCTATACCGGCGATTCTTATGGAAAGAATGTCAGCGGTCTGTGGGGTGGTGTGATCGTACTTGGATCGGCACCCAACAACAACCCAAGCAACGACTACCGTGTAGAAGGTATTCCCGAAGACGATGCGTATCCGGCACAGTACGGTGGACAAGAGGCTGGTGACAATTCCGGTGTGCTGGAATACATCTCCATCCGCCATGGTGGAACCAACATTGGCCAGGGCAACGAGATCAACGGACTCACCCTTGCTTCAGTGGGCAACGGCACAACCGTCAATCAGGTTGAAGTGATCGCCAATGTGGATGATGGTGTGGAATGGTTCGGCGGCACCGTCAACACCAAACATCTTTTCGTAGCTTACTGCGGTGACGATTCCTACGACTATGACGAGGGCTTCCAGGGCAAAGGTCAGTACTGGGTTACTATTCAGGCAGAAGGTACCGGCGACCGCTTAGGTGAACACGACAGCGGCGGCGACGGCGAAGGTGAACAACCTTATTCCAGGCCCATGATATACAATGCCACCTATGTGGGCAACGGCGGAAAACTGATCACCTTCCGCGACGATGCAGGCGGAACCTATGCCAATTCCATCTTCTACAATACCAACGGCAGCATCGAGATAGAATACCGCGACGATAAGCACAGCAGCTGGAACCAGTTTGCCGAAGAAAACAACCTGGTGATCAAAAACAACATACTTAAAAATGTAGCCAATTAAACAGCATTCGCGAACCTTGATAAAGCGTGAGCTGGTAGCTGTAAACTATCAGCTTACGCTTTTGATGACCAAATAAAACAAGGACGATGAAAAAACTGGCATTGATAATCATTAGCGTTCTACTCATCTCTCAGAGCCTTTCTGCACAAAAAGGCACCCTTCGGGGAAAAATCATAGATCACGAAAACGGGGAGACCCTCATTGGAGCTACCGTTTCCCTGAAAGACAAACCGGTAGGTACCATAACGGATTTTGACGGCAACTACTCCCTGAAATTATCCCCAGGCTCCTACTCCATCAAAGTCTCTTATGTATCCTACAAAACAAAGATCTTCGAAGAGGTCCAAATCAACCCGGGGGAAGTAACCACACTGAACACCAGTTTGGACAAGGCCGAAACCGAGATAGAACAGGTAGTGGTGACGGCCCGTGCCCGGCAAAGAACAGAAAATGCCATGCAATTGCTGCAGAAAAAATCCGGACGGGTCATGGATGGCATCTCCTTCGAAAAAATCGCCAGGCTGGGCGATGCCAATGCAGCATCTGCCCTGAAAAGGGTGACCGGCGTGTCGGTGCAGGACGACAAATATGTCTTCGTGCGGGGACTCAGCGACCGATATACCATGGTGACGCTCAACGAATCGGTTATACCTGCCCTGGACCCGGAAAAAAATACGGTGCAGATGGACATCTTCCCTTCCAACATCATAGAAAATATTGTGGTCAACAAAACATTCACCCCCAACATGCCGGGTAATTCTACCGGAGGACAGGTCAACATCGAGACAAAGGACTTCCCGGAAAAATTCACCCTGAAATTCTCCAGCAAATTCGGCTACAATCCCCAGGCCAACCTGGAGGACCATTTTCTTACCTACCCGGGCGGAGATACTGACTTTTTAGGTTTAGACGACGGCTCGCGCAAAATACCCGGCCTGGCCCAACAAGCTCTCAATACCATGGTAGAGGAAGATTTGGGAGAAGTGACCGAATTCACCTTCCCCGATCAGATCACCTCCATCACCAAAGCCTTCGAGCCGGTGATGGCTCCCCGCCAGGATCCATCCTCTTTAGACCACAGCCACAAACTATCCCTGGGGGATCAGGTCGACTTTTTGGGCAAATCGCTGGGATATAACGCAGCCCTGAGCTACTCCAGGAATTTTTCCTATTACAGCAACGGAATCAACGGCATCTATGAAGAGAGTGTATCCCCCTCTCCCCTGAAAATCCTTGACGACAAACAGGGGAAAGAAAAGGTTTTGCTGGCCGGATTGTTGAACCTCAACCTGAAACTGGACAACAACCACAAAGTGGGAGCGCGTTATATGCGCAACCAAAGCGGCAATAAGATCTCCCGCTATCAGGACGGATACTTCTACTATGAATCCAGTCAAAACACAGTCCGCACCCTGGGCTGGATAGAGCGTTCCTTCAACTACTACCAGCTGCACGGCAAACATGTGCTGCCATCGCTGAACAAAACCATCGTGGAATGGCAGTCATCTTTCACCTCCATGAGCCAGGACGAACCCGATTTGAGATTCTTTGAAAACCTTTACCAGACCAATGATCAAACAGGAGAAGCCTATGGATGGAAAATAAAAACCAACGATGTGCCCGTCCGCATCTTCCGAAATATGAAGCAAGAAGACCTCAGTGCCAAAGTGGATGTCACCATTCCCTTCTCCCTGTTTGAGGAAAAAGCCAAACTGGAAACCGGAGCTTCGCTCATCCGCAAAGACCGAGGCATGAATAATATCCAGTTCAGCCTGAACAGCTATTTTACAACGTTTCCCCGGGGCGATGTGCGCAATTACCTGGTGAATAATGTTTATACCGATCAAAATACCAACGGATACAAATACAAATCGGACCACAGCAGCAACCTGTCCAACAGCTACCGGGCCGATCAAAACCTTTATGCCGCTTACGCAATGATCGATGCTCCCATCGGATCTGATTTCAGAGTGGTTGCAGGTGCCAGAGTGGAAAAATCCAGCATCTTCTCAGAAAACAAAGTCGATGAAAACGACCGCAACTACAGGCAGGGCAAAATTACCAATACCAACATACTGCCCTCGTTCAACCTGACCTACACCCCAATGGAAGACATGAATGCACGGCTTGCCTTTTCACAATCCCTGGCACGACCCGAATTTCAGGAAACAGGCACCAACTACTACGACTATGCCCGGGGCGCCTATATCTATGCCAACCCCGGTCTTAAGCAAACTCAGGTCACCAACATCGATCTCCGCTGGGAATATTTCTTCAACCAGGGCGAAAAGATCGCTTTAACCGGATTCTACAAAAACTTTGAAAACCCCATAGAAATGAGGCTGAAAACAGGCACGCAAAATTATGAGCTGGAACCTTTCAACTCGAACCAGGCAAATCTCTATGGCCTGGAACTGGAATTTATAAAGAATCTGGATTTCATACCTTTACTAAAAAATTTCAATATAGGAGGCAATTTCACTGCCATTCAGTCACGGGTTAAGCTGGACCCACAAACCCTTGAGTATATCCGTGAACGCGATCCCGACCGCAAGGATACCAGGCCGATGATGGGCCAGGCCCCTTATATTGTCAATGCCTTTCTGGGATACAACCATGCAGAAAATAAGTTGTCAGCCAACATCGGATTTAACGTGACCGGGGAAAAACTCTCGCTGATCACCAAAGGCCGATTACCCTATGAATACGAAGAGCCCAGGCCCATGCTGAACTTTAACATCAGCAAAGGCTTCGAAAATGGATTTTCCGTGGAACTGGCAATAGATAACATGATGGATTCCGATTACAAGGCTGTTCATCATTTTGAAAATCAAGACCGCTACTCCCGCAGATATTCGGAAGGAAGAACCTATTCTGTAAGCTTGAGCTATTCACTTTAAAACCCGGCAAAGCATATGCAATCCATCAAAAAAACGCATGCAGAGAAAATTTGTCGGTAGCTCTTGTCCATAGCTCTAAGCAGAAAAGAATAAACATGCGAATAACATTTCAACAATTCTGACGTAATGATTATAACCAGGCTTTTAATACCAAAAAATTACAGCATCATGCAACGATCGATACTGCTCATATTTCTCCTGTCCCTTATACCCTTGCTGAGCAATAGCCAACAGGTAACCAAAAAAGACGGCAAATACTATATAGGCGAGGATAAACTCTATACAGGAGTTCATGAAAAACATTATGAAAACGGCCATCTGAAAGCCAGCATAAAAGTAGAGGATGGCGTGCTGGAAGGAAAGTCGGTTTTCTATTTCGAAGATGGCACCAAAAAAGAGGTACGCTCCTATAAAGACGGAAAAATGCATGGTGTGTGGAAAACATGGAACAAAGCCGGGGTCAAGGTGGCCCGGGCTGTTTATAAAAACGGGAAGAAGAACGGTACCTGGAAGATATGGGATGACACAGGCACCCTTCGTTTCAAGATGACTTATAAAAACGGGAAAAAATCAGGAACCTGGTATAACTATGATGAATCAGGAGAGTTGGTGAATACCAGAAAGTTTGAGGAATAAGAAGCTATATGGTTGAATGGTTGAAGGCTAAGGCTAAGAAAGAGGGAAGATTTTAATTGTTCTATTGTTTAATTGTTGGAATAGTCTGATGATCAATTAGCAATTAGCAATTA
>JAGXLL010000014.1:0-4434 GCA_018334675.1 Bacteroidales bacterium | reverse complement strand
ACAATTTCTCATCCAAACATAAAGCCCTGAACATTAAACCTTGAACCAATTAATATCCCATTCATCTTTCCATTTATCCATAAATCTTTTATTCAATCTTCAATATCAGTCCCGGGTCGGGACACAGCTTCATAAAGTATTCCTTTTGGGACGGGGGTGCTACCCCGAAAAAATCCCCTTCCCTGCCGAGCATGTCAGTTATAAGCTGAAAATGCAGGTGGGGTGGCCACTGGCCGTTTTCTTCCGATGCGCCCACATGCGCAAAATTGCTGTTGCGCGGGATGGTTTGATCTTTCTCCAGCCCCTTCAGGGAAGAGGCACTCAGGTGACCATACAAGGTATAAAAGCGTTCTCCTTCCAGTTGATGTTCCAGTATGATGGTGGCACCGTAGTCTCCATAGTTATCGTTGTAATCAAAGCTATGCACAACCGCATCGAGCGGGGTGTATATTTTGGTCCCGGCCGGCACCCATACATCAATACCCAGATGTATGCTCCGCGATTCATCTTCCCCATCAAAAAGAGGACTCCGCTGATAGATAAAACGATCTTCCCCGTACCCGCCGATTCCTACTTTGGTATAATGGTCCAGCCAGGTGTCCATAAATCTTATAAACCGGGAGGTATCTGATATATCCAGGTTGTTCAGGGCCTCGTTGTTGCGGGTAAAATCGAGTTCTATCACATCTTGCTGAGAAACACCCAGCCTCATCAGCGGGGCAATAGCATCGCGGTGTTTTTCGAGCACTTCACGGATCTTCTGGCTTTTTTCCATTGTGTAAAAATTTAGTGTGACTCGGCATCAGGTTGGTGGTTTGAGCCGATGATACAAATATAAGGATAAGGGGAAGAATATGAAAGGATGGGCATCAAAAGGCCGGGTCTATAAAAATACCGCACCAAAAAAGGCCGGGGCACATGGGCTCCGGCCTTCTGCAAACATATGGTGTTAAACAACTATTCCTCTATGTTTCTCATTTCAATGGTCAACTGGTTCCCATCACTTACTTCCAGTTTGATACCTTCCAGGGTTTGATCCTGATAAGAGATATAAGATGATTTTAATTCATACACACCGGGTTTCAGGCCCTGTACGGTGAAATTTCCTTCAAAATCTGTATAAGCCGATACATCCGTTCCTTCTACATTCACTTTTACTCCGGTTAATGCTTCACCGGAATTCATATCCACGACTTGTCCTTTCAATGCAACGGTGGCGGTTGCGTTGTTCTCATTGCTGTCATTGTCATCGTCCTGTGCTGCCTGAATATTCAAGGCGCTGATCAGGATGGCTGCCAGGGTTATTGTCAACAGTTTTTTCATCTTCAGTAGTATTTATTTGTTCCAACTGTTGACGAAAATACATCACAGCCTTTAATTGAGTGTTAAACGCCCTTTAACAGTTAATCATCTTTGCGTTAAGCCTATGTTAAATCTGCTGGTGTTCCTCTCTTAGCAAGTCATTGACCGTTTTAACCGGGTTGAATGTAATCAGGGGCACCTCCACAAAAATGGTGTTCCAGTAAGCCATTCCCCCATTCCATAGCCCTGGCAGTTCCTGGGCCTTCAGGCTCCTACCTCCCTTGGATTTGGTACTGATCAGCCCAGCTGAAGGATCCCGGTAACGGTACAGATCGAATTTGTTCCCTTTGTAATCCTTCACACCACATACCAGATCCACCGGGTTGAAATGCGTGGAGGCTTCCAGTATCTGCTTCTGTCCAGGATCATTCTGGTTAATCTGGGGCTTCTCAACGATTTGCAGGGAGAGGCTGCCATCGGGATCTTTCACCCAGAAAGGCCCGCCTCCCGGCTCACCCTGATTCTTAACCATCCCGCACACCCGGATGGGGCGGTTCAAGCGGGCAAACAAATAATCATAAAGCGCCTTGGAATCCAAGGGATCCAAATCCTCCGGGAGAAAGATATTCAGTCTGTTCTCGGCATACTCAAGTATCTCCGGGAGCCTGGCCTCATCAAACCCACCGGATTTCATCTCCCGGAGATATTGGAAAGTCTCCTGCTGATACTCCAGCAGCATACCTGCCAGGGCTTTCTTATAATCATAGGTGGTCTGTTTGAAACGGTCGGGTACCACGTTGTCGATGTTCTTAATGAAGATCAGATCTTCATCCAGGTCATTCAGGTTGTTCAGCAAAGCTCCATGGCCGCCGGGGCGAAAGAGAAGCCGGCCGTCGGGTTGACGAAAAAGTTGATTGTCCAGGTCCACTGCTACCATATCGGTGGATTCATGCTGATTGGAAAAATCAATCCGGTAATTCAGATCAAAAGATTCTTCATACCCATGTTGTCTGTCGCTGAGATAGGTACGAAACTTCTCTTCATGCTCGGGAAGCACAGTAAAATGGATCTTAACGGTATGATTATGATTTTGGCTGTAATGGGCACCCTCCACCATGTGCTCCTCTGCAGGTGTCCTGGAATGATCGGAATACTGATGGAACTTGATCATTCCCTTAGGCAGCGTGCCATATCCCAGACCACCATCCCCCAGCAACTCCCGGATGATCGTCACATAATCCTTCTTCTGTATCAGCTGAGAGATCTCCTGGCCTTTGCTTTCCAGTGAAGAACGCAGATCGTCATAAAAAGCAAAAGAGGAGAGATTCTGAATAAATGTCTCCACCTCAGGAAGGATAGCAGACGAATCCTCCAGGTATTCAAACAATGATTTGAACATACGGGTGGCTGCACCGGAAGCAGGCACAAACTTCATTACCGACAGATCATTGGGTGCACGATGATAGACATGCTGAAAATGCTCCAGATCCACCTGACCCGGCTGATAAATACCGTCGCCGATGCGAGCCGGCCTTGCAAGATGTGTATAAGGAAAGCCCTGTTCGAAGTTTCTGACCTGTTTTTCTATATCATTCTGGGTCAGACCTTTTTGTTGTATTTGTTGCAGGTCCTGCGGGGTAAGCTTTTCCATAAGGCTGTTTTTTTAGTACTATAAAAATAGTATACTTATCGGAAAGGGCTGTGAACTATTGGTAAAAAATATCAATCATTTAAAGCTTGAGCACCAGCTTAAGATTTATCCTTCTGGAGGTCAGATAATTGGGCACGGCATACTGTCCCGACTGACCCTGTTGATTGCCCACAGTCCGGATCCACTGATATGATATGGTGTTGTTGATGTCCAGAAGATTGAAAACTTCCAGACCTACCCAAATAGATTGAAAATAACGGAGCAGGCTCTTTCCGGCATTGTCTTCACGGCCACCCCGTATCAGCTTGGAAAAACCCAGGTCTACCCGGCGATAAGGAGGCATCCGGTATGTCTGATCATACCGCTGCTCATTGGGTGGGGAGAAAGGCAAGCGGCTTCCATAATGCAGGCTGAGCTGCATCTTGTAAGAGGGGTGGTTGGGGATATAATCCTGGAAAAACAGGCTGAAGTTGACCAGCTGATCGGTAGGCCGGGGATAATAGCCCGGCTGTACCTTTTGGCCCTGATCATTGATGTAGGTATCGCCTTTGATATCGGCCCGGGTTTGCATCAGTGAAAGACTGGCCCACGACTGTGCTCCGGGAACAAACTCACCGTTGATTTTCATATCCACACCGGCCGCATAGCCCCTGGCCATGTTCTCTCCGGCATAGTTAATCCGTACATTGTCGACCTTGTAGGGAATCAGATGATCCAGCGATTTATAGTATACTTCTGCCTGGTATCGGAAGGGCCGGCCCCAGGCAATAAAATCATATTCGCCACCCAACACGGCATGCGTAGATTGCTGGGCCCTTATGTTTTCATTGATCGATCCATCGGGCCGCTTCATCTCTTTATAAAAAGCAGGCTGATAATAATACCCTCCGGAAAGGTGAAGCCTTATATCTTCGTTGCCAAGGGGTTCGAAAGCCACACTAATCCTTGGGCTAATCAGCCATTCACCATTGAAATCCCAGTATGAGGTGCGCAGTCCGGCATGCAGGAACCAATTGCCCAGGCCGGATGTATGCCGGTAAGTATCCTGAAAGTAAGCCGTCAGTCGATTGGAACGTATGGCATGATCTGCATTCTGAGAATAGTATAAATCGACCGAACTCTGAGAATAAGGAATGGAGTAACCTGCAGAGTCCACATATTTCCACTCGTTGGTCTCATCTCTCAGATGCTCATGCTTATATTTTAATCCCCATTTCATCAGGTGTTTACCCTGACGATAGGTCCCCCGGTGTGTCAGGGTATATATATTGCCTCTCAGTTCATTGCGTGCATGCTCAAGGTAGCCTCCCACACCTATGTTTACAATGCTGTCGCCATATGTTTCGGAATCTAAGGAACGGTCCAGTTCATTCAGAAAATATTCTCCCAGGATGTCATAATGCTCGGATTCCAGGGTATTGTAGGCCGAACCCACCCAACGCAGGTTTAGCCTGCTGTTTGGGTTCCACTGAAGGGTCAGG
>JAGXLL010000125.1 GCA_018334675.1 Bacteroidales bacterium | reverse complement strand
AGAATCTGTTTTCAGTTAAGAACAACCTTTCCATGCAAGGCACCTCCAATGAACAGGGAACGGGTCTGGGTCTGATCCTATGCAAGGAACTGATCGAGAAAAGCCGCGGTCGAATATGGGCTCACAGCACCCCGGGCAAAGGCAGTACATTCAGTTTTTCCCTTCCTGTCCAGCCAAATTGACCGGTCCAATCGCCAAAAATGCCCATTCATTTTCCTATTTTTGAACAGTGAAACCCACAGTAAAACAAAGGCTGGCATGTACCCTATGGCGAGACACATAATTCTTTTCCTCTTCTTATTGTTGCCCTTTTCTCACCTGTTGGCACAAAACACTCCCAAAGTCAACACCGACAGTCTGAAAAAGGAACTCAGCCATAGGGAAGGAGAACAACGCATTGACATACTCCTGCGGCTTTCAGCACCCGATGCTTTCCAGGACCCCCATATAAGCCTGGAGTACAGCAGAGAAGCACTAAAGATCGCCGAAAAGCTAAATATACTTTCCCGGCAAGCTTCTTCCCTAAAAAACATGGGAGAAGTCTTTTTTCGGATGGACCGCTATCAAAAAGCTGCGAAGCATCTGCACAAAGCCGCCACATTATATAAGAACCTGCAAAAAAAATCCCGGCAGGAAGAGATCTACTTTAAGCTCGGAGAAACCTACTCTCTGCTAGGTCAATATGACCAAAGCGACCATTATTACCACCTGGCACTGGAGATCAGTAAGCAACTCGAAAACACCCAGCAAGCCGGAGCCACATACAACCAGTTGGGGCTCAACCAAAAAAGAAATAGCGCTTACAACCAGGCTTATGATTATCACCAAAAGGCATTGAAGATATTCACCGCACAGAATCAGGCGGGAGGACGAGCCAACACACTGAACTACATGGGCAGTATTCACTGGCAGCAAGGCAGATATGACAGTGCAAAGCATTATTATAATCGTTCTTTACAGATCAAAAGGAAGATTCCCGATACATTGGGTATCATCCGCACCCTCAATAACCTGGGACTGGTAAATAAGAACACAGGACATTCCACAAAAGCCATTGAACTCCATCAGCAGGCCTACCAACTGGCTCACTCCCGGGATATCCCTCTCTTGAAAGCAGACATCTTCAATTATATTGGTAATGTCAACTTAAAGACCCATCAATTTGACAAGGCGCTTGAACAGTACAAGAAATCCATGACGCTGCGACGCCGCGAGAAAGACCATCCCGCACTGGCCCGATCCTACAACAACATGGCATTGGTGTTTAAGAGCACAGAAAGGTATGATTCCGCCCTGGTTTATATGCAAAAATCCCTTTCCATTCGAAGAAACCTTGGCAATCAGCAGCTGATAGCTTCTTCGCTCAACAACATCGGGAGTGTTTACTGGCGTATGAGTCAATACGACCAGGCATTGAATTACTACCTTCAGGCCCTGAAAATCCGCAATGAAACCGACGATCAGCAAGGCGTGGCGGCTTCCCTGAACAACATGGGCATGCTCTACCAAAACATCCATAACTATGAGAAAGCCCTTGAGTATTATAAAAAATCATTGAAGATCAAACGCAAACTGGGAAATAAAAAAGACATTGCCTACACCCTGCATATTATAGGAAACTCCTATCAGCGCCTGGAGAGATATGAGCAGGCACTTGAATATTATCAACAATCTCTGAACCTGCGGACGAAAATCGGGGATCCCCTTTATGTCGCTCAATCGCTGCATAACAGGGGCAGGTCTTACTTCGGACTGAAAAAGTATGGCAAAGCATTGGATGCTTACACAAGAACGCTTGAAATAAGAGAGGAGATCGGTGACCACGAAGGCATATGCAGTGTATTGAATGACCTGGGGAACTACTACCAAAAACAGGGTCAGAACCATAAAGCCCTGCAGAAATATCAGCGGGTTATTGACCTGGCCCATGAGATTGGAGAAGAATACTATTCCGGTTTATGCAGCCGGAAAGCGGGAAATATCTATCTCTCCGAAGGACAAATATCCAGGGGTATCGAGTACCTGAGATCTTCCCTGGAGAAGGGCAAAAAAATTGGAAATCTGGAGCTTATAAAGAATGCCTGCTTCAAGCTTTTTCAGCATCACCGGCAAAATGGAAGCTCCCAGAAGGCGCTGGATTACTATATGGAGTATTCCACTGTTCGCGATAGCATCAATAAACGAAAAAACAACATGCGGATCCTGGAGACCCAGATGAATTATGAATTGTCCAAAAAACAAGATGAGATCCGCAAGATAGAAAAACAGGTCAGCCAGCTTTCCCTGGAGAAACAGTTGAAGGAATCACAGCTGCAACGCCAGAAAACCATCCAGTATTTCCTGGTGATCATCATCCTGCTGGTGATCGTTGCCGGGTTGTTGTTCTATAACCGTTACCGGCTCAAGAAAAAAACCAGTGCCCTGCTGGAAGAACGGTACCGGCAAATCAAACAGGCCAATCAGAAATTAAGCGAATCGGAAAAAGAGCTGCGCAAGGCCAATGCCACCAAAGACAAATTCTTCTCGATCATCGCCCACGACCTGAGAAATCCCTTTAATGCCCTTTATGGCTTAACCGAACATATCTCGAAAAATTTTGGCCAGCTCACCCGCCAAGAGGTGCATGAATTCATTGATGTGATCCATGAATCGGCTGATCAACTTCTGAGGTTGCTGGAAAATCTCCTGCACTGGTCCAGGATTCAACGGGGCAAGATACCTTTTCATCCGGTGGAGCTGAATCTGGAAGAGGTGTTGGACAATACTATAGAGCTGCTCCAGATCAATGCCCGCGAAAAGAACCTGGAAGTATCCAGGGAGATCCGTCATCACACAAAGGTTGAAGCCGATGAGGAGATGCTCACCACTGTGCTGCGCAATCTGCTGAGCAACGCCATCAAATTCTCCTGGAAAGGGGGCAGGATCACGATTCGTACAAACCAAGACGAACGACAGCTCCGGGTAGAGGTTGAAGACCAGGGAAAAGGCATTTCATGGAAAAATCAAAAGAAACTTTTCCGGGTGGATGAGGGTTACTCTACCAGGGGCACACAGCAAGAGCAGGGTACCGGCCTGGGCCTGATCCTGAGCAAGGAATTCATTGAAAAACATGGCGGCAAAATTTGGGTTGAAAGTGAAGAAAATAAAGGCAGTTGTTTTATCTTTACCCTACCGCTTGCCCAAACAAAAAATTGAGGTATGACCAACAAACAGATCAAGTACGGTGAAGCCATTCAAGAGATCGAACAGATCCTGGGCCAGATCGAGCAGGAAGAGCTGGATGTGGACGACCTTACCTCCAAGGTACAAAGGGTCTCCGAACTGCTCACCATCTGCAGGAACAAGCTGCGTACCACCGAACAGGAGGTGGAGAAGATCATGAAGAATATCGAATCCGAATAGGGGTCTAGCGCAAACTGCCCGGATGGATCATATTCTCTGGTTTCAACAATTCATCGAGTTGTTCCCTGGACAGCAGCTTCTTTTCCAGTACCAGTTCGTAAACGCTTCTATTGTTTTTCAGGGCTTCCTTAGCCAGTTCTGAACTCTTCTCATATCCCAACAGGGGATTCAGGGCTGTGACAATACCTATGCTGTTGTGTACCATATCCCGGCATCTTTGTTCATTGGCCCTGATGCCTTCGATGCAGCGATACTGAAAAGTTTTCATGCCGTTGTTGAGCATCTCAATGGATTCGAAAATGCTTTGCACGATGATGGGCTCATTAACGTTCAGCTCGAGTTGGCCGGCTTCAGCTGCCATGGTCACTGTATGATCGTTGCCTATGACCTTATAGGCAATCTCGTTGACCACCTCCGGTATCACCGGGTTGACCTTGCCCGGCATAATGGATGAACCGGGCTGGACGGCGGGAAGGTTGATCTCATTGAATCCGGCCCGCGGTCCGGATGAGAGCAGTCGTAAATCATTGGAGATCTTCGAAAGTTTAACCGCCAGCCTTTTCAGGGCGGATGAATACATCACAAAAGCTCCGGTATCCTGGGTAGCTTCCACCAGGTTGCGGGCCTTAACGACCTTCAACCCGGTTATATGTGCCAGATGTCTTATCACCAGATCGGGATACCCGGGATCGGCATTGATGCCGGTACCGATGGCTGTAGCGCCCATGTTGACCTCGAGAAAGAGGTCGGCATTCTGATTCAGCCTTTCCACCTCTTCTTCCAGGGTCACGGCATAAGACTCAAACTCCTGGCCCAGGGTCATGGGAACAGCATCCTGCAGCTGGGTCCGTCCCATCTTGATGACCTCCTGAAACGCCTCACCTTTCTCTCTCAGAGCAGAGATCAACTGCTTCAGGGTACCCAGCAGGGTTCGGTTGCTGTTGATCAGGGCCATCTTTACAGCTGTGGGATAGGCATCATTGGTAGACTGGGAGAGATTGACATGGTTGTTGGGATGGCAATGCCTGTAATCGCCCCTTTCATATCCCAGTATCTCCAGGGCCCGGTTGGCGATCACTTCATTGGCATTCATATTGGTAGAAGTACCGGCTCCCCCCTGGATCATATCCACGATGAAATGCAAATGATACTTGCCGTTGATGATCTCGTTACAAGCCCTTATAATGGCATCTCCCAGAGATTTCTCCACCAGTCCGAGCTCCTGGTTGGCCCTGGCTGCTGCCAGCTTCACCATGGCCAGGGCCCGGATCAGATTGGGATAGAAGTTCAAGGTGACCCCACTGATGCTGAAATTCTCAGCTGCCCGAAGGGTCTGGATGCCGTAAAGGTACT